>NZ_JBIALD010000011.1:0-81458 GCF_042873115.1 Streptomyces sp. NPDC005017 | reverse complement strand
GGGGGGGTGGTCGGGGCTCAAAGGGGGCCCGGGGGGGGGGGGGCCCCCGGGGGGGCGGGGGGGGGGGGGGGGGGGGGGGGGGGGGGGGCCCCCCCCCGCCCCGCCCCCCCGGCCCGGACGGGGAACCGGGGACCGCTACTCGCCCCGCTCCGCCCGTTCCGCCTGCTCGGCCAGCAGCCTGTGCAGCGGTTCCGTCAGCCGGCGCCGGTACTCCTGGATCGACCAGCCGTTGCCGTCCGGGTCCTTGAAGTACATGAAGGTCGCCCCGTCCTCCGGGGTCCACTGCTGGGGCTCGGTGACGTCCAGGCCCCGGCCGGTGAGCTCCTCGTGGGCGGCCTTGGCGTCGGTGACGACCAGCTGGAGCCCGTGGTACGTGCCGGGCTCCGGCATGCCCGTGGGCACCTGGAGGCCGTCCACCAGGGCGATCGAACAGCCCGAACCGGGCGGCGTGAGCTGGACGATCCGCACCCCCGGCATCACCTCGCCGTCCAGGTCGACATGGAAGCCGACCTTGTCCCGGTAGAACTCCTTCGCCCGGTCCACGTCGGTGACCGGAAGAAGGACGACCTCGAGGCTCATCTGCATGGCGTGACTCCCTTGTCGCGTCATCCGAAGGTCAGCCGAACCGCCACCGCGTCTGGCTGAACGGCTCACCCTTACCGAACCCGAAAACCGTGTCCGGCGCCACCGAGTAGACGACGGCGCGCCCGGCGCCGTGGTGGAAATGGCCCTCCCGGACCTCGAAGTGCCAGAAACCGCCGTACTTCGCCTCCCACGCCCCGGCCAGTTCGCGCAGACGTCCCTCGTCCGTCACCCGGACCGCCTCGCCCTCGACCACCACGTCGTAGCCCCGGTCCCAGGTGTTGCTGCCGGTGGTCAGGACGACCCGGGGGTTCGCCGCCAGGTTGCGCGCCTTGCGTTCCTCCGGGCCCGTGCAGAAGTGCAGCGCTCCCCGCGACCAGACCGCGGGGAGCGGAGTGACGTGCGGCCGCCCGTCCGGCCGTACGGTCGAGATCCAGAACAGCTCGGCGGCGGCCAGCAGCCTCTCGGCCTCCGCCCAGTCGGTCGCGGTGGCCGCGGGATCGCTGTACCGGGCGTCCAGGCTGGTCCTCGGGGTCGTGTCGGGCATCGCCTCTCCTTCCGTGCGCCTCCGGTGTGGACCCGTCTCACGGACGGAACTCATCGGCGCCCGTGAGGCGGACTGGGGCTAGTCTCGAACGGACGACCTTGATCGGACGGGAGGCGGGGCATGACGGCGCCGGGGCGCAGGAGCAGTACCTTCACCCGACTGCTGCGGCACGGCTTCACCGATCCGTCCGCCGCCGAACTGCTGCTGGACAGCCCGGAGCTGACCGCCGTACGCAGCGACCCGGTGCTGCTGGAGGCCCTCGGCGGCACCGCCGACCCCGACCTCGCGCTGCACGGCCTGGTCCGGCTGCTGGAGGCGCAGCGCGCGCCCACCGACCGCCGCGAACTGGTGGACACGCTGATAGCGGCCAAGCCGCTGCGCGACCGCCTGCTGGGCGTGCTCGGCGCCTCCGCGGCCCTCGCCGACCACCTCGCCCGGCACCCCGGGGACTGGCGGGCGCTGGTCACCTACGAGCCGCGCGACCTGCACCCGGGCGTGGAGGAGTTCGAGCGCTGCCTCGCCGAGGCCGGCGACCCCGTCGCGCTCCGCGTCGCCTACCGGCGGTGTCTGCTGTCCATCGCGGCCCGTGACGTGTGCGGCACCACCGACCTCGCCCAGACCGCCGCCGAGCTCGCCGACCTCGCCACCGCCACCCTGCGCTCCGCCCTCGCCCAGGCCGGCGCGGCCGCGCCCGGCGACGCGGCGCAGTGCCGGCTCGCGGTGATCGCGATGGGCAAGTGCGGCGGCCACGAGCTGAACTACGTCTCCGACGTCGACGTCATCTTCGTCGCGGAGGCCGCCGAGGGCGCCGAGGAGGACAAGGCGCTGCGCGCGGCCGGCAAGCTGGCCTCGCACATGATGCGGATCTGCTCCGAGACCACCGTCGAGGGCTCCATCTGGCCCGTCGACGCCAACCTGCGCCCCGAGGGCCGCAACGGCCCCCTCGTGCGCACCCTCAGCAGCCACCTCGCCTACTACCAGCGCTGGGCCAAGACCTGGGAGTTCCAGGCCCTGCTCAAGGCCCGCCCGGTGGCCGGCGACCTGGAGCTGGGCGAGGAGTACGTGGCCGCCGTGTCGCCCCTGGTCTGGCAGGCGGCCGAGCGGGAGAACTTCGTCGCCGACGTGCAGAAGATGCGCCGCCGGGTGGTGGAGAACATCCCCGTCGCCGAGCTCGACCGCGAGCTCAAACTCGGTCCCGGCGGACTCAGGGACGTCGAGTTCGCCGTGCAGCTGCTGCAGCTCGTGCACGGCCGCGCCGACGCCACCCTGCGCAGCGGCACCACCCTCGACGCCCTCCAGGCGCTCGCCGCCGGCGGCTACGTGGGCCGCGCCGACGCCGTGCAGCTCGACGAGGCGTACCGCTTCCTGCGCTCGCTGGAACACCGCATCCAGCTCTACCAGCTGCGCCGCACCCACCTCGTCCCCGAGGGCGAGGCCGACCAGCGGCGCCTCGGCCGCTCACTGGGCCTGCGCACCGAACCGGTCGTCGCGCTGAACCGCGAGTGGCGCCGCCACGGCGGTGTGGTGCGCCGACTGCACGAGAAGCTGTTCTACCGCCCGCTGCTGGACGCCGTCGCCCAGCTCGCCCCCGGCGAGGCCCGGCTCAGCGCCGAGGCGGCCCGCGAGCGCCTCATCGCCCTCGGCTACGCCGACCCGGCGGCCGCCCTGCGCCACCTGGAGGCCCTCGCCTCCGGCGTCACCCGCAAGGCCGCCATCCAGCGCACCCTGCTGCCGGTGCTGCTGGGCTGGTTCGCCGACTCCGCCGACCCGGACGCGGGCCTGCTGAACTTCCGCAAGGTCTCCGACGCGCTGGGCAAGACGCCCTGGTACCTGCGGCTGCTGCGGGACGAGGGCGCCGCCGCGCAGAACCTCGCCCGGGTGCTGTCCGCCGGGCGGCTCGCCCCCGACCTGCTGATGCGCGCCCCGGAGGCGGTCGCGCTGCTCGGCGACGGGGACGGCGCGGGCCTCGCGCCGCGCACCCGGGCCCATCTGGAGCAGGAGACCCTCGCCGCGGTGGGCCGCGCGGACGACGCCGAGCACGGGGTCAGAGCCGCGCGCGGGGTGCGCCGCCGTGAGCTCTTCCGCACCTGCGCCGCCGACATCGTCAGCTCCTACGGCACCGAGGCCCAGCCCGCCGAGCCCGACCAGGGAGCACTGGTGGACCGGGTCGGGGGAGCGGTCTCCGACCTCACCGCCGCCACCCTCGCGGGCACCCTGCGCGCGGTCGTCCGGGCTGGCTGGGGCGACACCCTGCCCACCCGCTTCACGATCATCGGCATGGGCCGCTTCGGCGGCCACGAGCTGGGCTACGGCTCCGACGCCGATGTCGTCTTCGTGCACGAGCCGCGCGAGGGCGTCCCCGAGCAGGAGGCGGCGAACGCGGCCAACAAGGTCGTCTCCGAGATGCGCCGTCTGCTCCAGATCCCCAGCGCCGACCCGCCCCTGCTGATCGACGCCGACCTGCGCCCCGAGGGCAAGTCCGGGCCGCTCGTGCGCACCCTGAAGTCGTACGAGGCGTACTACCGCCGCTGGTCCCTGGTCTGGGAGTCGCAGGCGCTGCTGCGGGCCGAGCCGGTGGCCGGGGACGAGGACCTCGGGCGGCGCTTCGTCGAGCTCGTCGACCCCCTGCGCTACCCCGCCGGCGGCCTGGACGAGGACGCCGTACGGGAGATCCGGCGGCTGAAGGCGCGGATGGAGTCCGAGCGGATGCCGCGCGGCGCCGACCCCAAGCTGCACACCAAGCTGGGGCCCGGCGGCCTGTCCGACGTGGAGTGGACCGTGCAGCTGCTCCAGATGCGGCACGGGGCCCGGCAGCCGGGGCTGCGGACCACCCGCACCCGTAAGGCGCTGGCCGCGGCACGGGAGGCGGGGCTGCTGTCCGAGGACGACGCGAGCACCCTGGACGAGGCGTGGGTGCTGGCCACCCGGGTGCGCAACGCCGTGATGCTGGTGCGCGGGCGGGCCGGGGACACCTTCCCCTCCGACGCGCGCGAGCTGGCCGCGGTGGGCCGCTACCTCGGCTACGGACCCGGGCACGTGGGGGACATGCTGGACGGCTACCGGCGGACCATGCGCCGGGCCCGCACGGTGGTGGACGAGCTGTTCTACGCGGACCGGTAGGGCCCGCCGGGACCAGGAGCAGGCCCCGGTGCCTCAGGGTTCGGCGGGGGCCTCGCGGCGGGGTCCCGGGGGCGCTCAGGGTTTGGCCGGGGGCCCCGGAACGAGGTCCGGGGGCGCTCAGGGTTTGGCCGGGGGCCCCGGAACGAGGTCCCGGGGCGCTCAGGGTTTGGCCGGGGTTCCGGAACGAGGTCCGGGGGCGCTCAGGGTTTGGCCGGGGGCCCCGGAACGAGGTCCCGGGGCGCTCAGGGTTTGGCCGGAATCCGCTGTTCGCCCTTGGGTGGCACCAGCCGCGGCAGGGAGTGCGGCAGCGCTCCGTACCACAGGCGCGCCACCAGGTAGCCGAACGCCAGGCACAGGATGCCGCCCACCGCGTCCAGCCAGAAGTGGTTGGCCGTGGCGACGATGACGACCAGGGTGAGCGCCGGGTAGAGCAGGCCCAGCACCCTGGCCCAGGGGACCGCGGCCAGCGCGAAGACGGTCAGTCCGCACCACAGCGACCAGCCGATGTGCATCGACGGCATCGCGGCGTACTGGTTCGACATGTTCTTCAGGTCGCCGGAGGCCATCGAGCCCCAGGTCTGGTGGACCAGGACCGTGTCGACGAAGCCGCCGCCGGTCATCAGCCGGGGCGGGGCGAGCGGATACAGGTAGTAACCGACCAGCGCCACACCGGTGGTGGCGAACAGCACCGTCCTGGTCGCCGCGTAACGCCCCGGGTGACTACGGTAGAGCCACACCAGAACACCCAGCGTGATCACGAAGTGCAGGGTGGCGTAGTAGTAGTTCATGCCGACGACGAGCCAAGTCACGCCGTTCACCGCGTGGTTCACGGAGTGCTCGAAGGCCAGGCCCAGCTGGTGCTCGAACCGCCAGATCCAGTCGGCGTTGCGCAGCGCCTCGGCCCTCTGCTCCGGGACCGCGTTGCGGATCAGCGAGTACGTCCAGTAACTCACCGCGATCAGCAGGATCTCGAACCACAGACGGGGCCTTCGCGGGGCGCGCACCCGGCGCAGCAGCCGCTGCCCGGGCGTGTCCGCGACAGGCTGCGGGACGGCCTCTTCCAGGCGTTCCTGCTGCGTCGTCACGGTCGTCTCACCCATGGGCACAGAGTCTGCCAGACAATAGTTACGCCACCGATCATCCTCTGGGCCGGTCCGGAGCGCACCTCAAAAGCGCACCAGAAGGGACCGTCTCCATCTTAGGGACGATTGCGGTCCCCGGGGGCGGAGGCGGTCGAACCGCGCACCACCAGCTCGGGCATGAACACGAACTCGCTGTGCGGGGCGGGCGTTCCGCCGATCTCCTCCAGCAGCGTGCGCACGGCGGCCTGGCCCATCGCCGGGACCGGCTTGCGCACGGTGGTCAGCGGCGGGTCGGTGAACGCGATCAGCGGGGAGTCGTCGAAGCCGACCACCGAGATGTCGTGCGGCACGGACAGGCCCCGCTGCCGGGCGGCCCTTATGGCGCCGAGCGCCATCATGTCGCTGGCGCACACCACCGCCGTGCAGTCGCGGTCGATGAGCGCGGTCGCGGCCGCCTGGCCGCCCTCCAGCGTGTACAGAGAGTGCTGGACCAGCTCCGTCTCGATCGTCTCGGCCGGCAGCCCCAGCTGTTCCTGCATGGTGCGCACGAACCCGTCGATCTTGCGCTGCACCGGCACGAACCGCTTCGGCCCGAGGGCCAGGCCGATCCGGGTGTGGCCCAGCGAGGCCAGGTGCGTGACCGCCAGCTGCATCGCCGCGCGGTCGTCGGGGGAGATGAACGGCGCCTGCACCTTCGGCGAGAAACCGTCCACGAGCACGAAGGGCACGCCCTGCGCCCGCAGCTGCTCGTAGCGCTGCATGTCGGCGGTGGTGTCGGCGTGCAGCCCGGAGACGTAGATGATCCCGGCGACCCCGCGGTCGACCAGCATCTCGGTGAGCTCGTCCTCGGTGGAGCCGCCCGGTGTCTGCGTGGCGAGCACCGGGGTGTAGCCCTGGCGGGTCAATGCCTGGCCGATGACCTGCGCCAGGGCCGGGAATATCGGGTTCTCCAGCTCGGGCGTGATCAGTCCGACCAGGCCCGCGCTGCGCTGGCGCAGCCGGACGGGGCGCTCGTAGCCGAGCACGTCGAGGGCGGCCAGCACGGACTGGCGGGTGGTGGCGGCGACGCCCGGCTTCCCGTTGAGGACGCGGCTGACGGTCGCTTCGCTCACCCCCGCCTGCGCAGCGATGTCAGCAAGCCGTGTGGTCACGGCAGTGGACTGTACCGCTCGTATGTCGCCTTGCACACCAACCGGACGCCGGGTGCGTGCGATCGACCGGCGCACCGGTGGTTGCTGTGGCATGGCGTCCCCTCGTGAAACGTACGGCAAGAGCTTGCAGAGTCTTGCACAAGTGTTCCTCGCCGCGCTGATCACCTGCAATACCGGGTCTCGCGACAGTGGAGAACAGGTCACGCCGACGTAACGCCTGAGATCCCTTGCACTTTTTTTCTGCAAGGTCTTTCGCGCCGCTTACATGGCTGTTACGTTCCAGTCGCCCGGCGGCCGCAAAGGCGCAGTCGGCAAGACACGGGGAGACGGGCGGGACCGTCACCCCTGGCAACACGGGCTTTCACCCTCAAGGAGAACTCATGCGGCGTGGCATAGCGGCCAGCGCGCTGGTGGCGTCCCTCGCCCTCGCGGCGACGGCCTGCGGCGGCGGCAGTGACAGCGGCGACAAGGCCGACGGCCCGGTCACCATCACCTGGTGGGACACCTCCAACGCGACCAACGAGGCGCCGACGTACCAGGCCCTGGTCAAGAAGTTCGAGGCGGCCAACAAGGACGTCAAGGTCAAGTACGTCAACGTCCCCTTCGACCAGGCGCAGAACAAGTTCGACACCGCCGCCGGTTCCAAGGGTGCCCCGGACATCCTGCGCTCCGAGGTCGGCTGGACCCCCGCCTTCGCCAAGAAGGGTTACTTCCTGCCGCTGGACGGCACCGAGGCCCTCGCGGACCAGGCCAAGTTCAAGACCAACCTGATCGAGCAGGCCAAGTACGAGGGCAAGACCTACGGTGTTCCGTTCGTCACGGACACCCTGGCCCTGGTCTACAACAAGGCTCTGTTCGAGAAGGCCGGCGTCGAGGCGCCGCAGACCTGGGACGAGCTGAAGAAGGCCGCCGCCACGATCAAGGCGAAGACCGGCGTCGACGGCTACTGGGGCTCCACCCAGGCCTACTACGCCCAGTCCTTCCTGTACGGCGAGGGCACCGACACCGTCGACGCCGCCGCCAAGAAGATCACGGTCAACTCGCCCGAGGCGAAGAAGGCCTACGGCACCTGGCTGGACCTCTTCGACGGCAAGGGCCTGCACAAGGCCGACACCACCGCCGACGCGTACGCCCACATCCAGGACGCGTTCGTCAACGGCAAGGTCGCCGCGATCATCCAGGGTCCGTGGGAGATCACCAACTTCTACAAGGGCTCCGCGTTCAAGGACAAGGCCAACCTGGGCATCACCACCGTCCCGGCGGGCTCCAGCGGCAAGGCGGGCGCCCCGACCGGCGGCCACAACCTCTCCGTGTACGCCGGCTCCGACGAGGCCCACCAGAAGGCCGCGCTGAAGTTCGTGAACTTCATGACCTCGGCCAAGGCCCAGGAGACCATCGCGCTGAAGAACTCCACGCTTCCCACGCGCGACGACGCCTACACGGCGCAGGTCAAGGCCGACCCGGGCATCGCCGGCTACGGGGTCGTCCTGGCCGCCGCCCAGCCGCGCCCGGCCCTGCCCGAGTACAGCTCCCTGTGGGGTCCGCTGGACACCGAGCTGCCCGCCATCGCCGGTGGCAAGAAGTCCCTGGACAAGGGCCTGAGCAGCGCTGAGACCTCCATCGCCAAGCTGGTGCCGGACTTCAGCAAGTGACCGCCCGTGGCCGCCGGGACGCCCCGATCATGGTGGGGGGAGCGTCCCGGCGGCCGCCGGCCTGTGCGCCGTACTCCCCGTGATCTTTTTGATCTTCCAGAAGGTGTCGAACCATGACAGTCGCCATCGATCGAGCGACCGGCAAGCGCCGCGGTGACCGCGCGCCCCGGCCCGGCCTCGGGCAGCGCTTGAAGCACGCCTACGAGAAGCACTGGTACGCCTACGCCATGATCACCCCGGTGGCGATCGTGCTCGGCATCCTCGTGCTGTATCCGCTGGCGTACGGCTTCTACCTGACGCTCACCGACGCCAACAGCCTCAACACGGGGCGCACCATCGGCGTCAACGAGATCGAGGCGACGTACAAGTTCATCGGGCTCGACAACTACGCCGACATCCTCTGGGGTCCGACCGCCTACGACCGGTTCTGGTCCCACTTCGTCTGGACGATCGTCTGGACGGCCGTCTGTGTGGCCCTGCACTACACCATCGGCCTCGGCCTCGCCCTGCTGCTCAACCAGAAGCTGCGCGGCCGCACCTTCTACCGGCTGATCCTGATCCTGCCGTGGGCGGTCCCCACCTTCGTCACCGTCTTCGGCTGGCGGTTCATGCTCGCCGACAGCGGCGTGGTCAACTCCGCCCTGGAGTTCCTGCACCTGCCGACGCCGGCCTGGCTGGAGGACACCTTCTGGCAGCGGTTCGCGGCGATCATGGTCAACACCTGGTGCGGTGTCCCGTTCATGATGGTCTCGCTGCTCGGCGGCCTCCAGTCCATCGACGGCTCGCTCTACGAGGCCGCGGAGATGGACGGCGCCAGCGCCTGGCAGCGCTTCCGCTACGTGACCCTGCCGGGCCTGCGCTCGGTCAGCTCCACCGTCGTCCTGCTCGGCGTGATCTGGACGTTCAACCAGTTCGCCGTGATCTTCCTGCTGTTCGGCAACACCGCCCCGGACGCCCAGATCCTCGTGACCTGGGCCTACTACCTGGGCTTCGGACAGCAGCCGCGCGACTTCGCGCAGTCCGCGGCCTACGGCATCCTGCTGCTGGCCATCCTGATCGTCTTCACCTCCTTCTACCGCCGCTGGCTCAACCGCAACGACCAGCAGCTCGCGATCTGAGGCAGGAGCTCACATGAGTACGACCACAGTCGAGACCTCCGCCCAGGAGAAGACCGGGACCGGCCGCCTGTCCGAGCCCAGGGGCGGCACGCGCCGCCGGGGCAGCCGCAGCCTGCTGGGCTCCCTCGCCTCCCACGGCATCCTCATAGCGGGCAGCCTGATCGCGCTGTTCCCGATCGCCTGGCTGGTCTTCCTGTCGCTGGGCCCGGACAAGGACGACTACCTGCACCCCGGTGACATCTGGGGGAAGATGACGTTCAGCAACTACACGTTCGTGCTGACGGAGACCAACTTCTTCGAGTGGATGAAGAGCTCGCTCATCGTCTCGCTCGGCACCACGGTCATCGGCGTGATGATCGCCGCGACCACCGGCTACGCCGTCTCGCGGATGCGCTTCCCCGGCTACAAGAAGTTCATGTGGGTGCTTCTGGTGACCCAGATGTTCCCGATCGCCGTGCTGATCGTCCCGATGTACCAGATCCTGTCCGACCTTCAGCTGATCGACAGCTACCTCGGCCTGATCATGGTCTACTGTTCGACCGCGGTGCCCTACTGCGCCTGGCTGCTGAAGGGCTACTTCGACACCATCCCCTTCGAGATCGACGAAGCCGGCCGCGTCGACGGGCTCTCCCCGTTCGGCACCTTCTTCCGGCTGATCCTGCCGCTGGCCAAGCCCGGTCTCGCGGTCGCCGCCTTCTACAGCTTCATCACCGCATTCGGTGAGGTCGCCTTCGCCTCGACGTTCATGCTGAGCGACACCAAGTACACCTTCGCGGTCGGTCTGCAGAGCTTCGTCAGCGAGCACGACGCCCAGCGCAACCTGATGGCCGCCACCGCGGTCCTGGTCGCCATACCCGTCTCCGCGTTCTTCTACCTCGTGCAGAAGAACCTCGTGACCGGCCTGACCGCGGGCGGCACGAAGGGGTAGGCGCGGAGAGGGGAACCGGCCGCCGCCGGTCGTGCGCGGCTCTCGTCGCGACCGGTCGCGCAGGTTCCCCGCGCCCCCCAGGGCGTCGCCCCAGGGACCCGAGGCGGCCACGGTGGCCATCCGACCCCGCTGCCACCGCGGCCGCCTCGTCAACCCGTACCCGAAGCCCACATGACATCCACTCAGTTACCCAAGGACGCCATGAGCCAGCATTCCGCCGACCCGGCACCGAACTCCGCCGTCGCCACCGTCGCCAAGCGCCGCGACTGGTGGCGGGACGCGGTGATCTACCAGGTCTATCCGCGCAGCTTCGCCGACAGCAACGGCGACGGCATGGGCGACCTGGAAGGCGTACGCTCCCGTCTCCCGTACCTGCGCGACCTCGGCGTGGACGCCGTGTGGCTCAGCCCCTTCTACGCCTCCCCGCAGGCCGACGCCGGCTACGACGTGGCCGACTACCGCGCCGTCGACCCGATGTTCGGCAACCTCCTGGACGCCGACGCGCTGATCCGCGACGCCCACGGCCTGGGCCTGCGCATCATCGTCGACCTGGTGCCCAACCACTCCTCCGACCAGCACGAGTGGTTCAAGCGCGCCCTCGCGGAGGGCCCCGGCTCGCCGAGCCGGGACCGCTACCACTTCCGCCCCGGCAAGGGCGAGAACGGCGAACTGCCGCCCAACGACTGGGAGTCCATCTTCGGCGGCCCCGCCTGGACCCGGGTCACCGAGCCCGACGGCACCCCGGGCGAGTGGTACCTGCACCTGTTCGCCCCCGAGCAGCCCGACTTCAACTGGGAGCACCCGGCCGTCGGCGACGAGTTCCGCTCGATCCTGCGCTTCTGGCTGGACATGGGCGTGGACGGTTTCCGTATCGACGTCGCCCACGGCATGGTCAAGGCGGCCGGTCTGCCCGACCTCGGCTCCCACGATCAGCTCAAGCTGCTGGGCAACGATGTCATGCCGTTCTTCGACCAGGACGGCGTCCACGACATCTACCGGCAGTGGCGTCTGATCCTCGACGAGTACTCCGGCGAGCGCATCTTCGTCGCCGAGGCGTGGACCCCGACCGTGGAGCGCACCGCCAACTACGTGCGTCCCGACGAGTTGCACCAGGCCTTCAACTTCCAGTACCTGGGCACCGAATGGGACGCCGAGGAGCTGCGCACGGTCGTCGACCGCACCCTGGAGGCCATGCGCCCGGTGGGTGCCCCCGCGACCTGGGTGCTGTCCAACCACGACGTCACCCGGCACGCCACCCGCTTCGCCAACCCGCCCGGCCTCGGCACCCAGATCCGCACGGCGGGCGACCGCGAGCTCGGCCTGCGCCGCGCCCGCGCCGCCTCCCTGCTGATGCTGGCGCTGCCCGGCTCGGCCTACGTCTACCAGGGCGAGGAGCTCGGCCTGCCGGACGTCGTCGACCTGCCCGACGAGGCGCGCCAGGACCCGGCGTTCTTCCGCGGCGCGGGCCAGGACGGCTTCCGCGACGGCTGCCGGGTGCCGATCCCGTGGACCCGCACCGGTTCCTCCTTCGGCTTCGGCTCCGGCGGCAGCTGGCTGCCCCAGCCGGCCGCCTGGGGCGAGCTGAGCGTCGAGGCCCAGACCGGCGAGGCCGGCTCCACGCTGGAGCTGTACCGCGCGGCCCTCGCGGCGCGCCGCGAGCACGCTGACCTCGGCGCGGGCGACTCGGTGGAGTGGCTGCGCGCGCCCGAGGGCGTCCTGGCCCTGCGCCGCGGCGACTTCGTGTGTGTCGCCAACACCACGGGCGAGTCGGTGACCACCCCCGCCTACGGCCGCGTCCTGCTGTCCAGCGGCGAGATCGCGGAGACCGACGGCGAGACCAAGGTGCCCGCCGACACGACCGTGTGGTTCACGACGGCCTGACCCCGTACGCGCCACCGCCTCAGGGCCCGCCCCCGGTTCACCACCGGCGGCGGGCCCTGCCGTGTGTCCGGGGCGCCGTCGGATGTCCTGCCGTGCGCCCGGAGGTTGCCTTCCGGTGCCTTGCCCTGTGTGTCCGGGGTGCGTTCTGGTGTCCTGCCGTGTGTCGGGGGTGCGTTCCGGTGCTCTGCCGTGTGTCGGGGGTGTGTTCCTGTGTCCCGCCGCGCGTCCAGGGTGCTTCTGAGGTGTCCCGCCGTGCGTCCAGGGTGCCCTGCCGCCCACCGAATGGGCATGTTCACGTAATCTCCGGCGGGTGAAGCTTCCCGCCCCGCCCTCCTTCCGCTCGCGACGGCTCACCGCCTCCGTGCGTCACGTCGCCGAGCTCGCGAAGGAGGGCAGGTACGAGGAGGCCGAGGCCGAGGCCAGAGCCTGCGAGGCGGCGGCCCGGCGGCTGTGGCGGCAGAACCGCCGCCTCAGGTTCACCTGGTACGCGAGGACGCTGGCCACGACGCTGGCCTGCGTCCACGGGCGCGGCGACGAGGTGCTGGCCGAGATGGAGACCCTCGTCGCGGAGCTGGACGGTACGGCGGGATCGCTGCGCCGCCTCCAACTGCTGGTCCGCCACAACCGCGCGGCGGTCCTCGGCCTGCAGGGGCGGCACGCCGAGGCCGAGGCGGAGCTGCAGTCCGTGCTGCGTGAGCTGACCCATCACAAGCGTGTGGCGGCGGTCTGGAACGTGGAACTGGTCGTGCTGGACAGCCTGGCCGAGGCACTGTGCGGGCTGGGACGCCACGAGGAGGCCGAGGCCATCGCCCGGGGGAACCAGCCCCGCGCCGAGGGCGCGGAGGGCGTCGAGGGTACGGGGGCGGCGCTGCACTGCACCCTGGTGCGCAGCCTGAACGGCCAGGGCCGGTTCGCCGAAGCCCTCGCCGAGGCGAGCCGGTTCACCCCGAAGTGGGAGCGGGGCCACGCCGGGAAGCTGGACCTCGTGACAGCGGCCGCCCTGCACGGCCTGGGCCGTGACGGCGAGGCGGAGGCCGCGGCCCGGCAGGCGCTGACCTGCTGCGAGACCCACCTCCACCCCTCCCACCCCCGCCTGGCGGAGGCCCCTGCCCTGCTGGCCCTCATCACCGCCGGGCCCGGCACGCCTTCGTAAGTTCTTGCAGCAACTTCCGCCGGAGCGCTGCCCTTTTGGCCAGCGGGCCTCTAACATCTGGCCACCGCAAGGTTTCTGAAAGATTTCAGAGAACCCCCTTCAATGACGAAGGACCCCCACATGGTCAGAAGGATCGTCGCGGGCGCCGCAGCGCTCGCCGCCGGGGCAGCCGTGCTGATACCCGGCTCCGCCCAGGCCTCCCCGCCGGGCACGAAGGACGTCACCGCGGTGATGTTCGAGTGGAAGTTCTCCTCGGTCGCCACCGAGTGCACCAACCGCCTCGGCCCCGCCGGATACGGCTATGTGCAGGTCTCCCCGCCTGCCGAGCACATCCAGGGCTCCCAGTGGTGGACCTCGTACCAGCCCGTCAGCTACAAGATCGCCGGGCGGCTCGGTGACGCCACCGCCTTCCGCAACATGATCAACACATGTCACGCGGCCGGGGTGAAGGTCGTCGTCGACACCGTCATCAACCACATGGCGGCCGTCAACGGCACCGGCACCGGCGGCTCGTCGTACACGAAGTACAACTACCCGGGCCTGTACTCGTCCAACGACTTCGACAACTGCACCGCGTCGATCACCAACTACCAGGACCGCTGGCACGTCCAGAACTGCGAACTGGTCGGCCTCGCGGACCTCGACACCGGCGAGGACCACGTCCGCTCCGCCATCGCCGGCTACATGAACACCCTGCTGTCCTACGGCGTGGACGGCTTCCGCGTGGACGCGGCCAAGCACATCCCGGCCGCCGACCTCGCCAACATCAAGTCCCGGCTCAGCAACCCGTCGGTCTACTGGAAGCAGGAGGCCATCTACGGCGCCGGGGAGGCCGTCCAGCCGTCCGAGTACACCGGCAACGGCGACGTCCAGGAGTTCCGCTACGCCTACGACCTCAAGCGGGTCTTCAACAACGAGCGGCTCGCCTACCTGAAGAACTTCGGGGAGGGCTGGGGCTACATGAGCAGCGGCGTCTCCGGTGTCTTCGTCGACAACCACGACACCGAGCGCAACGGCTCCACCCTCAGCTACAAGGACAACGCCAACTACACGATGGCCAACGTCTTCATGCTGGCGTGGCCGTACGGCGCCCCGGACATCAACTCCGGCTACGAGTTCTCCGACATCGACGCCGGACCTCCGAACGGCGGCCAGGTCGACGCCTGCTGGCAGAACGGCTGGAAGTGCCAGCACGCCTGGCCGGAGATCCAGCGCATGGTCGCCTTCCGCAACGCCACCCGCGGCCAGGCCGTCACCAACTGGTGGGACAACGGCTACCAGGCGATCGGCTTCGGCCGCGGCAGCAAGGGCTACGTGGCCATCAACCACGAGTCGTCCTCGCTGACCCGCACGTACCAGACCTCGCTGCCCGCGGGCACGTACTGCAACGTACAGAACAACACGCCGGTGACGGTCAACTCCTCCGGGCAGTTCACCGCCACGCTGAGCCCGAACACGGCCCTGGCCGTCTACGCGGGCAAGTCCTCCTGCTGAGCAGCCGACCCGGCAAGGGTCGTGAAATTCCTTTCCGTTACTTTCACGGCCCTTGCTGCAAGCGTTGCGTCAGAGGTACGGTCCGCGCGGGGTCGGACCCGAATGAGCCGTAATCGCAAGGAGTTCACACCTGTGATACCCAGATGGACGGCGCCTGGGACGCGCCGCACCGCGCAGGGCGGACAGGGCAGGAGGACAGCGGCGGTCGCCGTCGCCGCGCTCGCCGCGGCCCTGGTCCAGCCGCTCGCCGCCGAGGCCGCCACGCCGCCGCCTCCGCCCTCGGACGCGGCCCTCGCCAAGGCGGCCGCGCGCCACGACCTCACCCGTGAGCAGTTCTACTTCGTGCTCCCGGACCGCTTCGCCAACGGCGACGCCTCCAACGACCGCGGCGGGCTCACCGGTTCCCGCCTCACCACCGGGTACGACCCCACCGACAAGGGCTTCTACCAGGGCGGCGACCTCAAGGGTCTGACCAAGCGCCTCGACTACATCAAGGGCCTGGGCACCACCTCCATCTGGATGGCGCCCATCTTCAAGAACCAGCCCGTGCAGGGCACCGGCGCGAACGCGTCGGCCGGCTACCACGGCTACTGGATCACCGACTTCACCCAGGTCGACCCGCACTTCGGCACCAACGCCGACCTCGAGAAGCTCATCGACGCGGCGCACGCCAAGGGGATGAAGGTCTTCTTCGACGTCATCACCAACCACACCGCCGACGTCGTCGACTACGAGGAGAAGTCCTACGGCTACCTCTCCAAGGGCGCCTTCCCGTACCTGACGAAGGAAGGCCGCCCCTTCGACGACGCCGACTACGCGGCGGGCGGCAGCCGCTTCCCGCGCGTGGACAAGGACTCCTTCCCGCGCACCCCGACGGTCCCCGCGGCCAAGAGGAACGTCAAGGTCCCCTCCTGGCTCAACGACACGCGGATGTACCACAACCGCGGCGACTCGACCTTCGCCGGGGAGAACGCCCTGCACGGCGACTTCTCCGGCCTGGACGACCTGTGGACCGAGCGCCCCGAGGTCGTCACCGGCATGGAGCGCATCTACCAGCGCTGGGTGCGCGACTTCGACATCGACGGCTTCCGCATCGACACGGTCAAGCACGTCAACCTGGAGTTCTGGACCCAGTGGGCCACCGCGCTGGACGCCTACGCCAAGGCCCAGGGCCGCGACGACTTCTTCATGTTCGGCGAGGTCTACTCCGCCGACACCTCCATCACCTCGCCGTACGTCACCCAGGGCCGCCTCGACTCCACCCTCGACTTCCCCTTCCAGGAGGCGGCACGGCAGTACGCCTCCCAGGGCGGCAGCGCCAAGAAGCTCGCCGCCGTCTTCGGTGACGACTACAAGTACACGACCGACAAGGCCAACGCCTACGAGCAGGTCAGCTTCCTCGGCAACCACGACATGGGCCGCATCGGGACGTTCCTGAAGCAGGACAACCCGAACGCCTCCGACGCCGAGCTGCTGAAGAAGGACCGGCTCGCCAACGAGCTGATGTTCCTCAGCCGCGGCAACCCGGTCGTCTACTACGGCGACGAGCAGGGCTTCACCGGCGCGGGCGGCGACAAGGACGCCCGCCAGACGATGTTCGCCTCGCGCACCGCCGACTACCTCGACGACGACCAGCTCGGCACGGCCCGTACGCACGCCAGCGACGCGTACGACACCAGGGCGCCGCTCTACCGGCGGATCAGCGCGCTCGCCAAGCTCCGCAAGGCCAACCCGGCCCTCGCCGACGGCATCCAGACCGAGCGCTACTCCGCCGACGGGGCGGGTGTCTACGCCTTCTCCCGCACCGACGCGAAGACCGGCACCGAGTACGTCGTCGCCTTCAACAACGCGGGCGAGGCGAAGTCGGCGACCTTCGCGACCGGCGCCGCGGCCATGCGCTACAACGGCATCTACGGTGCCTCGGGCGCGCTGACCTCGGACGCCGACCGCAAGGTCACCGTCACCGTCCCGGCCGGCTCCGCCGTGGTCTACAAGGCCGCCGCCCGGCCGGCCGCCCCCGCCGTCAAGCCCACGCTGACCCTCGAGGCCCCCGCCGCCGGTGCCACCGGCACCGTCGAGCTGACCGCCGACGTCGAGGGCGGACAGCTCAACCGCGTGGTCTTCGCCGCCCAGACCGGCACCGGCGCCTGGCGCGTCCTCGGCTCCGCCGACCACGCCCCGTACAAGGTCACCCAGGTCATCGGCAAGGACGTGCCGGCCGGCACGGCCCTGCGCTACAAGGCCGTCGTGATCGACTCGGCCGGCCGCACGGCCGCCGCCACCGCCGCCTCCACCACCGGCACCGCGCCGGCCGAGGAGATCCCCAGCGCGTCCTCGCGCGACTACGCGGTCGTCCACTACAAGCGCGCGGACGGCGACTACGCCGACTGGGGCCTGTACCCCTGGGGCGACATCGCCGAGGGCGAGGGGAAGAACTGGCCGGACAGCCACCCCTTCACCGGCCGCGACGCCTACGGGGCCTTCGCCTACGTCAAGCTCAAGCCGGGCGCCTCGAACGTCGGCTTCCTGGTGATCGACAAGCAGGGCAACAAGGACGTCTCCGCCGACCGCTCCATCGACGTCACCAAGACCGGTGAGATCTGGATCGAGCAGGGCAAGGACACCGTCCTCACCGAGCGCCCGGCCGCCGAGTACCCGGCCCCGGACAAGTCCAAGGCCGTCCTGCACTACCACCGCGCCGACGGCGACTACGACGGCTGGGGCCTGCACACCTGGACCGGTGCCGCGAACCCCACCGAGTGGTCGAACCCCCTGAAGCCGGTGAAGACTGATGCCTATGGCGCTGTCTTCGAGGTGCCGCTCACCGAGGGTGCCACCAGCCTCAGCTACATCCTGCACAAGGGCGACGAGAAGGACCTGCCCGCCGACCAGTCCCTGGACCTCGCCGCGAACGGGCACGAGGTGTGGCTGTTGAGCGGCCAGGAGAAGTACCTGCTCCCGCAGCCCGAGGGCTCCGCGGCCGCGCTCGACCTGACCACCTCCAAGGCGGTCTGGATCGACCGGAACACGATCGCCTGGAACGGCTCCGAGGCCGCCGCCTCCACCCAGCTGCTCTACTCCCGCACCGGCTCCATCGAGGTCAAGGACGGGGCGCTGACCAGCACCGACGAGCGCTGGCTGCGACTGGGGAAGACCGACCTCACCGACGCCCAGAAGGCGAAGTTCCCGCACCTGCGGAACTACACCGCCTACTCCGTCGACCCCCGTGACCGCGACCGGGTCCGCCAGGCCCTGAACGGACAGCTCGTCGCCGCCCAGCGCGCCGCCAACGGCGCCGTGCTCACCGCGACCGGCGTGCAGATCGCGGGCGTCCTCGACGACCTCTACGACGCGACCGGCGCCGGCCTCGGCCCGGTGTTCAGGAACGGCCGTCCCACCCTGTCGGTCTGGGCCCCCACTGCCCAGAGCGTCGCCCTGGAGCTCGACGGCACCACGGTCGCGATGAGCCGTGACGCCGCGACCGGCGTCTGGTCCGTCACCGGCCCCGCCGGCTGGAAGAACAAGCCGTACCGGTACATCGTGAAGGTGTGGGCGCCCAGCGTCCGCAAGGTCGTCACCAACAAGGTCACCGACCCCTACGCGCTCGCCCTCACCACCGACTCCGAGCGCAGCCTCGTCGTCGACCTCGCCGACAAGTCGCTCACGCCGGACGGCTGGAGCACGTACACCAAGCCCGCGGCCGTCCCGCTGAAGGACGCGCAGATCCAGGAACTGCACGTCCGGGACTTCTCCGTGGAGGACCGGACCGCCAAGAACCCCGGCACCTACCTGGCCTTCGCGGACAAGGACAGCGACGGCTCCAGGCACCTGCGCGACCTGGCCTCGGCCGGCACCTCGTACGTGCACCTGCTGCCCGTGTTCGACATCGCCACGATCCCCGAGAAGAAGTCCGACCAGACCACCCCGGACTGCGACCTGACCTCCTTCGCCGCCGACTCCGAGCAGCAGCAGGAGTGCGTGGCGAAGGCCGCCGCCAAGGACGCCTACAACTGGGGCTACGACCCGTTCCACTACACCGTCCCGGAGGGCTCCTACGCCACCGACCCGAACGGCACCGCCCGCACGGTCGAGTTCCGCAGGATGGTCAAGGCGCTGAACGAGGACGGCCTGCGCGTCGTCATGGACGTCGTCTACAACCACACCGCCTCCAGCGGCCAGGCCAGGACGTCCGTCCTCGACCAGATCGTGCCCGGCTACTACCAGCGCCTGCTGGCCGACGGCTCCGTCGCCAACAGCACCTGCTGCTCCAACACCGCCACCGAGAACGCCATGATGGGCAAGCTCGTCGTCGACTCGGTGGTCACCTGGGCCAGGCAGTACAAGGTCGACGGCTTCCGCTTCGACCTGATGGGCCACCACCCCAAGGCCAACATCCTCGCCGTGCGCAAGGCCCTCGACGCCCTCACCCCCGAGAAGGACGGCGTCGACGGCAAGAAGATCATCCTGTACGGCGAGGGCTGGAACTTCGGCGAGATCGCCGACGACGCCCGCTTCGTCCAGGCCACGCAGCTCAACATGGCCGGCACCGGCATCGCCACCTTCTCCGACCGGGCCCGTGACGCGGTGCGCGGCGGCGGACCCTTCGACTCCGACCCCGGCGTCCAGGGCTTCGCCTCCGGCCTCTACAACGAGCCCAACTCCTCCACGGCGAACGGCACCGAGGCCGAGCAGAGGGCCCGCCTCCTGCACTACCAGGACCTGATCAAGGTCGGGCTGTCCGGCAACCTCGCCGGCTACCGCTTCACCGACACCGGCGGCAAGGAGGTCAAGGGCTCCGAGGTCGACTACAACGGCTCCCCGGCCGGCTACGCGGACGCCCCCGGCGACGCCCTCGCCTACGCCGACGCGCACGACAACGAGTCGCTGTTCGACGCCCTCGCGTTCAAGCTGCCCGACACGGTCGGCGCGGACGAGCGGGCCCGGATGCAGGTCCTCGCGATGGCGACCGCCGCCCTCTCGCAGGGCCCGGCGCTCTCCCAGGCCGGCTCCGACCTGCTGCGCTCCAAGTCGCTGGACCGCAACTCCTACGACAGCGGCGACTGGTTCAACGCCATCCACTGGAACTGCGCCGACGGCAACGGCTTCGGCCGCGGTCTGCCCCCGGCGGCGGACAACGCCTCCAAGTGGCCCTTCGCCAGGCCCCTGCTGGGCAAGCTGAAGGTCGGCTGCGAGCAGATCCAGGGCGCCTCGGCGGCCTACCAGGACCTGCTGAGGATCCGTACGACGGAAGGCGCCTTCTCGCTCGGCACCGCCGAGCAGGTGCAGGCGAAGCTCTCCTTCCCGCTCTCGGGCACCGAGGAGACGCCGGGCGTGATCACCATGCGCCTCGGTGACCTGGTCGTCGTCTTCAACGCCACCCCGCAGGAGCAGCGCCAGCGCCTCGCGGACCTCGCCGGCACCGGCTACGCGCTGCACCCGGTGCAGGCCGCGGGCTCGGACGCCGTGGTGAAGAACGCGGCCTACACCGCGGACTCGGGCACCTTCACGGTCCCGGCCCGCACCGTGGCGGTGTTCACCCGGGCCGGCTGACCCCGGACCGCGCTGTCAGGGCCTGCCCGGCGGATTCCGCCGGGCAGGCCCTAAGGTGCTTCTGTCCCCTCGGAGCCCACCGGAGCCCACCGGAGCCCCCGGCGAACCACCGGAGCCCCCGGCGAACAAGGAGCACCCCATGCCGCAGATCACCGTCGACTACTCGAACCCGGTGGAGGACGCCTTCGACGTCGACGGCTTCACCCGGGCCCTGCACGAGGCCGTCGTCCAGATCGCCGCGGCCAAGCCCGAGTCGTGCAAGACCCTGATCAGGTACGACTGCCTCTCGGCCTACGGCTACGACGACCCCGAGGACGCCGGGCACGCCCTGGTGCATGTCACCGTCGGGCTCCTGGCCGGCCGCTCCGAGGAGACGAAGGCACGGCTGACGGAGGCCGTGCTGGAACTGCTGCGCCGGTACATCGAGCCGGAGGACGGCGTCACCCTGCACGCCTCCGCCGAGGTGCGCGAGCTGGACGCCTCCTACCGGAAGTTCGACCGCTAGGGCCGCGCCCGCCGTGTGAGGCTCAGGACGCGAGGGCGACGAGCCGGGTGACCAGGTCCGCGAACGGGCCGTCGCCCGGCTCCTGCTTGAGCAGGGGCCGCAGCAGGACGGCCATCTCCTCGTCGTGCCCGGCGCTCACCGCGAGCAGCGCGCCGAGGTTCTGCACGAGCTGGGACTCCAGTTCCTCGCGCGGGATGCGTCGCCCGTCCAGCCAGATCAGCGCGGTGGACTCGGCGAGCGAGATCCAGGAGCGCACGACCAGCTCCAGCCGGGCCGGCGGATCGCTGACGCCGAGGTGCGACAGGATCTGCTCGTAGGCGGCCTGGCGCACGGAGTCGACGAGGGCGTTGGTGGTGGAGGAGCCCACCGCCGGACCGCCGCGCATCAGCGCGGAGAAGCCGGGGCCGTGCTCGTCCACGAACGCGAAGAACCGGTGCATCACCCGCAGCAGCCGGGCCCCGAGCGGGCCGTCGTGCGGCTCGCTGAACCGGCTCGCCAGATCCTCGGAGGCACGCTTCAACGCGGCCTCGTACAGGCTGAGTTTGCCCGGGAAGTAGTGGTAGACCAGCGGGCGCGAGATGCCGGCGGCCGCGGCTATCTCGTCGATGGACACCTCGTCGGGGGAGCGGCGGCTGAACAGTTCGAGAGCGACCCCGATCAACTGCTGCCGGCGCTCCTCGACTCCCATCCTGCGGCGTACCCCGGTAGACATGCGAACACCTTACCGATCGGATCCGGCCCCGAACGGACCGGACCGACCACGATGTTCCCCGGTTTCCTCACATGTCGAGCACGAGACGGTCACCGCGGGCCCGGGACACACAGATCAGCATCGAGTCGCCCCGCTCGCCGTCCGTGAGCAGCTCGTCCCGGTGGTCCACCTCGCCCTCCAGCACCCGCTGCTGGCAGGTCCCGCAGAACCCCTGCTCGCAGGAGTAGAGGGTGTCCGGCAGCTCCGCCCGCACCGCCGCCAGCACGGTGGTGCCGGAGCCCACGGTCAACGTCCGCCCGCTGCGCGCCAGTTCGACCTCGAACTCCCGGTCGCCGCCGAGGGAGGCCCGGGGCGAGAACCGCTCGAGGCGTACGTCCGGCACCCGCTCCTCCACGGCCGCCATCAGCCCCTCGGGCCCGCAGCAGTACACCGCGGTGCCCACGGGCAGGTCCCCGAGGAACCCGTCCAGGCCGGGCAGTCCGGCCTCGTCCTCGGCCACCACGGTGACCCGGTCGCCGCCGAGCTCGAGCACGTCCTCCAGGAACGGCATCGACGCCCGGCTCCGCCCGCAGTACAACAGCCGCCACCCGGCGCCCTCCGGCAGCGCCCGCAGCATCGACAGCACCGGGGTGATCCCGATGCCGCCCGCGACGAACACGTACGACCCGGCCTCGACCAGCGGGAACCGGTTGCGCGGCCCGCGCACCTCCAGCTCCATTCCCTCGCGCACCTGCTCGTGCACCTCGCGCGAGCCGCCCCGCCCGTCCGGCACCAGCCGGGTGGCGACCGTGTAGGAGGAGGTGTCCTCGGGGTCGCCGCACAGCGAGTACTGCCGCACCAGCCCCGACGGCAGTACGAGGTCCAGATGCGCGCCGGGCTCCCAGCGCGGCAGGCCGTGGCCCTCCAGCCGCAGCCGGACCACCCCGTCGGCGATCTCCTCGTGCGCGGTCACCAGCAGCCGCAGCGCCCGTGAGCGCGGGCGGCCCGAGACCGGCTCCTCCAGCGCGGGCATCGGCCACAGCGGGGAGGCCCGGATCCGGCGGCGCATGGCCCGCCGGACGAGCAGGGCGGCCCCGGCGACGGCGACGACGGTCAGCGGCCTGGGCATCACGCGGCCCCCTTCTCGGCGGCCAGCGCGGCCGGAGAGCTCTCCAGATACGCCACCGCCTGGGCGGTGGACCCCTCCCGGGAGGGGTGGTACGAGCGGCTGAGATAGGTCGGGATCGACCGGAGCAGGTCCCCGGTCGCGGGCAGCGTGCCCTGCCTGCCGCGCAGATAGAAGTCCTTGAAGGAGGCCTTGCCGTCCAGGACGGTGGGGTCGTTCTCCATGAAGAACCGCGCCCCGCGCTGCCACAGGAACACCAGCGTCGCGAACGCCGTCGCCCAGGTGCGCGCACGGCGCCGGTAGCCGCCGTCGACGTGCATGAACAGGTCGAAGGCGACGGACCGGTGCTCGACCTCCTCCGCGCCGTGCCAGCGCAGCAGGTCCAGCATCGTGGGGTCGGCCCCGCGCCGGTCCAGCTCCTCGGCGTTGAGCACCCAGTCGCCGAGGAACGCCGTGTAGTGCTCGATCGCCGCGATCAGCGCGACCCGCTCCATCAGCCACCAGCGCCGCGCCCGCCCCGGCGGCAGCGTCCGGTCGCCCAGCAGCTTCTCGAACATCCAGTCCACCTGCGCGGTGTACGGCGTCGGGTCGAGCCCCTGCTCCCTGAGGTGCGGCAGCACCTCGTCATGGGCCTGGGAGTGCATGGCCTCCTGGCCGATGAACCCGATGACGTCCTGCCGCAGCTGCTCGTCCCGGATGTACGGGAGCACCTGCTTGTACACATGCACGAACCACCGCTCGCCCGCCGGCAGCAGCAGATGCAGCACGTTGATGGTGTGCGTGGTGAAGGGATCGCCGGGCACCCAGTGCAGCGGGGTGTCCTCCCAGGCGAAGGACACCTTCCGCGCCTTGAGCGCGACCCGCTCGACCTCGACCGGCCGGGGAAGACGGCCCTGCTTGTTAGACATGCTGTCAATGTACTGACGGGTAAGGGTCACGGGAACCCCTTGTGCGCCGACTTTGCCGACGCGGCCTCCAGGGGCCCGGGGCGGGTGGTGCTGTCGTTCGTCGGGTGCGGGTGGCCTTGGGCCGGTCGCGCAGTTCCCCGCGCCCCTTCAGGACGTTGTCGCCCAGGCCTTCAGGGTGCGAGCCGTCGTTCGCGACCGACGAAGGGCAACGCCTTCAAGGGGCGCGGGGCTGTGTTCGATGTGCGGCTCCGCCGCGTGGGCGCGACCGGCCGAGAACCGGCCCGCACCCGGCAGACAACAGCGACCCGGCAGACGGGACCCCGCCGCCCTACCCCAGCCCGCTGATCACCCTCCCGTCCCGAAGGACACCCTTCAGCCGGGCCTGAACCCCCTGCTCCGCCTCCACGGCCAGCAACGCCCCCTCCTCCGACGCGGTCACACCCCCACTCGCCTCGACCGAAGCCACACCCTCACTCCCCGCCGCGAGCAGATACCAGACCCCCGCCGCCGACTTCCACAACACCCCGGCCACCACCGGCGGTGCCTTCGCTCCGCACGCCGAAACGTTCTCCGCCTTCGCCACCACCGCCCCGACCGCCCCGCCCGGCGTGCGGAACTGCGCCAGCACCCGCTGCCCGCCGCCCCGCCAGGTCTCCGCCCGGGTGCACACCCAGTCGGCCGTGCCCCCCGAGTCAGGCAGCGACTGCGACGCGTAGCTCCACGCGTTGACCGTGCGCACGCCCTGCCCCCGCATGTCCACCAGGGAGCAGGCGTACGGCGCCCAGGTACGCAGCGCCCCGGCGCCGGTCGCGTCACGGGCCGACCCCGGCCGCCCCGCGGTCAGCCGGGCCGGCACCAGTTCGCCGAGGTCGGTGGCCAGCCGGCCGCCCGCACCGCCGGACAGCTCCAGCACGTTCCAGGACGTACAGGCACCGGCCCTGGTGGCCGGGCTGGCCAGCGGCGAGGTGACCCCGTCGGTGACGGTGAGCTCCACGGCCCCCGCCCCCGGCTTCATCAGGTCCCGCTCGGCTGCCTTCGTCACCCAGGGCGCCGTCAGATAGCGCACATTGCCGTCGGCCCGGTCCAGCACCACCGCGCCCGCCTCCGCCTCACCCGCGCCGTCGACCCGCGCGAAGTCGATCGCCGCCCCCGCCGTGCCGTCCCTCGGCTCGGCGTACCGGGCGATGCGCTGACCGTCGTAGAGGATCACGACCCGCGCGTTGCCGACGTCGCCCGCGTACAGCAGCTGGGCCGGTCCGGGCGGGCCGCCCGAGGGCGTGCCGGGGGTCACCGAGACATGCACCCGCTCGCCGGGGCGCGCCCACACCGCGAGCGCCCGGCGCAGCAGGGCCCGGTCCCCGGTGAGCTCGCCGCGGGCCGGCCACACCGAGAAGTCGGTGCGCGCGGAGCTCTGCCACGCCGCGGGCGCCACCTTCAGCAGCTTGCCCGGGTCCAGCGCGGCCTCGGCCGAGGGGTTGCGCGCGTACGGCGGGGCGGCGGCACCGTCCCGGCCCCAGCCGTCGCCGGGCAGCCCCAGCAGCGCCCCGCACACCAGCACGGCGGCGGTCGCGGCGAGCGCGGCCTTGAGATGCTGGCGGCGCCGCATCAGACCGGTCGGCCGCGCCTGGAGCGAGCACGCGTCGAAGCCGGGGGACTCCAGCAGCGCGTACCGGGCGGGCTCCTCGTCGGCCTCCTCCAGGGCGTCCTCGGGGTACTCCACCCCCGCGGCCTCCAGCACCCGCAGCACGTCCGGGTCGGCCAGCCGCTCCAGACCGCGCAGCACGTACGCGGCGCGGGCCGGGGCCGACAGCGCCGACAGCCGCTGTTCCAGGGCGAGTTCGTCGGCCCCGCCCGAGCGCGGGAGCAGCCTCAGGCCCCACACCCGCGGCAGCAGCGCGGGCAGCTGGGCGCGCCGGGGCCGGGCCCGGAAGGTCAGCGGCAGGCTCGCCTCCAGGGCCGTGCGCAGCACCCGGAGCCGGACGAAGGCGTAGCCCGGGTCGCCGGCGCGGGCGCCGCCGCCGGTCTGGGCCTGGGCGGGGATCGCGGGCGCGGCGGTGCGGCCGCGCGGCAGCGCGCGCTGGGCGAGGGCGTGCGCGGTCAGGGCCCTGCGGCCGCGGCCGAGGCCGGGCGGCAGCACCAGATAGGCCAGCCGGACCAGCCGCGGATAGTGCTCGACGAGCGCGGCCTCGGCCTGCTCGACGTCGACCACCGGGTCTGCGGGGGAGGGGGGTGCGGGGCGCGGGGCGACATCCTGTGACTGCACGTTCAGCAGAACGAGCGAATCGTGCGTCGGTCACCCGCCGCACGGGCCGGTCAGGCCGGGGACTCCACCAGCGCCCGCGCGTAGGCGGCCATCGACCGCTGGTAGCGCGGCAGATGAGGGGCCAGCGCGCCCAGCACGAGCGAGAGGCCCTCCCGGTCACGGCCCAGAGCGGACAGACACAGCGCCAGCGTCGCCCGTACGGCGTCGTCCAACTCGTCCGGGGGACCGTCCAGTTCGGGGGTGAGCAGCTTTACGCCCTCCTCCGGCCGTCCGACGTTGCGCAGTGAGCTGGACAGCTGGATCCTCGCCCGCCGCCCCTTGTACCCGGCGAGCCCGCGCGCCAGCGCCTCCCGGTACAGCGGGACCGCCCGGTCGGAGTGGCCCGTGGAGTCCCAGGCGCAGGCCTGCTCGAAGGGACCGTCCGCGCTGCCCTCGGGCAGTTCGGCGACCAGGGCGTCGATCACCGCCCGGAACGCGGCGGCCTCCTCCTCGGGGTAGTCGTCGAAGGTCGCCCAGGCGGCGGTCACACGGTCTTCCCAGTCCTTGTCCATCGGCCTACCCTCGCACGCGTGTGCCCGCCGGGGCAGGAGATTTGAGCGGGCCGGTCACCACAGCCGTATCGACATGAGGCACCTGCCCACGCCCGCCCGGAGGACCAGATGAGGCTGTCCCGAACCGTCACGACCGCGCTGCTCGGCGCCACCCTGCTGGCCCTGGCCAGCTGCGGTTCCGAGGACGGCGGCGAGTCCGTCCCACCGACCGCCTCCGGCAGTCTGGAGCACCTGGCCGCCGAGGCGGACTGCCGCCCCGACGTGCAGACCGACGCCGACGAGATCCGCCAGGCCATCTGCGAGACGGACGACGGCAAGTACATCCTCGCGACCTTCGCCACCGACCGCGGCCAGCGCGAGTGGATCAACGAGGCCAAGGACTACGGCGGTCACTACCTGGTCGGCCGCAAGTGGGTCGCGGTCGGCGAGACCGAGGTCGTCACCGCCCTGCGCGGCTCGCTCGGCGGCACCATCGAGGAGGGCAAGTCCCACGGCGCCTCCTCGGGGGAGTCCCACGGGGCCGGCCACTCGGGCGGCGGTCACTGAGCACACGCGAGCGGGCGGTGGGATCTCCTGGGGGGAATCCCACCGCCCGCTCTCCCGTGGGGAGACTCGGCGCGTCACCGCCGGTGTGTCACCGGCAGCGCGACCCGGAGTTGATGCACTTGACCATCTTGTTCATCAGGTTCTCGTCGAAGACGTTGATGAAGTCGTCGTGGTCGGTGCTCGGCTTGTGCAGCTGCTCCGGGAAGCCGTCGACCGCGATGGCGTTCTTCACCTGCCCGTTCTCGATCACCGGCGCGTCCACGTCGTAGACGAGCCGCATGACCAGCTGCGGGATGGCCTGGAAGCCGTTCTGGCAGCGGCCGCTCGCGTCGGCGAACGCCACGTGGGTGCGGTGGTTGGCGCTGTCGACGTTCTGGCCGTCCCAGCAGCTCTGGAACTTGAAGGTGCGCACCACGTCACTGCCCTGGGGGCACAGCGGGTACTGCTCCTTCAGCTGCCGGTTCTCGAACCCGGTGCAGCTCCAGGACGCGTTGGCGTTGGCCAGGCCGTTGGTGGTGGTCTTGGCGTCGCCCGTGATGATCCGCAGGAACTTCGGCATCGCCACGACCTTGGACTTCGGGCTGCCGACGAACTTGATCTGGGCCTGCTTGGCCTGGAGGATCCGGCCGACGTTGCCCTCCTTGCCACCGCCGTCGTTGTTCTGGTCGAAGTCCTGCGTGCCGTCCTGCACACGCAGCACCGGCCAGTAGTACGACGACTTGTCGCCCTGGTTGGCGCAGGTGGTGCTCGCGGCCGCGAACGTGTCGTTGTTCGCGAAGGCGTCGTTGGCCTGGTTGCCCACGTAGTCGTGCAGGTGGTGGGCGCCGTTGGTGACACCGGGGGCGACGATCACGTTGTCGGTGTTGAACTTCTTGTTGCCGTTCGTCCCGCAACTGCTGGTGAACGTACCCGTGGAGGCGTTGCGGCCGCGGCGCGGCGACTGCACGTTCGGCTGGACGGTCGTGATGTCGACGAAGTCGGCGGCGACGGGGCCGTTGCCCGCCTGACCGCCGTTGCCCTGCTGCTGACCGCCGTCCTGGCCGCCGTCCTGGCCGGCGTCCTGGCCGGCGTCCCCGCCGTTGTCGGCACCGCCGTCCGTGGGCTGGCCGCCGTCGGACGGCTGGCCGCCGTCCTGGGGCTGACCGCCACCGGCCTCGCCCTCGTTGGTCTGGGGCTGCTCCGAGGGGGCGGCGGCACAGCCTGCCAGACCGTCCAGGCTCTCGGGGGCGCTGCCCCCGACCCGGGTGATCTCCAGCTGGATACGGTCGATGATCGCCTTCCGGCGGTCCTTCAACGGCTGGAGAATGGTGTTCTGGACGAAGTTGGCGTCCCGGGCCTGGGCGTCCCGGGTGCTCGCCAGCCGCTGGTAGGACTCGGTGATCTGCTGGTCCAGAGTGGCCAGTTCACCGTCGACCTCTCCGCGGGCCTGGTTCGGCACATCGGTGAGCTGCTGGCCGACGTCCGGGCAGTCGATCGTGGCGACCTGCACCGCGGCCGCCTTCGTCCGGTCCGACCAGCTGTCGTTCGACTCGTGCGCCGAAGCGTAGAAGTTCGCCCAGATCAGCCCGCCCCCACCGAGCGCTAGGGCCGCCGATGCGGCTATGGCCTTGGTGGCCAGCGGCGTACGGCGTTTTCGTGTGTTGCGTCCCATGGAACTCCTCTGACTTCCTTGCGGGGCAGCATCGAGGCGCCCGACAGGAGTGAAGCGGCTCCCCTCCATACGGGCGGGGTCCCACGGGTGTTCAACCGTCCCGGAAATTGCCGCAGGACCCCTACGTTCCAACGACCTTGTGCGGACACGGTGTTGACGACCGGCAGCCCACGGTGACGAACGGTGGCCCCGGGGCCGTCCCACGGCCGGACATGGGGGCATTCACCGGACACGTCCTCAGCGGTCCCGGTCCAGGAAGGCCAGCACCGCCAGCACCCGCCGGTTGTCGTCGTCGGAGATCTCCAGGCCCAGCCTGGTGAAGATGTTCGCGGTGTGCTTGGCGATCGCCCGCTCGGTCACCACCAGCTTCCCGGCGATCGCCGCGTTGGACCGCCCCTGCGCCATCAGCTCCAGCACCTCGCGCTCCCGGGGCGTCAGCCGGGCCAGCGGCCGGTCCTCCCCGGACCCGCGCGCCAGCAGCTGCTGGATCACCTGCGGGTCCATCGCCGTACCGCCCGCCGCGACCCGGCGTACCGCGTCCACGAACGACTCCGCGTCGAACACCCGGTCCTTCAGCAGATAGCCGACCCCGCCGGTGCCGTCGGCGAGCAGCTCGCGCGCGTACAGCTGCTCCACGTGCTGCGAGAGCACCAGCACGGGCAGTCCCGGCCGCGCCCGGCGGGCCCGCAGCGCGCACTGGAGCCCCTCGTCGGTGTGCGTGGGCGGCAGCCTCACGTCCACCACCGCCACGTCGGGCTTCTCCTCGGCCAGCGCGCGGTCCAGCTCGGGGCCGGACTCCACCGCGGCCGCGATCTCGAAGCCGAAGGCCTCCAGCAGCCGGACCAGGCCGTCGCGCAGCAGGAACAGGTCCTCGGCTAGGACAACTCGCACGGAATCTCCATGGTGACCATGGTGGGGCCGCCCGCGGGGGAGCTGACGGCCAGGACGCCGTCGAATGTACCCAGCCGCCGCTCCACCCCCGCGAGCCCCGATCCGGCCGCGGCCACCGCACCGCCCCGGCCGTTGTCGGTGACGCTCGCGCACAGCCGCCCCCCGGAGTGGTGCAGGTCCACCCAGACCCGGTCGGCGCCGGAGTGCTTGACGGCATTGGTGAGCAGCTCGCCGACCGCGAAGTACGCCGCCGACTCCACCGGCGCCTGGGCGCGCCCGGCCAGCTCCACGCTGACCTCGGTGGCCACCGGCAGCCGCAGCGCCAACGCCCGGACGGCGTCGCCCAGCCCGCGTTCGGCCAGCACCGGCGGATGGATGCCGCGCACCAGGTCGCGCAGTTCGGCGAGGGCGTCCACGGAGGACTGCCGGGCGCGCGCGATCAGCTGCCTGGCCTGATCGGGGTCCTTGTCGAGCAGCATCTCGATGGTGCCGAGGTCCATGCCCATCGCGACCAGCCGGGCCTGGGCCCCGTCGTGCAGATCGCGCTCGATGCGGCGCAGCTCGGCGGCGGAGGCGTCGACCGCGTCGCGCCGGGTCTCCGTCAACCGCTCGACGCGGCGGGTGAGTTCGGCGGTCCCGGCGGGCGCGAGCACGGCCCGGGCGAGCCGGAAGTGCGCCCGGACCAGCGCCGGGTTCCAGCGCAGGGCGACGGCCAGCCACACACAGCCGAGCAGGGCCGCGAGCAGGGCCGTGCCCTGACCGGAGACGGGGACGAACGCGTACCAGTAGGTGCCCTCCGCCGCCACGACCGGCCGCCACAGCCCCGCCGCCAGCAGCAGGCCCGTCACCCCCTCCGCCAGCAGCGCCGGCGCCAGGACCGCCACGCCCCCGCCGGCCAGGGTGTCCACCCACAGCCAGCGCAGATCCCGGAAGGTCGCCGGATCCCGCAGCAGCAGCCCGGTGAGCTCGGCCCGGCCCGCGACACCACCGCGGCCGGGCGTGGGCAAGGGGGCGTAGCGGGCCGGTATCTCCACACCGGACCAGCGCGCGGCCAGTTCCCGGCGCTTGCCGGCGTACACCCGCAGCCCGGTCACCACCCAGGGAGTGGTCAGCACGCCGATGCCCAGCGGGACGAAGGCGACCGACAGCACGGTCAGCACGCTGAACGCGATCGACGCGCTCCATGCCGCCACCGCCAGCCCCAGCCCGCGCGCCGCCGCCACCAGCGCGTCCCGCGCCCTCGTCCGGTTCATGTCCCCCGCCCTCTCTGCGACCGGGCTCCAGTCTCGCCGACGGCGGGGGTGGAGATCACGGGGGTGGGGGACCGGCCCGGGGGTGGTGCCAGGTACACCCCCGGGGCCTGGGGCCCTTCTGACGGCTCTCCGCGGCGTCGCGACGTCCGGCACGCACTCCCCCACCGCCTCAAGGGCGTGGGAGGTGCCCCCAGCCGCGCGGCGCGAAGGGACAGGTGGCGGCTCCGCCACATGACCCTCCGCACCGCACGCCGATCGCCCGCACCGGACGCCGCTCCTTCTCCCACGGAGATCCGTCAGGAGCGCCCCAGCGGCGCGCCTGCCGCACGACCCGGCCCGGCGCCCGGACGCCTCGCCGCGCCGCCGGGGACGGGTCAACTCCCGTGCGTCTGCAGCACCTTCGCCTCCACCGCCGGGTCCAGGCCGACCACGGGCCGGTCCGGGCGCCGGGGCACGACACCGCCGATGCCGCGCAGCCAGGTCCAGGTGTCGGCGACCGTCTCGGTGACCGGGCGGCACGCGAGGCCCGTCCCGACCGCGCGCGAGACGTCCACGGAGTGCAGGGCGTCGTGCAGATCGCTGCCCGGCGGTACCCACACCGGCAGCTGGGTCCACGGCTCTATGCCCGCGCCGAGGACGACGTCCGGGTCGGTCCAGCGCAGTTCGGCCGTGCTCCCGGTGACCTCGGCACACGCCTCGAGCAGCGCGCCCATCGTCGCGTGCCCGGCCGGGCTCACCAGGTTGAACGGCCCGCCGGCCCCCCGCTCCACCGCGCCCAGCGTCCACGCGGCGAGGTCACGGGCGTCCACGAACTGGACCGGCAGCTCCCGGGGGCCCGGTGCCAGCACCGGCCCGCCCCGGGCGATCCGGGTCAGCCACCACGGCAGCCGGCCGATGTTCTCGTACGGGCCGAGGATCAGCCCCGCCCGCACCAGCAGCGAGTCGTCCTCGCCGAAGGCCTCCACGACGGCCAGCTCACCGCCGCGCTTGTCCCGCGCGTAGTCGCTCTGCCCGGCGTCCGCCGCCGCGCCCCCGACCAGCGGCGCGTCCTCGGCGTACCCGGCGGGCGGGGCCCACGCGTACACCGAGCAGCTCGACACGTACGCGTACCGGCCCACCCGGCCGCGCAGCAGCCGGGCGGTGCCCAGCACCGCGCGCGGCGCGCCCGACCAGGTGTCCACGACGGCGTCCCACTCGCCCTCGGCGAGCGCGTCCAGCCCGCCGGGCGCGCTCCGGTCCCCGACGAGCGCGCGCACACCGGGGACGGGCGCCTGCCGTCCCCGGTTGAACACGGTCACCTCCCAGCCCCGCCCCAGCGCCTCCTCCACCACACAGCGCCCGACGAAGTGCGAACCACCCAGCACCAGAAGTCTCATGCGGGTGACTCTGCCCGGCCGGGGGCCGCCCGGGAAAGCGACTTAGCCACGGGCAGAGCGGCACCCCGGTGCGCCCGGCCCGACGCCCCGGCTCAACGCGCCTGCGGGGGCGTGTACTTGTAGCCCACCCGGCGGACGGTCTGGATCGCCCGGCGGTGCTCCTCGCCCAGCTTGCGGCGCAGCCGGGCGATGTGGACGTCGACCGTGCGGCCGTCGCCGACATGCCCGTAGCCCCACACCGTGGTGACGAGCTGGTCGCGGGTGTGCACCCGGTGCGGGTGGGCCACCAGATGGGCCAGCAGCTCGAACTCCAGGTAGGTCAGGTCGAGTCGGCGGCCGTCCACCTCCGCGGTGCGCTGGACGGTGTCGATACGGACCGCGGACAGGTCGTCGTCGACGGTGAGGCCCGGGGCGGCCGGCTCCGGCGGCAGCGGCGGGTGCTGGTCGGCCGGGACGAGGACCAGATAGCCGACCATCGGCGGGCGGCCGGGCAGGGCGGGCACGGTGTGCTGGGGCGCGGGCAGCCAGGTGGCGCCGGGCGGCAGCAGGTCGGCGAGGGCCGGGACCTCGTCCGGGCCGACGGCGCGCAGCCGGTGCCGGGCGGGGTTCTGGGGCGTGACGGGAACAGTGGTGAGGGAGGGAGAGGTCGCCATGAGAGGTCAGCTCTTTCGCGCGAGAGGTCGTCGGGAAGTCCGGCGGCCGCCAGATCGTGGTCGGGCTCGCCGGGAGACGTACGTCGTTGCGCGCTGGGCCGAAGGCCGGGGTGTGCGGCTTTAGAGGGCCCGCGCGTTCACCGCGCGGCAACACACCCGGTCGAAGTCGTGGTGCTGACGGGAGGGCCAGAAGGGCTCGAGGTCATGGCGACCCGTCGCGATGATCTTCTGGAAGCTGGCCATGTGCCCATTGAAGCAGACACCCCCGCCGCCGCGGACCCCTCTCTCACGGTCCGGACACTTCGCCGGGCGGCCCCCGGCCTCCTTTTCCCTTGTCCCACCAGGTGTTTGAGCCAGTCGAGGGGTTCCACGGAGATGGCCTTGCCCGGGTCGCCGTCCCAGTCCGTGGACAGTCCGGCCGTGGTCAGCGCGGCCACGACCTCCCTGCCGACCGCGGTCGTCGTGGCGGCCGAGCCGTCGAACCCGCCGTAGTGCAGGGTCAGTCCACGGCCCTCGGCCGCGTACTCGGTGACCTGCCGGTGGAAGAAGACGAACCCGCGCGCCCTCGCGTTCGGCGCCGGTCTCCGTCCTGCCGCGGCCCCGGCGGCAGGCGAGGTCCTCCCGGGCGGTGATGCCCTTGAGACGCGTGCCGTGGAGGGCGTTCCCCGTCCGGGCCCGCGCGGTGCTCCAGACGGTAGTCCCCGCGCTTCTCGCGCCACACCCGGGCGAACACGTCGGGCAGGCCGGGGACCCGCTGCAGCACGATCCGGCGGTCGCCCCGCCCGCCGATCCGCCGCACCGGTTGCCGCAGCCGGTCCTCGGCGGGCCGCAGGTGGGTGTCTCCGTGCTCCGTCGAGGCATTGACGGCCGGACCGCCCTCGCCGTTCATGGCGACACCCCGACATGCCGGGCGGGAAAACGGACGGGGGGCGTCCACCTCATCGGTGGACGCCCCCCGTCGGGAAGCCTCGCGGCGGATCAGACCTGGCCGGCCTTCTCCAGGGCGGAGCAGCAGGTGTCGACGATCAGACGCGTCACGACGTACGGGTCCACGTTGGCGTTCGGGCGGCGGTCCTCGATGTAGCCCTTGCCGTCCTTCTCGACCTGCCACGGGATGCGGACGGAGGCACCGCGGTCGGAGACGCCGTAGGAGTACTTGTCCCACGGGGCGGTCTCGTGCAGACCGGTCAGACGGTCGTCGATGCCGGCGCCGTAGTTCTTGACGTGGTCGAGCGGCTTGGAGCCCTCGCCCAGCGACTCGGCGGCGGTGATGATGGCGTCGTAGCCCTCGCGCATCGCCTTGGTGGAGAAGTTGGTGTGCGCGCCGGCGCCGTTCCAGTCGCCCTTGACCGGCTTGGGGTCGAGGGTGGCGGAGATGCCGAAGTCCTCGGCCGTGCGGTAGAGCAGCCAGCGGGCCACCCACAGCTGGTCGGAGACCTCCAGCGGGGCCAGCGGGCCGACCTGGAACTCCCACTGGCCGGGCATGACCTCGGCGTTGATGCCGGAGATGCCCAGGCCCGCCTTGAGGCAGTTGTCCAGGTGCTTCTCGACGATGTCGCGGCCGAAGATCTCGTCGGCGCCGACACCGCAGTAGTAGCCGCCCTGCGGGGCCGGGAAGCCGCCCTCGGGGAAGCCGAGCGGACGGGCGCCGTCGAAGAAGGTGTACTCCTGCTCGATGCCGAAGATCGACTCCTGGGCGGCGAACCGCTCGGAGACCTCGGCGAGCGCGGCACGGGTGTTGGACTCGTGCGGCGTCATGTCGATGTTCAGGACCTCGCACAGGACGAGGATGTCGTCGCCGCCGCGGATCGGGTCCGGGCAGGTGAAGACCGGCTTGAGGACGCGGTCCGAGGCGTGGCCCTCGGCCTGGTTCGTGGAGGACCCGTCGAAGCCCCAGATCGGCAGCGCGTCCAGACCGGCGGGCGCACCCGCGATGATCTTGGTCTTGGAGCGGAGCTTGGCGGTCGGCTGGGTGCCGTCGATCCAGATGTACTCAGCCTTGAAGGTCACGGGGCCACTTCCTTCGGGGGTGGGTCTTCACACGCTTGCGGGTTCTGCGGCGCTGCGGCACCGGAGCGCCGCCGTCGATGCCCCGCAGCCTGTCAACGGGCGATTTCCCGGTCATTGCTCGAATGTGAACCCCGTGTTACCTGGCGTTGGTGTGCCCCATCTCACGTCGTGAGTCCCCGCCGGGTGAGGGGCCCCGGGGGGACGGGCCGTTCGCACTCGCAGAGGCGTGGCCGGTGAGGGTTCGTATGCGAGGGGAATGCGCCCGATGCGCTCGCCCGGGCCCCGTCCCCGGTCCCGCCGCGCGCCCGGCCGCTACTCCCGTGTCGTTACCGGTCCCTGTTCCTGCTCCGCCGCCGCGTCCCGTACGCCGCTCAGGAACCGGCGGATGGCCGCCCGCTCCCCCTCGTCGCACTCCCGCAGCAGCTCCACCGCCCGGCCGATGAGCGGCCCGAAGAAGGACCAGCCCAGTTCCACGGCGCGTTCCTCGACCTGGACGACGACCTGGCGGCGGTCCCGGGTCCCGCGCACCCGGCGGACGAGCCCGGCCCGCTCGAGCCGGTCGACCAGGGCCGTGGTGCCCGCCGAGTTCAGCCCCAGCGCCGCGCCGAGCCGCCCGGCGGTCAGCTCCTCGTCCGAGCGCGAGGCGTCCATCAGGGCGATCAGGGCGCGTACGTCGGTGGGGTGCATGCCGTTGCGGTTCGCGAACCGCGCGCTGTGCAGGCCGAGTTCGACCGTCGTCGCGCGCAGCAGATGGACGATCTCCAGCTCCGGCCCCTGCTCCTGCATCCCGCGTCCCTTCCGACTATCATCTCGCTTCACGACAATCTCGCTCAACGAGATAATAGAGGTGATGCGGCGATGGGCACGCACGGAACGTTCGACCCGGACGGCTTCCGCACCGCGTACGACAAGGTCATGGCGAAGTGGCCGGCCGGACGGGAGACGGCCGAGGTCCCCACGCCGTACGGCACGGCCTTCGTGAACATCTGCGGCCCGCACGAGGGGCCCGCGCTCGTGCTGCTGCCCGGCGGCGGGGGCGCGACCTCGGCCTCCTGGTACGCCCAGGCGCACGAACTGGCCCGGACCCACCGGGTGTACGCCGTGGACCTGGTCGGTGCGCCCGGTCTCAGCGACCGGGCCGGCGACCGTCCCCTCCGAACGGTCGCCGACCTCACGGCGTGGCTGGACTCACTGCTCGACGGGCTGGGCGTCGACGCGGCTGCCCTGGGCGGACACTCCTACGGTGCCTGGATCGCCCTGCACTACGCGCTGCGCGCACCGCGGCGGGTGCGCCGCCTGTTCCTCCTGGACCCGACCAGGTGTTTCGCCGGGTTCAAGGCGGCCTACCTGCTGCGTGCCCTGCCGATGCTGCTGCGGCCCTCGCCGCGCCGCGTCCGGGCGTTCCTGGAGTGGGAGACGGGGGGTTCCCTCACGGACCCCGACTGGCTCCGTCTCCAGGAGGCGGCCGCCGGCTTCCCTTCCACGAGACCGGTGGCCGGACCGCGCCCGGCGCCCGGGGCGCTGCGCGGTCTCGACGTGCCGGTCCTGCTGCTCGTGGCCGCGAACAGCAGGACACATGACACGTATGCGGTGGCGGACAGGGCGCGTGCGCTGCTGCCGCGCGTGGAGGCCGTCGTCCTGCCGGACGTCTCCCATCACGCGCTGCCGCAGTCGGCGCCCGACGACACGGTCCGCCGCCTCAGCGATTTCCTGTCCGGCTGAGCCTCACCCCACCTTCTCGATCACTGCCCGGCGGATCAGGAACTTGCCGGGCTCGCGGACCTGTTCGAAGGCGGCGTTGTTCAGCAGGACACAGCTGCCGGAGACCGAGGTGACCTCGACGGTCGTGGACTTGTTGTTGTCGAGGTTGGTGACCTTGAGCTTCGTGCCGGCCGGGAACTGGTTGCTGGACGCGGCAGGGGCGCCGCCCTCACCGGAGAGCGTGACCGTGGAGCCGTTGCAGACCTGCTGGCCGGACGCGGCCGGCGGCTGGGCGGCCTGACCGCCACCCGCCTGCTGACCGCCGCCCGCCTGCTGACCGCCGCCCGCTTGCTGACCGCCGCCCGCTTGCTGGCCGCCACCGGCCTGCTGACCGCCGCCCGCCTGCTGGCCGCCGCCGGCCTGCTGACCGTTGCCTTGCTGGCCCTGGCCCTGCTGGCCGTTGCCCGCCGCCTGGGAGCCCTGAGCCGACTCCCCAACGACGCAATCGGACGCCTGCTGCTGCACCTTGATCTGGGCGATGACGGCCTCGCGGTTGGCGATCCGCGCCGCCGACTGGGCGTCGGGCTTGGCCTTCTGGTCCGCGATGAACCGCTCGTTGTTGCCGAGCGCGGTGGCGAGTCCCTGGCAGACGGTCGAGTCCTTCGCCGACTGCGCGGCGTTGGAGGTGCTCGCCATGACGAAGGCACCACCGCCCGCCACCGTGGCGGCGCTCACGAGCAGCGCCACCTTCTTCTTCGCACTGAGGGTCCTCCTGCGCGACATGCGCGCCTCCTAAGAGTCGGGGAGAGTACGCCGCTATGTACGAGATCCCGAACGGAGTTACTCAGCAGTTACGCCAGTGGTTTCAAGTAACCTGCGTCACACGCAAGTTGAGCATCGTTCACTCCTTCGGCCGGTTCTCCTCGTACGCCAGCACGTCGTCGTTGACGTACTGCAGCAGGCCCTGTGTCTGGCGGGTCAGCTCCGCCTCTCCCGTCTCGGCGCCGTCGCCCCACTGCCCGTTGGCGAACACCACCGACCGCACGGTCATCAGCCGCTCGAACAGTCCGGGCGACCCCGGCGGCACGGTCGGCAGCCCCGCCCCGGGCGCCGGGTCCAGCGAGACGACCTGGTAGGTCACCGGGTCCATGGACGCCATCGCGAACACCCGGGAGGCGTCCCCGGGGCGATCGAAGCTCAGCACGGACACGGTCACCTGCGAGCGCCGGTCCGCGTCGGTGAACAGCGCCGCCGTCATCCGCGCGCACGGCTCGCCCTGCTCAATCAGCTCTGCCAGCTCCGCCGACATCCCGCGCGCGCAGTCGGTGGTGGTGGCCATGTCGACGCGCTCGTAGACCGAGCCGTCCTCCAGCGTCACCGTCTCCTTCGGGAACGCCTGCTCCGCGCCGATGACCGGGCGGGCCAGGAGCGAGGGCAGCGCGCTCGGGGCGTTGGAGGGCTCGCCGATGTCGACGCGGGGGACCGCGGGGGAGCCGGAGGGCTCGGAGGTGGTGCTCCGGGTGGTGGCGGGCGCCGCCGCCGGGTCCTCGTCGTCGCCGGTGAGCAGTACGGCGCCCGCGGCCACGGCCGCCGTCAGTACGCCGCCCGTCACCGCGACCGCCACCCGCCGTCCGCGCCGGCGGCGCGACCGCTCCCGCTCGGCGGCCCAGGCGGCCTGCGGGTCCGGCCCGCCGTAGGGTGCCCCTGGGTGACCGTGGAGGGGCGCGGGCTGATGCCCGTACGGGGCGGTGGGTTGGTGGCCGTAGGGAGACGGGGGCTGGTGGCCGTACGGGGTGGCGGGCTGGTCGTCGTGGGCGGGGTCGGGGCGGTGGCCGTACACGGGTCCGGTCTGGTGACCGTGCGGGGGCTGGTGGCCGTACGGTGCCGCGTCCGGCCGGCCCTGCGGTGTCTCCGGCGGGCCCTGCGGGGTTCCCGGCTGTCCGTAGTGCGGCTGGGGCTGTCCGGGCCAGGGCTGTGCGGGTATGGGCTGTCCGGGCCGGGCGTCGTATCCGTCGGGTGTTCCATGATCACCGGAAGTCATGGCCGCGGAGGGTAACAGCCCACACGGCCTCGGCTCACCCCGAGCGACAAATGCCCAACACCCCTACGAGGCCGTCACTTTCGGGACAGCGCGTCCCGCACGGCCTCGTCCGTGCGGCCGACGACCGCCGTGCCGTCCTCCGCGGTGATGATCGGCCGCTGGATCAGCTTGGGGTGCGCGGCCAGCGCCGCGATCCACCGCTCGCGGGAGGCCTCGTCGCGAGCCCACTCCTTGAGCCCCAGCTCCTTGGCGACGGCCTCCTGGGTACGGGTGATGTCCCACGGCTCCAGCCCGAGCCGCTCCAGCACCTCCCGGATCTCGGCCTCGCTGGGCACGTCCTCCAGATAGCGCCGGACCGTGTACTCGGCCCCCTCGGCGTCGAGCAGGCCGATGGCGCTGCGGCACTTGGAACAGGCGGGGTTGATCCAGATCTCCATGGGCTCACGGTACCTGGGGGGTCCTCGAAAGCCCTCGTGGCCAGGGGCTTTTGTCAGTGGGGGGCAGTAGAATAGAAGCAGTGTTCGAGGATGTCGCCGAGGTCGCCGGATGGCTTCGGAGGACACCCTGACCGCGACAGGAGGATGCCCGTGCCCGCTGCCGCACTCAAGCAGAAGCCGCTGCCGACCCAGTCCACCGCGAAGCGACCCGTCCTGCTCGACCTGCCCTACGCGCCCGTGGAGAAGCGGACGCTGCCGCCGGGCCGGCCGCGCGAGTGGTACATCACGCACAACCGCCGCCTGAAGGCGATGCGTCTCGCCATCGCCCTGCTCGACTCGGGCGTCTACGTCCCCGACCAGGCCCGCAACGAGACCATACGCAGCACCGCCGAGCAGATCGGCGTCCACCCGCCGTCGGACACGACCTGCCACATGGTCCGCGCGTTCCTGCGCTACAGCCGGTGACGTCCACGCCGGGTGCCCGCCAGGCACCCGGCGTTCCCCTTCACCCCGGCCGCCACCCGAGGGCCCCTCGACCCGTCACCCGGGACGCCGGCCCCCCACCCGGACCGCGGACGCCCCCTCACCCCGGGCCGCCACCCGAGGCGCGCCTCGACCCCGTTACGCGGGACGTCGCTCCCCACTCCGCACCGCGGACGTCCCCTCACCCCGTCAACTCCCGCTCCAGCGGCGTCCGGAAACGCGGGGTGAGCCGGGTCGCGCCGACCCAGCCCGCCAGCCGCTCCGCCTCCACCGCGATCGCCGCCCCGGCCTCCCGGCCCACGTCCCCGGAGCCGAGGAGCCGCCAGACGATCTCGCCGTCCGCCCGCTGCGCCCAGCCGCCCACCACCCGGCCGTTCCACCACACCGTCGGGCCGACGTTGCCGCTGCGGTCGAACAGGGCCGGGCGCAGCTCCGGGGCCAGGTACCAGTCGCGCTGCTGCCAGGCCATCGCCGTCGGGTCCAGGGCCGGCAGCAGCGCCGCCCACGGTCCGGACGGAGCGGCCGGCGGCCCGCCGTCGCCCGGGGCCACGAAGCCCGTGCCCTCGTCCACCGTCACCTCCTCGGCCCCGGCCGCGGCCAGCGCCCGCCGTACGTCGGTGACCTTCCAGCCCGTCCACCACTTCAGGTCCGCCTCCGTGGCCGGCCCGCAGCACCTCAGCCAGCGCTCCAGCAGAGCGGCCTGCGCGGCCGCCTCGTCCAGCCCGGGATGCGGGGGAGCGGGAGCCCAGCGGAACTGTCCGGACGTCCAGGAGCCCAGCGGGCGGCCGCGCACCACCTTGCCCTCCGTGCCCAGCACCGTCAGCAGCCGCGACGACACCGTGTGGACGCCCTCGTAGCTCTTCCCGGCCGCGTACACGAACTGCTCGCGCAGTCTCGGCTCGTCCCCGGACAGCTCGGCCGCCGTCGCCTGGCCCCGCCGCTCCAGCGCCGCCAGCGTCGCCCGCTCGACGTCCGCCAGCCAGTCCGCGTCCGGTGCCCCGGCCGTTGCCATGTCCTTCACCAGCCTGGCCCGCTCGCGCGCCGCGACCGTCAGCCCCGTCGAGGCGTGCACGACCGCCGTCAGCTCCGCCGGGAACACGAACACCGTGCGCCGCATGCCGTGCATCCGGACCAGGGACCGCTCCTCGTACAGCGCCCGCTCGGTCGACGACACCGTCCCGGCGGGCTCCGCGAGCCGCGCGCCCACCGAGAGGAACACCGTCGCCGGGTCCGTGCCGTGCAGCGCCACCAGCGACCCGGTCACCTCCTCCGGGCCCGCCGCCCGCGCCGCGCCCGCCAGCCGGTGCCGCGCACCCAGCCGCGCCCGCCGCTCGGCCCCGTCGACATACCGCCGCGCCCGGCCCATCCCGCCTCCCCGTCACCGCACTGGCCACCCGGTCCCGTCCTCGCCCCCCATCCTGACGGACACCACTGACAACGCGGCCGTCGTGCGCCCCGCCCCGCTCACCCGTTCGCCCCGGCCCGCTCGCGGACGCCCCGCCCGGCGGCTTTCACTGCTGATCAGGACGGTGCGCGACAGGGGAGGACGGCATGGCCACGCCCGCCGAACGCACGGAACAGGGCAGGGCGGCGCGCAAGCGCGTGCCCCGCTCCGCGCACGCCGAGTGGCTCGCGCCGGTGGACCGGCCGGACCCCGTCGGCGTACTGGAACGGCAGGGCCGCGACCGGCTGCCGGAACTGCTGCCCGTGCGGTACGGGCGGATGGCCGCCTCGCCGTTCGCCTTCCTGCGCGGCGGGGCCGCCGTGATGGCCGGCGACCTCGCGAGCCGGCCGCACAGCGGACTCACCGTCCAGCTGTGCGGCGACGCCCATCTGCTGAACTTCGGCGTGTTCGCCTCCCCGGAACGCGCCCTGCTGTTCGACCTCAACGACTTCGACGAGACCTTCCCCGGCCCCTTCGAGTGGGACGTCAAACGGCTCGCCGCCAGTACCGCCGTCGCCGCGCGCGAGAACGGACACAGCGACGACAAGGCCCGCCGCGCCGCCCTGGAGTCGGCCGCCGCCTACCGGACCACCATCCGGCGGCTGTCCCGGCTCGGCGAACTCGACGTCTGGTACCAGCGCATCGACGCCGACAGCCTGCTGCCCCTGCTGCGCTCCTCCCGCCGCCGCACCCGCGCCGAGGCCAGCCTCACCCGGGCCCGCCGCCGCACCAGCCTGCACGCGCTCGGCAGACTGACCGAGGTCGTCGACGGGCGGCGCCGCATCATCCAGGACCCGCCCCTCATCGAACCGGCCGGCGTGTCCGACACGGCCGCCGTCCGCAAGATCTTCAGCGACTACCGGTCCACCCTCTCCGAGGAACGCCGGCTGCTCCTGGACCGCTACCGCTTCGTCGACGCAGCCCGCAAGGTCGTCGGCGTCGGCAGCGTCGGCATGCGCTGCTTCATCGTGCTGCTCGCCGGACGGGACGCCGACGACCCGCTGTTCCTCCAGATCAAGGAGGCCCGCAAGTCGGTCCTGGAGGAGTTCCTGCCGAGCGGCCCCCATGTCCACCCCGGGCACCGCGTGGTCGCCGGGCAGCGGCTGACGCAGGCCGCCGGCGACATCTTCCTCGGCTGGATGACCGGACCGCAGGGCCGCGCCTACTACTGGCGCCAGCTGCGCGACATGAAGGGCTCCGCGGACGTGGCCGGGATGCGCGCCTCCGACCTCGTCCTGTACGCCCGGCTCTGCGGGACCGCGCTGGCCCGCGCCCACGCCCGCTCCGGCGACCGCATCGCCATCGCCGGCTACCTCGGCAGCGCCGACACCTTCGAACGCGCCGTCGCCGACTTCGCCCTGCGCTACGCCGGCCAGACCCTGGCCGATCACGCGGCGCTCGGCGCGGCGATCGCGGCGGGGGTGGTGGGCGCGACGCCGGACGTGTGACGGGCCCCGGCCCCCTCGGCACCCGACCGGCGTCACAGCCCGGGCGCCCCCCACACCGGGAACCACCGTCCGAGGTCCTCCTCGATCCGCAGATCGCCCGCGAGGGCCGCCCGCACCTCCAGCTCCAGCGCGTTGTCCCGGCGCTCGCCGGGCAGCGGGGCGAAGGGATAGAAGGTGCCGCGCTTGTAGAGGTAGACCAGGGCCAGCGCGCGCCCGCCCTCGTCGCGGAAGCCCGCCAGCGAGCAGAGCAGTTGCGGCCCGAAGCCGTTGACCTCCATCGAACTGTTCACCGCGTGCAGGTCGTTGACGAGCCGGGGCAGATCGCCGGGGGAGCGGCGGGAGACCAGCCAGGAGTATCCGTAGCCGTCCTCCTCCAGCTCCACCGGAGGCCCGTCCCGTTCCGCGTCCGCGTCCAGCAGGGCCCGTACCTCGCGGTGCGTCTGCTCGAACGCGGCGCCCTCCACGGTCGCGAAGCACACCGCGCCCCGCCCGGTCGGGGTGAACCCGGCCGCGGCCTCCAGCGTGACGGCCGCCGACGGCAGCGCGAACAGCCGGTCCAGGTCCGGCACGGCCGGCTTGGACCGGCCCAGCAGGATGTCCAGCAGCCTCATCCCGGCGCCCCGTCTCAGCCGGGCTTCCCCGGCGTCGCCGCCTCGCCCAGCTCGCCCGAGATCCGCCCCAGCTGCTCCAGCCGCTGCTCCAGCGTCGGGTGGGTGGAGAACAGCCGGGACAGCCCGGCGCCCAGCGCGGGGGTGAAGTAGAAGGCGTTGAACGCCTGCGCGGTCCGCAGGTCCTTCGTCGGGATGCGCGCGATGTCCCCGGTCACCTTCGTCAGGGCGGAGGCCAGCGCCGAGGGCCGCCCGGTGAGCAGCGCGGCGGCCCGGTCGGCGGCCAGCTCCCGGTACCGGGACAGGGCCCGGATCAGCAGGAAGCTGATCGCGTACACGGCGGCGGACACGGCCATCACGAGGACGAACACGACCGCGGTGTTCTGGTCCCGCCGCCCGCCGAACAACTGCGAGTAGAAGGCGAACCGCACGATCAGCCCCGCGATCACCCCGAGGAACGAGGCGACCGTGATCACCGCCACGTCCTTGTGCGCCACGTGCGACAGCTCGTGCGCGAGCACCCCCTCCAGCTCGCCCGGCTCCAGCCTGCGCAGCAGCCCGGTCGTCACGCAGACCACCGCGTTGTCCGGATCGCGGCCCGTCGCGAACGCGTTCGGCATGTCCATCGCCGACACCGCCACCACCGGCTTCGGCATGGCCGCCAGCGCGCACAGCCGGTCCACCACGGCGTGCAGTTCGGGATACTCCTCGCGCTCCACGACCCGCCCGCGCATCGCGTACAGCGCGATCCGGTCCGAGAACCAGTACTGCGCCCCCAGCAGCCCGGCCGCGACCAGTACGACCAGCACCCACGACTTCAGCAGCACGATCAGCGCGGCCACGAACGCCACGTACAGCAACCCGAGCAGGAACAGCGTGACCGTCATCCGCGCGGTCAGCCGCCGGTCGTTCCGGAAGCGGCTGTGCATGATGCACCACCCTGCGTTCAGGCACTCGTCCCACTGCCCAGTGTGCACCCGCCCGGAGCCGGACAGCCCTGCGGGAGGCAAAGGAACGGCGGTCAGAAGTTGGAGATCACGCTGGTGATGACCTTCTCGATCGTCTCGGCCTTCCTGGCGTCGTAGTCCTTGCCGCCACTGGCCTTCGCGATCTCCTCGAGCGCGCTCCGCCCGTCCGCGTCGTGCGGATCGGCCTCGCTCCCGTAGGCGATGGTGAAGATCCTGATCTGAGGCTGATCCGGGTCGCCGATCCGCCGCAGCAGCTCCGCCTGGGACAGGCTCTCGTTGTCCTCGTTGTAGCCGTCGGTGAGCAGCACGATCGCGTTGATGGCGTGGGGGTCGTAGTCGTCCCGCATGGCCTTGACCGCGGCGTCGAGGGTGTCGTTCAGCCCGGTCGCGCCCTCCGCGACCAGACTCTCGACGTTGCTGGTCAGCAGCTCCGCCCGCGGTCCTCCGGGCAGCTTGGCGTCATACCTGCCGAGCGGCACCAGTTCCTTGTAGTCGTCGTCGCCGCGGAGGGTGAAAGCGTCGGAGAACTTCCACAGACCGACCCGGTCACCGCCGGTGAACTCGCTGAACAGCTCCGACCTGGCCTCCTTCAGGCGCTCCATCTTGGTGTCGCCGGTGCCGGGGATGTCCTTGTTCATCGACTCCGACGTGTCGATGACGATGCGGACGTTGGCGGGGCGGCGCAGCGTGGGCCAGACATCCAGCAGATGCCCCAGGACGCCGCCGCCGGGCATCGGCATGCGCGTGAAGTCCGCCTCGGGGATGCCGTTGGCCTCGACGAGCAGCTCGGACCCCTTGGGGACCTCGCCCTCGTGGGTGCGGAAGCCGTAGGGGGCGAAGTACGTGCGGTAGACCCCGGGGCTCTGAAGGAACCGGAGGAAGTCTTCGGCGACCGCCTGCTCGGCGGGGCTCGTCCCCTTCAGCTCGATGTACGGGTGATCGGAGAACGGGACTCCGTCCTTCGGGTAGAACGACACCAGGCGGGTGTCCGGCGGATCGGTCTTCTCGCAGCCCTCGTCCGCGCTGAGCGCGCCACAGGGGTAGCCCGCGTTGTACGCCGCCACGCTGCTCTCCTCCAGCGTCACGGCGGAGATGTACGACATGGCCTTCTCGGGGCTGCTCCGGTCCGCCTCGCGAAGGTTCGCGAGGAAGGTCAGGGTCGTGTCGCCGTAGTGGACCGCGGCCTGCTCGATGCTCTTGACGAATGCCTGGTTGGCGTTGTCGTCGAGGTGCGGAAGGCCCAGTTCACCACTGGTGCCCGTCTTGGCGTAGAAGGCGGCGACGGTCGCGTTGAGCCCGGAGGTGGAGTACTTCGGGTTGGTCTTGCCGAGCTTGAAGGCGCCCCACGCGGGGTTCTTGTGCCGTGCCCAGAAGCCGTCGGCCTGCTTCGCCCACTCGGCCAGCTGCCGCCAGCTGAACCGTGTCTCGGGCCAGTTCAGGGCCTTGGCCATGGGCTGGGGCATCGCGACCGTCAGCGGGGTCTGCACGATCGAATCGGCCCGTTCGGGAAACTGCTTCGCGTTCTCGCCCTTCGCCTCGGCCCTCGCCAGCGAGAGCCAGGTGCTCCCCGCGGGTGCCCATACGTCCGGCTTCGTCCCGTCGCGCTCGCTCCACCCGCGGACCAGGGCGCGCATCGCCTCGCCCGAGTTCACCGTCTCGACCTTCACCGCGAGACACTTGCCGGCCGCGGCCCGGTTGCCGTACTTCTCGGCCGCGAGGCGCATGGGCTCCGACTTGTCGGCGGACGCGGCGATGGTGAGAGGGGCGGTGTCCACCCGCTCGCACTCCGGCAGGTCGGGGGACGCGGAACCGGAGAGCGGCTTGGCGTCCGAAGGGCCCCCTCCGTCGCTCCAGCCGTTCCCGCACGAATGGACGACGAACGCGAGGACCGACGCGAGCGCGACGAGCGGCACGGCGACCTTCGTCCGGCGTCCGAAGCGATCGGTGCGCGGCCACGCCCCGGACATCCGGCGTGCGGACCCGCTGCCGCCGCTGCCGCCGCCCGGTGCCCAGCGCCGTGCCGGGGGTCTCTTCGGGACCACGGGCGGGGGTGGCGCCCCGCCGCTGCCTTCGGGCTGGTGCTCCATGAGTACGGCGACCGCCACCTCCGCCGCGTGCGCGGCCGCCCGCTGCTGGCCGCCCAGGGCGTCGGCGGCGCCCTTCTCACCGTCCGCGCGGTCACTGATGCCGCGGATCACGAGGGCTTCCGTGCGGTGGCGCTGCGCCGCCTTGCAGAAGCCGAAGCCCTCCATCTCCAGGGCCGCGGCGTCCTGATAGGTGCTGCTGAGCCGGCTCCGGATGTCACCGGAGCTGGAGTCGAGCACGACGTCGCCGGAAGCGATCGGCTTGAAGTGGCACTTGCTGCGGACCTCCGCGTACAGCGCCGTCTGCCACAAGGCGTGCGAGGTGTCCACCGCGTCGGGACGGGCGCCGCGGCCCTCGGCCGACACCTTGGCACCGTGGATCTCGTACACCTTGGTGGCGACCACGACGTCCCCCGGCGGGATGTCGTCCTTGAGACTGCCCGCGATCCCGACGAGAAGCGCGACATCCGGCCGCAGCACGTCCAGCAGACCGTGCGTCCCCAGTGCCGCGGCGACGTTCGTCATGCCCACCTGGGCCAGATGAACCGTCCACGAGGCGTAGGCACCGTCCAGCTCGAACGTCTGCACCACGGTGGCGTTGACCCTCCGCGACCCTTTGTGCCGCGCCCTCTCCGCCCTGAGACGGTCCTGAAGAGGGGCGAACTCCACGGGGAGGGCTGTGACGACGACGGCGGTACGGGAAGGACGGGCTGTTGTCACCGGACCAACCGTTCTCTGTGCTGACCTGGATACCGACGGTGAGAGCCAAGAGCCACAACGTAGCATCGCGTCGGCCAACAACCCTGGCGGTAAAGGGTTTTACCCGCTCGCCCGAGGGCCCGCTCGCCCGAAGGCCCGTCCGGCAGCCCTAGTACGGCGAGCGGGTGTTCAGGTAGCCGATCAGGACGATCACCGCGGCCACGCAGCCGAGGACCACGGCGGTGGAGATCCAGGAGGAGCGGCGGGGGCCGGGGGAGCCGGGCTCGGGGCGGAAGGGCACCGGGCCGGGCGGATCGTGCTTCCAGCGCGCGGCGAGCATCCGGGCGCGGGCCGAGGGCTCCTTGTGCTCGGCGGAGTCCGCCCAGCGCAGGTCGTACTCCCGGCCCTGGTCGTCGTCGTGCTCGTGCGTCGGCATGTACGGCCCCCCGTGTCGCCTCGGACGCGTTCGAAAACTCTTCCGTGCAAAACATACGCCCGTGCCCCGCCGTCGGTACAAACGGCGGGGCACGGGCGTATCACACGGGGATCGTCGGCGCCTGGCAGGCGCGTCCGTCACACGTCGAAGTACAGCTCGAACTCGTGCGGGTGCGGGCGCAGCTGGAGCGGCGCGATCTCGTTGGTGCGCTTGAAGTCGATCCAGGTCTCGATCAGGTCGGACGTGAAGACGTCGCCCTGGAGGAGGAACTCGTGGTCGGCCTCGAGGCGGTCGAGGACGGCGCCGAGGGAGGTCGGGACCTGGGCCACGCCCGCGTGCTCCTCGGGGGCGAGCTCGTAGAGGTCCTTGTCGATCGGCTCGGCCGGCTCGATCTTGTTCTTGATGCCGTCCAGGCCCGCGAGCAGCAGGGCCGAGAAGGCCAGGTACGGGTTGCCGGAGGAGTCGGGCGCGCGGAACTCGACGCGCTTGGCCTTCGGGTTGGAGCCCGTGATCGGGATACGCATGGCCGCGGAGCGGTTGCGCTGCGAGTACACCAGGTTGATCGGCGCCTCGAAGCCCGGCACCAGTCGGTGGTAGGAGTTCACCGTCGGGTTGGTGAAGGCCAGCAGCGACGGGGCGTGCTTGAGGATGCCGCCGATGTAGTAGCGGGCCATGTCCGACAGACCCGCGTAGCCGGCCTCGTCGTAGAACAGCGGGTCGCCGTTGCTCCACAGCGACTGGTGCACGTGCATGCCCGAGCCGTTGTCACCGAAGATCGGCTTCGGCATGAAGGTCGCGGTCTTGCCGTTGCGCCAGGCCACGTTCTTCACGATGTACTTGAAGAGCTGGAGGTCGTCGGCCGCGGCGAGCAGCGTGTTGAACTTGTAGTTGATCTCGGCCTGGCCGGCGGTGCCCACCTCGTGGTGCTGGCGCTCGACCTTCAGGCCCTGCTTGTCCAGCTCGAGGGAGATCTCGGCGCGCAGGTCGGCGAAGTGGTCGACCGGCGGGACCGGGAAGTAGCCGCCCTTGTAGCGGACCTTGTACCCGCGGTTGTTCTCCAGGGCGCCGGTGTTCCAGGCACCCGCCTCGGAGTCGATGTGGTAGAAGGACTCGTTCGCGCCCGTCGCGAAGCGGACGGAGTCGAAGACGTAGAACTCGGCCTCGGGACCGAAGTACGCGGTGTCCGCGATACCGGTCGACGCCAGGTACGCCTCGGCCTTCTTCGCCACGTTGCGCGGGTCACGGGAGTACTGCTCGCCCGTGATCGGGTCGTGGATGAAGAAGTTGATGTTGAGCGTCTTGTCGCGGCGGAACGGGTCGACGCGGGCCGTCGACAGGTCGGCGCGCAGCGCCATGTCGGACTCGTGGATGGCCTGGAAACCGCGGATCGACGAACCGTCGAACGCGAGCTCCTCGTCCGGGTCGAACGCCTCGACGGGCACGGTGAAGTGCTGCATGACGCCCGGCAGGTCGCAGAACCGGACGTCGACGAACTTGACGTCCTCGTCCGCGATGAACTTCTTGGCCTCGTCGGCGTTCTGGAACATCCAGCTCCTCCTACTTCCGGCCGGCGGGCCGGGGTGGTAGATCGTTCGTGCGGCCAGTGCGGTGGCACACGCTCGTCCCGACCCTAGGGACGGGTGATTTCTCGGGCGTGACCCATTTGTTTCGCAGAAGTTAACCAGCCCACTGTCCACAGTAGCTCCGACACCCCCCGCCGTCCCGCGGTCGAAATCAGGCGCAGTACGGTGTACGGGTGGACAAGAGGCAAGCAATCGGATCATGGCTCTCCGGGCCCCGCGCGGCCATGGAGGAAGCGGGTGCCGACCTCGGATACCCCGGTGAGCAACTCGGTCTGCCGCGCCAGGGGCCCGGCTCGGTCGCCCGTCCCGGCAGGCGCCTCGGCGCCCTCGCCGTCGACTGGGCGGTGTGCATGCTCATCGCATACGGCCTGATCACCGACGGCTACGGCCAGTCGACCGGCAACTGGGCGCTGCTCGTCTTCTTCGTGCTGAGCGCCCTGACCGTGGGCACGATCGGCTCCACGCCCGGCAAGCGCATCTTCGGTCTGCGGGTGATCACCCTCGACACCAAGACCGTCAGCCCGGTGCGCAGCCTGGTCCGGACCCTGCTGCTGTGCCTGGCCGTCCCCGCGCTCATCTGGGACCGCGACGGCCGCGGCCTGCACGACCGGCTGGCCCGCACGGTCGAGGTCCGCATCTGACCGCGGACCCCCGCATACGCTCGCATGCACCCGCACACGACGACGCCGGGACGCGGGCGCGTCCTCCGGCCAGGCCGCCGGGCGGCGGGCACGTCCTCCGACCACGCCGCCGGGGCGCGAGGCCCGTCCCGTACAAGACGAAGGCGTGCGAGGTCCGTCCCGTACACGACGATGGGGCGCCCGGTGATCCGTCACCGGGCGCCCCATCGTCGTGTACGGGAGTGGGTCAGCGGTTCTTCTGGCCGCCCTTGGGCAGCTTCATGCCCTTCGGCATCGGACCCTTCGGCAGCGGCATGTTGCTCATCAGGTCGCCGAGCGCGCGCAGTCGGTCGTTGGTCGCGGTGACCTGCGGGCCGGTCAGGACACGCGGCAGCTTCAGCATGCTCGTGCGCAGCTTCTTCAGCTCGACCTGGCCCTCGCCCGTGCCCACCATGATGTCGGTCACCGGCACGTCCGCCACGATGCGGTTCATCTTCTTCTTCTCGGCCGCCAGCAGGCTCTTGACCCGGTTCGGGTTGCCCTCGGCCACCAGGACGATGCCGGCCTTGCCGACGGCCCGGTGCACCACGTCCTGGTTGCGGTTCATCGCCACCGCGGGGGTGGTCGTCCAGCCCCGGCCGATGTTGTCCAGCACGGCCGCGGCCGCGCCCGGCTGGCCCTCCATCTGCCCGAAGGCGGCCCGCTCGGCCCGGCGCCCGAACACGATCGCCGTCGCGAGGAAGGCGAGCAGTACGCCCAGGATGCCGAGATAGATGGGGTGACCGATCAAGAAGCCGATCGCGAGGAAGACACCGAAGGTGACGATTCCGACAGCCGCGAGTACAAGACCGATCTTCTTGTCGGCCCTGCGGGTCATCTTGTAGGTCAGAGCGATCTGCTTCAGTCGCCCGGGGTTGGCGGCCTCCGCCGCGTTTTCCTGCCTCGCCATGCCACGAAGTCTACGTGGCCCCGAGAGCGCGGACGACGCCCAGTGCCGTCCGGGGCGGGAGAGGGGCGGGACAGGGATGGGACAGAGGCGGGGCAGCCGTGGTCCAGGACCGGTCAGGAACGGCCCGAGGCGGCCTGCTCCAGGAACCTCTGCGCCTCGACGCGGTCCTTGGCGCGGGCACGGTCCTCCAGGACGGAGGTCCAGGCGTTGCGGCGGGCCGTGCGCTGGCCGCCGCTCATCAGCAGCGACTCGACGGTGCGCAGGGCCTCGGCGAAGGACGGGATGGCGGTGGCGCGCGTGCTGGTCGGCATTACGTCGTTGACGGGTGCTGCCTGCATCGTGAAGGGCCCCCTCGGTGTGTCTACGTGGAGTGAGTCAAGCGTCACTGTTTGGTGTTACCAGCACGTGACCGAGGGGTCAAACAGCAATGAAACCTTTTTGCGCAGCCTTTCGAGGGCCCGCTGACGCGAGCGCGGCCCCGGCGTGCGCCCCCATCTGCGGGGACTGCCGGGGCCGCGCCCAACTACCTTTTACTGCCGGGTAGTTGCTTGTGCCCGAATTCACACGGTTCTGTCGTGCCCGGTGAGCGGTGCCGGAGGCCGGACCGGTGCCGGAGGTCAGACCGCCTGGACCGCCTCGAAACTGCCGCGCTTCTCGACGGCCATCTGATACAACCGGCCGGCGCGGTAGGAGGAGCGGACGAGGGGGCCGGACATGACGCCGGAGAAGCCGATCTGCTCGGCCTCGTCCTTGAGCTCGACGAACTCCTGGGGCTTGACCCAGCGCTCGACGGGGTGGTGGCGGACGGAGGGGCGCAGGTACTGGGTGATGGTGATCAGTTCGCAGCCGGCCTCGTGCAGCTGGCGCAGGGCCTCGCTGACCTCTTCGCGGGTCTCGCCCATGCCGAGGATCAGGTTGGACTTGGTGACCAGGCCGAAGTCGCGGGCGTCGGTGATGACCTTCAGGGAGCGGTCGTAGCGGAAGCCGGGGCGGATGCGCTTGAAGATCCGGGGGACGGTCTCGACGTTGTGCGCGAAGACCTCGGGGCGGGAGGAGAAGACCTCGGCGAGCTGCTCGGGGACGGCGTTGAAGTCCGGGGCGAGGAGTTCGACCTTGGTGCGGCCGGCCTCGCGGTTCGCGGTCTGGCGGTGGATCTCACGGACGGTCTCGGCGTAGAGCCAGGCGCCGCCGTCCTCGAGGTCGTCGCGGGCGACGCCGGTGATGGTGGCGTAGTTGAGGTCCATGGTGACGACGGACTCGCCGACGCGGCGGGGTTCGTCGCGGTCGAGGGCCTCGGGCTTGCCGGTGTCGATCTGGCAGAAGTCGCAGCGCCGGGTGCACTGGTCGCCGCCGATGAGGAAGGTGGCCTCGCGGTCCTCCCAGCACTCGTAGATGTTCGGGCAGCCGGCTTCCTGGCAGACCGTGTGCAGGCCCTCGCTCTTGACGAGGTTCTGCATCTTGGAGTACTCGGGACCCATTTTCGCCCGGGTCTTGATCCACTCGGGCTTGCGCTCGATGGGGGTCTGGCTGTTGCGGACCTCCAGGCGCAGCATCTTGCGTCCGTCGGGTGAGACTGCGGACACGACCGGCTCCCTGCTGACTACTGAGACCGTAGTCTTCGATTCTTCGGCGTACACCAGGGTACGCCCGTGCTCACTGGGCCTTGCCCGTGAGGCCAACCTCAGGGCTCGGGAGTCCATTCCCGCTACGCGGCCGGTGTCTTCTCGATCACGCGGGGCCTGAGGTCCGCGTGCTCCAGCACGGCCCGCAGATGGCGCTCCGCGACCGGCAGGACCTCGGCGATCGTGATGTCCCTGCCCAGTTCGTTGGCCAGGGAGGTGACCCCCGCGTCGCGGATGCCGCAGGGGATGATCCGGTCGAACCAGACGTTGTCCGGATTCACGTTCAGGGCGAAGCCGTGCATGGTCACGCCCTTGGCCACGCGGATGCCGATCGCGGCGATCTTGCGGTCCTCGCGGCGCTGCCCGGCGTTGGACGGGGCGTACTCCGGGCCGTTGAGCCGCGGATCGAACTCGTCGTCGTGCAGCCTGGGGTCGAAGTCGAGGGAGAGGCCGCCGAGCGACGGGCGCCGCTCCACCGGGTCGCCGAGCACCCACACCCCGCTGCGGCCCTCGACCCGGGTCGTCTCCAGGCCGAACTCCGCGCAGGTGAGGATGAGGGCCTCCTCCAGTCGCCGCACGTGCGCGACCACGTCCACGGGGCGCGGCAGCTTCTGGATCGGGTAGCCCACGAGCTGGCCCGGCCCGTGCCAGGTGATCTTGCCGCCGCGGTCCACGTCCACCACCGGGGTGCCGTCCAGCGGACGCTCGTCGTCGGAGGTGCGCCGGCCGGCCGTGTAGACGGGCGGGTGCTCCAGGAGCAGCACGGTGTCCGGGACCTCGTCGGTGAACCGCGCCGCGTGCACCCGGCGCTGCTCGTCCCAGGCCTGCTGGTACTCGACGGCCTCGGCGCCGAACCCCATACGCACGAACCGCAGCTCACTCACGGCAAGCGCCTCCTCGAAGTCGTAAGGCACGAAACGCGCCCACGCCACTGTACGACTCCCCGTCGCACGTCAGCTCCGAGGTCAATCCTCACACGATCGGATGAATGGGCACCGAAGTGTGCGACGGCATGCTCACGCTCCGCTACATTCGCGCCGTTCATAAGGCCATAAGGGCTGCTCACAGGCAATTCCAGGCACTTCGGAAGGCCCGGAAGGCAGGAGATCGCACCGCACATGACGGAACGACCCGCGCAGCGCACTCCCAACCGTCAACTCGCCGCACTCATCGCAGAAGCGGGGTTCTCCAACGCGGGTCTCGCCCGTCGCGTGGACCAGCTCGGTCTGGAGCACGGGCTCGATCTCAGATACGACAAGACATCCGTCACCCGCTGGCTGCGCGGCCAGCAGCCGCGGGGCACCACGCCCGCACTGATCGCCGAGGTCTTCACCCGGCGCCTCGGCCGCCGGCTCACCGCCCAGGACCTGGGCCTCGACGCGTGCGCCCCGGTCTACGCCGGGCTGGAGTTCGCGGGCGGCCCCGAGGAGGCCGTCGACATCGTCAGCGGCCTGTGGCGCAAGGACTCCGGCAGCCATGCCGAGCTGCGCAAGATCGCGTTCACCCCGGCCGGGCTCGTGGTGCCCAGCCGGGACTGGCTGATCGGCCGGGCCGACGAGAAGGTCGGCCGCGGCGAACAGCCGGCGGCCCGGGTACCCGTGCAGGCCCGGCCCGTCGTGCCCCGCCAGCGCGGCCAGGCCGAGCGCGGCCCCGGCCAGCGGGTCACCGGCGGCGACATCTCGGCCCTGCGCTCGGTGGGCGACCTGTTCCGCACCCTGGACGACATGTACGGCGGCGGCCACGCCCGCCAGGCCCTGGTGCGCTACCTGGAGCACGAGTGCGAGCCGATGCTGCGGGGCTCCTACGGCGAGCAGACCGGGCGCCGGCTGTTCGCGGCGGCCGCCGACCTGACCCGGCTGGCCGGCTGGACCTCGTACGACATCGCCGCGCACGGGCTCGCCCAGCGGTACTTCGTCCAGGCCCTCCGGCTGGCGCAGGCCGCCGCGGACCGGGCGTACGGCTCCTATGTGCTGGTCACCATGAGCCGGCAGGCCGTCTACCTCGGCCACGGGCGCGAGGCCGTGCAGCTGGCCCGGGTCGCCCAGCAGGGCGTCGGGGGCTCGGCGCCGCCCGTGGTGCAGGCACTGCTGCACGCCGCCGAGGCGCGCGGGCACGGGGTGCTGGGGGAGGTGCGGGCCTGCACCGCCTCCCTCGTGCGCGCCGAGCGCGCGCTGGAGGCGGCCCGGCCCGGCGACGAGGTGCCGCACTGGGCCCGGTTCTACGACGAGGCGCAGCTCGCCGACGAGCTCGGGCACTGCCACCGGGACCTCCAGCAGTTCCGCGCGGCCGCGCAGCACGCGGAGCGGTCCCTGCAGCTGAGGTCACCCGGCTTCGCCCGCAGCAGGCTGTTCTGCCGGGTGGTGCTGGCCACCGCGCGGCTGGGGCTGGGCGAACTGGACCAGGCCTGCGCGCTGGGCGCCGAGGCGGCCGGGCAGGCCGTGGAGATGCGGTCGGTGCGGGCGGTGGAGTACGTCAGGGACTTCGAGCGGAGGCTGGAGCCGTACCGGGACGCCGCGCCCGTGCGGGGGTACCGCGACAGGATCGCCGCGCTGGGGTAGGGGCCCGAGGCCCTGCGCGGTTCCGTGACCGCCCGTGTGTCCGGTGGGGCGGGACCGGGCGGGTCCGGCCGGACCCGGCCGTGTGCGGTTCCGTGGGCCGCCCCGTGTGCCCGGTGGGGCGGGACCGTGAGAGCTCGCGGCCCGGCCCCGCCGGGCGGGGTCAGGCGGCGCGGGTCGAGGGCAGCGGCGCCGCGGTGTGCAGGCCGCCCGCCGCCCCGAGGTCCGTCAGGATCGCCGTGGAGGCGCGGTGGCCCGAGTGCAGGGCGCCCTGGATCGAACTGGTGTCCCGGTGGTCGCCGCAGACGTACAGGCCCGCCAGCAGGCGCACCGGGCGGTGCAGGTCGTGCGGCGGGCGCATGGCGGGCACCGCCTCCGGGGTGTGGTGGACGGCCAGGGTCTCCCAGCGGGAGGTCGAGGTGCCGTACAGGCGCGCGAGGTGCGTGCGCACGGCCGTGTCGACGTCCGGTGGCGGGGTGCCGAGGACGGTCGAGCTGATCAGGGCCCTGCCCGCGGGTGCCCTGGCCGGGTCCACCTCGCTGATCACCGCGGTGTGGGAGACCGGGCCGCCCCGGTCGGCGTCCAGCAGCAGCGAGGCGCCGGTCCGCGGCGGCAGGTCCGTGGTGTGGTGCAGCACCGTCACCGGGTGGAAGTCCGGCACCCGCAGGCCCGGGAGCAGCTCGGCGGCGGTGCGGGCGTCCGTGGCCAGCAGCACCGCGCGGCAGCGGAACTCGCCGTGCTCGGCGGTGGTCACCGAGGTGGTGGACACCGAGGTGACGCGGACGCCGGTGTGCACCGTGCCCGGCGGCAGGGTGCGCGCCAGCAGCTCCGGCAGCACCTCGGCACCGCCCTCCGGCACGCACAGCCGTCCGCTCGCGAAGGCGCGCAGGGCGAGGTCGGCGCAGCGGCTCGAGGTGCTCAGCCCCGGGTCGCACAGCAGCGCGGCGAGGAGCGGACGCAGAAAGCCGTCGACCGTGCGGGCGGGCAGACCGCGGGCAACGAGGGCCTGACCCGCGGGCGCCTCCGGCCGGGCCAGCAGCCGCTCGACGGGCACGGCGGCCAGCCGGGCCAGCGCCGCGCCGAGCCGTGCCTGGTCGACGGCGGTGCCGACCGGGTTGCCCGGCTGCTGGGGACGGGGGGCGCTCGCGAAGGCGCGCACAGCGTGAAGTGCGCCCCTCGCGCTCCCGCGCTGCACGGGGGCGCCGACCCGGTGCCGGCGCCCGTCTCCGTGCAGCAGGACGCCCGGATCGAAGCGGCGCAGGACGAGTGCGCCGAGGCCGGGTGTCAGGGCGAGCTCCGGATACGCCGTGGACAGCAGCTGCCCGATCCGGTCGAGCCGGAACCCGTCGACCTTCTCGGTCGACATACGGCCGCCCGGACAGGGGGCGGCCTCCAGAACGGCTGTACTGACCCCTGCGCTGGTCAGTCTCTGTGCTGCGGAGAGCCCGGCGACCCCGGCTCCCACCACGACGACGTCCGCCTGAAACGCGGGCTGTAGCACGTGCCCCTCCTCGAGGTTGCGCGGCCGGTGGAGACGTCATGCCCCCAATGGGCTCCGGGGATACCCGAGTCCGGGTCGAGGTTAGGACCACGACCGGTCAGCGGCAGTCGCGCATGGACAGGGCACGGTCGCACAGCGGTCGCACATGGTCGCCGACTCCCTTTGTCCGGACGTGCCTTGTCCCCACGTCCTTCCTGCGGCTTCCTCCCCGGGCGGACGGACAGACGGACAGACGGACAGACGGACAGACGGACAGACGGACAGACGGACGGACGGGCGGGTGGACGGACAGACAGGCGGACGGGCGTACGTCCGGCAGGCGTTCAGCCGAGCGCCGCGCGGACCGCGTCCTCGATCCCCGGCAGCGCGAACACGAACCCCGACTCCAACAGCCGCTTCGGCAGCACCCGTTGACTGCCCAGCACCTCGCCCGCCATGTCGCCCAGTGCCAGCTTCAGCACCGGCGCGGGTGCCGAGAGAACGGCGGGCCGGTTCAGCACCCGCCCCATCGCCGCGGTGATCTCACGGTTCGGCAGCGGCTTCGGCGCGGTCACGTTGAACGGCCCCGACAGGTCGTCGCGGTCGATGAGATGCCGGATCGCCGCCACCTCGTCGTGCAGCGCGACATAGGACCAGTACTGACTGCCGTCCCCGAAGCGCGTCCCCAACCCGGCCTTGAACAGCGGGAAGAGCTTCCCCCACGCCCCGCCGCCGCGCGCCACCACCAGTCCCGTGCGGACGAACACCGTGCGCACCCCCGCCTCCTGGGCGGGCGCGGCGGCCGCCTCCCACTCCACGCACACCGAGGGCAGGAACCCCTGCCCGGCGGGCGCGTCCTCGTCGACCGCGCGCTGCCCGGTGTCGCCGTAGAAGCCGATCGCGCTGCCGCAGACGAAGACCCGCGGGCGGCTCTCCAGCGCGGCGACGGCCCGCGCCAGCGTGCGGGTACCCAGCACCCGGCTGGCCCGGATCTCCTCCTTGTACCCCTTGGTCCAGGGCCGGTTGCCGACCCCGGCGCCCGCCAGGTTCACCACCGCGTCGCAGCCGGACAGCGCGGAGGTGTCCACGCGCCCGCCCTGCGGGTCCCATCGCGCCTCGCCCGCCGCCTGCGGCCGGCGGCGCACCAGCCGCACCACCTCATGTCCGTCCGCCGTCAAGGACTCCACCAGTGCCCTGCCGATGAGCCCGGAAGCCCCGGCCACCACGATTCGCGCACGCTCCATGGCCCCATCCTGCCGGGTACGGCGGGAAATCAGGGGAACATCCCCGACCCCCGGCCGTACAGTGACCGCCATGCCGGATCCGCAGATACGCGTACGCCCCGCCTCCCACGGCGACGAGAGCGCGCTGAGCCGTCTCGATCACGCCACCTGGTCCTCGCTGCACGCGGTCACCCCGCGGCCGGGCCCGCAGGATCCGTTCTTCCGGGAGCACGCCGGACCGGGCGACCACCTCGTCGCCGAACTCGACGGACGGCTCGTGGGATACGTGCGGCTCGGCTTCCCGACCCCGCTCGCCTCGAACGCGCACGTCCGCCAGATCCGCGGCCTCGCCGTGGACGACGTCGCGCGTGGCAAGGGCGTCGGCCGCGCGCTGGTGCGGGCGGCCGTGCTGGAGGCACGGGCGCGCGGGGCGCGCCGGATCACCCTGCGGGTGCTCGGGTACAACACCGCCGCCCTCCGCCTCTACGAGGCGGAGGGCTTCGTCGTGGAGGGCGTGCAGCCGGAGGAGTTCTTCCTGGACGGGCGGTACGTGGACGACGTGGCCATGGGACAACGGCTCGTCAGCGGCTGATCTGCGGCTGATCCGCCGCGGACCCGTGGCCCGTGGCCCGGGGCCTACGACGTGACCAGTTCGCCCGTGTCCACCGGCGTGGTCGCGTTCCTCGCGCGGGCCGCCTCGGGGGCGACCTCGTCCGCCGTCAGGACGTACCCCGTCTCGGCGTCCGAGGTGGAGCGGGCGAAGACCACGCCGAACACCCGGCCCTCGGTGGTCAGCAGCGGGCCGCCGGAGTTGCCGGGCCGGACCGTGGAGCGGATCGAGTAGATCTCGCGGGTGACCGCCTCGTCGCTGTAGATGTTCTGCCCGCGCGCCTGGAGGCGGCTCGCGACCGTGGCCGCCCGGAGGTCGAGGCCGCCGTCCTCCGGGTAGCCCGCGACCACCGCCGCGTCCCCGCGCCCGGCCGTGCCGTCGAAGGGCAGGACGGGCGCCCGCAGCCCCGGCACGTACAGCACGGCCACGTCCTTGTCCGGGTCGAAGAGCACCACCCGGGCCTCGTACGAGCGCCCGACCCCGCCGACCCGCACGCCCGGCTCGTCGATGCCGGCCACCACATGGGCGTTGGTCATCACCCGCTCCGGCGCGTACACGAACCCGCTGCCCTCGCGGCCCTGGGTGCCGGAGGCGCCCTCGATCTTGACCGTGGCGCGCTGGGCGGCCCGGGTCGCGGCGGGCGTGACGTTGTCCCCGGAGGGCCGGGCCACCTCGGCCGTCGACTCGTTCTCGAAGGGGTTGAACACCTGCGGGAAGCCCGCCTCCGTCAGCGCGGAGGTGGCCCGGGAGAACCACGCGGGGGTGGTGTCCGGCATGACCTGCTGAACCGTCCCCAGCAGCCGGGAGTCGCGGATCGCCGAGGTCAGCAGCGGCGAGGAGGACACGGCCAGCACGCTCGCCGCCACCCAGGCCACGATGAGCACGGCCACCGAGTTCGCCACCGCCCCGCCGACCCCGTCCGCCACTCTCAGCGGTCCCCGGTCCAGCTCGTGGCGCAGCCGCAGCGCCAGCCGGCCGGCCAGCTCATGGCCCAGCACCGCCGGGAGCAGCACCACGCACAGCGCGGTCAGCGTGGCCGCCGTGGTGCCCGGCGAGACCGGCCGCATCGCCCACGGCAGCAGCCACACCCCGATCACCGCGCCGCCCACGAACCCGGCCAGCGAGACACAGCCGGCCACCAGGCCGCGCCGGTACCCCGAACCGGCGTAGCCCAGGATCACCAGCAGCAGAAGGATGTCGACCAGGTCCACGGAGCCGCCTTTCTTGTGTGACCCCTAGGTACGTGGGGGACGGGCCCAGTGATCAGCCACGTGCGCCTGCACCGGGGAAAACGTCGTGGACCGGGACGATGGTTCCACCGGGTGGCACAGCACACATCGCGGGCGGAACGGAACCGTCGGACAGTGGGTCCATGTGTGCCTTCCGAGCGGCGTTCCGAAGAACCACGGCGGCGCGCGCCCGTCGTCGCGTACGGATACCGGGCTGGGCGCTGCTGGTCGTGCCGGGCTGTCTGGCCGGTGCGGCCGCCGTGGTCGTGTCCGCGCTGAGCGCGGACGGGGCCCAGCCGCCCCCGGCGGCCCCGCGGTCCGCGGCCCGCCCCGCCGCCGCGCACACCGCGCCCCGCCCGGCGATCGTGCCCCGATCGGTCTGGCTCACCGGGGACGCCGCCCCGGACCACGCCCCGCCCCCGCGCTACGACGACCGGGTCCTGGCCGTCTTCGTGCACCACACCGACTCGCCCAACGCCTACGACTGCTCCGAGACGCCCCGCATCATCCGCTACCTGTACGCCGGCCAGACCGGCGCCCGCGACTGGGACGACATCGGCTACAACTTCCTCGTCGACCGCTGCGGGGTCGTCTACGAGGGCCGCGCGGGAGGCGTGGACCGCCCCGTCACCGGCGCCCACACACAGGGCTTCAACCACCGTACGGCCGGGATCGCCGCGATCGGCACCTTCACGGAGGGCGTGGAGGTGCCGCGGGCGATGACCGACGCGATCGCCGCGGTGGCCGCCTGGAAGCTGGGCCTGTCCGACACCGATCCCCGGGGGACCGTGCGGCTCGTCTCCAGCAACAGCCACAGCCGGTTCAGCGCGGGCACCGCCGCCGTGTTCCCCGCGCTCGCCGGGCACACGGACGCGTTCATGACCAGCTGCCCCGGGGCGTCCCTGTCGGCCCGGCTGCCGGAGATCAGGCTGCTCGCGGCCCGCCTCCAGGGCAGGACCGGGGACTCCGAGGACAGAGAGCTCCCGGGAGTACGTCAGTGGATGCCCTGGACGCCCCCGCCCGGCCTGCCCGGCCACCAGGACGCCGGGCTGCTCGACGGCCACCAGGAGGCCGGGCTGCCGCCCGGACTGCCGGACGCCGGGCCCGGTCCCTCGGCCACCCCGTAGACCCGGCCGGGTCCGCCCGGGGCGTGTTCCGAAAGCCGCGCCTGCCCCGCGACGCCTGGCACGCCCCGGGGTCCTAGTCCCTGAACCGCTCCCAGAGCCGGGGATGGCGCGCGGCCAGCTCCTGGTCGTTCTCGAAGTCCAGCGGGGTGCCCTCCGGCTCCGAGGGCGCGGGCGGGATGCCGAGGTCGGGGGCGACGGTGCCGGTGAGCTGCTCGTAGGCCTCGTCGGCGGCGTAGCCCAGCTCCTCGCCGTCGCCGTCGATCTCCTCGTCGAACTCCTCCAGGAGCCCGGCCAGCGAGTCCGGATCGTGCAGCGCGCCCTCGAACACGTCCCGGCCCTGGCCGATCAGCCAGCAGCGGAAGAAGTCGAAGGCGTCGTCGCTGGCCCCGTCCAGCAGCACCCAGGCGGCGCCCCACAGGTCCCAGCGGTAGGCACGGTTGTAACGGGACTCGAAGTGCCGGGCGAAGTCGAGCACGGACTCCGGGTCCAGCCCGGTGAGCCGCTCCACCAGCAGATCGGCCTGGTCCTCGGGATCGCCCTCGGCGGCCTCGCGGGTGGTGTCGATCAGCGCCCAGAACTCCGTCTCGTCCATCACTGGTCCAGCATCGGGCCTACGCTCCGGCGACGCACGTGGAAGACCCCGTTTTCCCACCCCCCGTGCGGCCCCGTTTCCCACGCCCGTGCGGCCCCGGTCCCGCCGCGTCCGCACGGGCCGGCTCACTCCCGTCCGTACAGCTCCGCCAGCCGCCGCGCGTCCTCGGCGAATCGGGCGCGCAGCGAGGCCGGTGCCATGACCTCCGCCTCCGGGCCGAGGGCGGTGAGCTGGGTGTGGGCGACGTCCTCCGACTCCACCCGCAGCGTCAGCTCGACCCGGCCGTCCGGGCCCGGTCCGCCCGCCGCGGCGAGGGCCTCCCGCGCGGCCGGCGGGTCGACGGCGTGCGGCAGCATGCGCAGGCCCCGCGGGCTCAGCCGCACGACCACCTCGGCCCGCAGCAGCGACCGTGCGAACCGCTCGGCCTGCTCGGCCCAGAACCCGGGCAGATCGAAGTCCGCATCCCTGCGGAATCGTTCCTCCTCGAGCTCGACCCCGGTGAACCGGTCGATCCGGTACGTCCGGAACACCCCGTCGCCGGTCACACGGGCGCACAGGTACCAGCGCCCCGCCTTCAGCACCAGCCCGTACGGCTCCAGGACGCGCGAGACCTCGCCGTCCCCGCGCCGGTACCGCGCGGCGACCCGGCGGTCGTCCCACACCGCCTCCGCCACCGCCGGCAGCAGCTCGGGCGTCTCCGGCTCGCTGAACCACGCCGGGGCGTCCAGATGGAACCGCTGCGCCGCCGTGCGCGAGGCGTCCCGCAGGGAGGGCAGAAGCGCGGCCGACACCTTCAGCCGGGCCGCCGAGGCCGTGTCCTGAAGCCCCATCTCCCGCAGCGCCCCCGGCACCCCGGACAGGAACAGGGCCTCGGCCTCGCTGCGGGCCAGCCCGGTCAGCCGGGTCCGGTAGCCCCCGATCAGCCGGTACCCGCCGGTCCGCCCCCGGTCGGCGTACACCGGCACCCCGGCCTCCGACAGGGCCTGGGCGTCCCGGGCCACGGTCCGCTCCGACACCTCCAGCTCCCGCGCCAGCTCGGCGGCCGTCATGGAGGGCCGGCCCTGCAGCAGAAGCACCATCTTGATCAGCCTGGCCGCACGCATGCGCCCATCATGCAGGAGGCCCCGGGCAGCGCGGGGCCCCTCGCGCGGGAGGCCCGGACAGGGCGGGGCCCATCACGCAGAAGGCCCGCAGAGCGCGGGGCCGGTCACGCGGGGGGCACCGGAGAGCGTGGGCCCCTCGCGCAGGAGGCCCCCCACAGGACGTGGGGGGCCTCCTGCGACAGCCGGGACGGCTACAGGCCGTACTTCGCCCGGGCCTCCTTGACCGCGGTCGCCTTCACCTCGCCGCGCTTGGCGAGCTGGGCGAGCGCCGCGACCACGATCGACTCGGCGTCGACACCGAAGTGGCGGCGGGCCGCGTCACGGGTGTCGGACAGACCGAAGCCGTCGGCACCGAGCGAGGACCAGTCCTGCTCGACCCACTGCGCGATCTGGTCCGGGACCTGGCGCATGTAGTCCGACACGGCCAGCACCGGACCCTCGGCACCCTGGAGCGCCTGGCGGACGAACGGCACCCGCTCCTCGCCGCGCAGCAGTGCCGCGTCGGCCTCCAGCGCATCGCGCCGCAGCTCCGTCCAGGAGGTCGCGGACCACACGTCGGCGGCCACGCCCCACTCCTCGGCGAGCAGCTTCTGCGCCTTCAGCGCCCAGTGGATCGCCGTGCCCGAACCCAGCAGCTGGATGCGCGGGGCGTTCGCCGCGGCCACGTCCAGGCCGGCCGTCTCCGCCGTGTTGAAGCGGTACAGGCCCTTGACGATGCCCTGGTCGACCCCGGGCGCGGACGGCTTGGCCGGCTGCGGCATCGGCTCGTTGTACACGGTCAGGTAGTAGAAGACGTCCTGGTCCTCGCCCGGCGCGGCCTCGCCGTACATCCGGCGCAGCCCCTCCTTGACGATCGCCGCGACCTCGTAGGCGAAGGCCGGGTCGTACGTCAGCGCCGCCGGGTTCGTCGCCGCGATGACGGGGGAGTGGCCGTCGGCGTGCTGGAGGCCCTCACCGGTCAGCGTGGTGCGGCCGGCCGTGGCGCCGACGAGGAAGCCGCGGCCGAGCTGGTCGCCGAGCTGCCACATCTGGTCGGCCGTGCGCTGCCAGCCGAACATCGAGTAGAAGATGTAGAACGGGATCATCGCCTCGCCGTGCGTGGAGTACGCGGTGGAAGCGGCGATGAAGTCGGCCATCGAACCGGCCTCGGTGATCCCCTCGTTGAGGATCTGGCCGTTCTTGGCCTCCTTGTAGTACATCAGCTGGTCGCGGTCGACCGGCTCGTACGTCTGGCCCTTGGGGGAGTAGATCCCGAGCGACGGGAACAGCGACTCCATACCGAAGGTGCGCGCCTCGTCGGGGACGATCGGCACCCAGCGCCTGCCCGTCTCCTTGTCACGGACCAGGTCCTTGACGAGACGGACGAACGCCATCGTCGTGGCGACGTTCTGCGAGCCCGAGCCCTTGTCGAAGGAGGCGAAGGCCTTCTCGGCCGGGGCCGGCAGCGGGGCCAGGGCGTGCACCCGGCGCGCGGGGGCCGGGCCGCCGAGGGCAGCGCGGGTCTCCTGGAGGTAGCGGACCTCGGGGGAGTCGGCGCCCGGGTGGGCGTAGGGGACCTGACCGTCGGCGAAGGCGCTGTCGGAGATCGGCAGCTCCAGCAGGTCGCGCATCGTCCTGAACTCGTCCACCGAGAGCTTCTTCATCTGGTGGTTGGCGTTCTTCGACGCGAAGCCCTCGCCGAGGGTGTGGCCCTTGACCGTCTGGGCCAGGATCACGGTCGGCGCGCCCTTGAACTCCAGGGCCGCCTTGTACGCGGCGAAGACCTTGCGGGCCTCGTGGCCGCCGCGCGAGAGGTGGAAGCACTCGAGGATCTTGTCGTCGCTCAGCAGCTTCGCCATCCCGGCGAGCGCCGGGTCCTTGCCGAAGAAGTCCTCGCGGATGTAGGCGGCACCCCGGGTCTGGTACGTCTGCACCTGGGCGTCCGGTACCTCGCGCAGCCGGCGTACCAGCGCGCCCGTGGTGTCGAGCGCGAACAGCTCGTCCCAGGCGGTGCCCCACAGCGTCTTGACGACGTTCCAGCCGGCGCCGCGGAACTGGGCCTCCAGCTCCTGCACGATCTTGAAGTTCGCGCGGACCGGGCCGTCGAGGCGCTGGAGGTTGCAGTTGATGACGAACGTGAGGTTGTCCAGCTCCTCACGCGCGGCCAGTGCGAGTGCCGCCGTCGACTCCGGCTCGTCCATCTCGCCGTCGCCGAGGAACGCCCACACGTGCGAGGACGAGACGTCCTTGATGCCGCGGTTGGTGAGGTAGCGGTTGAAGCGGGCCTGGTAGATCGCCGACAGCGGGCCGAGGCCCATCGACACCGTCGGGAACTCCCACAGCCACGGCAGGCGGCGCGGGTGCGGATAGGAGGGCAGGCCGTTGCCGCCCGACTCCTGGCGGAAGTTGTCCAGGTGCGTCTCGGTCAGCCGTCCGTCGAGGAAGGCACGGGCGTAGATACCGGGGGAGGCGTGGCCCTGGATGTAGAGCTGGTCGCCGGAACCGGCCGCCGCGCCGGACTCCTTGCCCTGGAAGAAGTGGTTGAAGCCGGTCTCGTAGAGCCAGGCCGCGGAGGCGAAGGTGGCGATGTGGCCGCCGACGCCGTACTTCGAGCCGCGGGTCACCATGGCGGCCGCGTTCCAGCGGTTCCACGCGGTGATCCGGGCCTCCATCGCCGGGTCACCGGGCATCTCCGGCTCGGCGGCGGTGGGGATGGTGTTGACGTAGTCCGTCTCGAGGAGCTTCGGCAGCGCGATGCCGCCCGCCTCGGCACGCTCCAGCGTGCGGCGCATCAGGTACGCGGCACGGTGCGGGCCGGCAGCGTGGGCGACGGCGTCCAGGGAGGCCTGCCATTCGGCGGTCTCCTCCGGGTCGCGGTCGTGGAGCTGGTCCAGCTCGCTGGTCTGGATGGCGTTGGGGTCGGTCATGTCGCCGCCTTCCTCAGTCGAAGGGGGTTCCCTCATCGGTAAGGGTCGGGGGGTGCCCTTGGTCTTTGGCAGGACAGGGCTGGAGCCTCGGTGGCGGTGTCGTGGTGCGACCCGTCGCGCGGCCCGTCGGCGACTGTAACTCCCTGATCGATGATCGATCAAAGGGTTCAGGGGGAAAATCTCTTGATCACGAGAAAGTCGGCACGGGGTGCCTCCGGCGGTGGCACCGGGTGACGCTCGCGGTGACGGTTTTCGCAGGTGAGATGGCGTATGAGCGCGGGGGTGCTCGGGTGTCGGCGGGGGTTCGCGTCAGCGGGTGTCAGGGGGCGGCGTGCCTGACCCCCGGAAAACCCGGCCTGGTCGGCGTGTGGTTCTTGGTGCGGGTGATCCGTGGTTGCTCGCGCCCCTCGAGGGCGATGCCGACACCGCCGCCCTTTGGGGGCGCGGGGAACTGCGCGCTCGGCCACACGCGACCCGCAGGGGCGTCTCGCGCAGGGCGCCCAGGGAAGCCGCCCCCGCGGCGCGGCCCCGGAGTCCGACTTCCTCGTGGCGGAGTCCGGCGTGGGGCTCGTGCCCGTTCTGGGGGCTTTCAGTGCTCGCCCTCGTGGCGCGGTGCGCAGCCCAGCACGTGCGCCTTCACCAGCTCCGCGATCCGGGGGTCGCGGCGGCGGAACGCCTCGACCAGCTCCTGGTGCTCCTCGGCGTACGACTGCTGCACCGTGCCCAGCCAGCGGATGGACAGGGCGGTGAACACCTCGATGCCGAGGCCCTCCCAGGTGTGCAGCAGCACGGAGTTCCCGGCGGCGCGGACCATCTCGCGGTGGAAGCCGACGGTGTGCCGCACCTGGGCGGTGCCGTCCGCCTTGGCGTCGGCCTCGTAGAGCGCGGCGACGTGCGGCTCCAGGGCCGAGCAGTCCGTGGCCAGGCGTCCGGCCGCCAGTTCGGCCGCGATGGCCTCCAGACCGGCCCGGACGGGGTAGCTCTCCTCCAGGTCGGCGGCGGTCAGATTGCGTACGCGGACGCCCTTGTTGGGGGCCGACTCGATCAGACGGAGGGACTCCAGTTCGCGCAGCGCCTCGCGGACGGGTGTCTGGCTGACCTCCAGCTCCGTGGCGATGCGGCGCTCCACGATCCGCTCGCCCGGCTGCCAGCGACCGCTGATGATCCCCTCCAGGATGTGCTCGCGGATCTGTTCGCGCAGCGAGTGGATGACGGGGGCGGTCATGAGAGCTCCTTAGGGCGCGGCTGACGTTTAGACAATAAGGCCGGGGGGCTCCGCGGGTGAGGGTGACGTGGGTGCTTTCGTGCAGGTGAGACGAGACTTACATGGGTGTCTTGGTGGGTGGACGTCCGGGGGTCGGGTGCGTCCGGGGGTTGTGGTGGGTGCTCGGCTGCGGGCCCGTCGTGGCTTGTCGCGCAGTTCCCCGCGCCCCTTGGGGGTGGTGGGTGTTGCTGTTCGAGTGCGGGGCCGTTGTGGCTTGTCGCGCAGTTCCCCGCGCCCCTTGGGGTGGTGGGTGTTGTTGTTCGGGCGCCGGTCTGCCGGGGCTTGTCGCGCAGTTCCTCGCGCCCCTTGGGTGGGACAGGGCGATGCCCTCGCCTCTCTGGTGAGGGGCGAGGGCATCGGTGGTGCGGTGAGGGGCGTTGGCCTCAGAGGCCGAGCTCGACCTCGAACTCGCCGGCTTCCAGGATCGCCTTGACGGCGGTCAGGTAGCGCGCGGCGTCGGCGCCGTCGACCAGGCGGTGGTCGTAGGACAGGGTCAGGTACGTCATGTCGCGGACGCCGATGACCGTGCCCTCCTCCGTCTCGATCACGGCGGGACGCTTGACCGTCGCGCCGATGCCGAGGATCGCGACCTGGCCCGGCGGCACGATGATCGTGTCGAAGAGCGCACCGCGCGAACCGGTGTTGGAGATGGTGAAGGTCGCGCCGGACAGCTCGTCCGGGGTGATCTTGTTGCCGCGGACCTTGCCGGCCAGGTCGGCCGTGGCCTTGGCGATGCCCGCGATGTTGAGGTCGCCGGCGCCCTTGATGACCGGGGTCATCAGGCCCTTCTCCGAGTCCACCGCGATACCGACGTTCTCGGTGTCGAAGTAGGTGATCGTGCCCTCGGCCTCGTTGATCTTGGCGTTGATGACCGGGTGGGCCTTCAGCGCCTGGGCCGCCGCCTTCACGAAGAACGGCATCGGGGAGAGCTTGACGCCCTCACGGGCCGCGAAGGAGTCCTTCGCCTTGGCCCGCAGCCGCATCAGGCGCGTGACGTCGACCTCGACGACCGACGACAGCTGGGCCTGCTCGTGCAGCGCCTTGACCATGTTGTCGCCGATGACCTTGCGGATGCGGGGCATCTTGACGGTCTGGCCGCGCAGCGGGGAGGCCTCCAGCGCCGGGGCCTTGCGGGCGGCGGCCGGAGCGGCGGCGGGAGCCGGAGCCGAGGCGGCCTTCGCGGCCTCGGCGGCGGCGAGGACGTCCTGCTTGCGGATACGGCCGCCGACGCCGGTGCCCTTGACGGAGCCCAGGTCGACACCGTTCTCGGCGGCGAGCTTGCGCACCAGCGGGGTGACGTAGGCACCCTCGTCGGTGTCCTGCGCGGCCGGCGCCGGGGCGGCCGGGGTGACCGGAGCCGGGGCGGCCGGAGCCGGAGCGGGGGCGGGGGCCGGGGCGGGAGCTGCCGGGGCCACCGGAGCCGGGGCGGCAGCGGCGGGCGCGGCGGGGGCCGGAGCCGCGGCGGCCGGAGCCGCGGGGGCCGGGGCGGCGGGGGCCGGGGCGGCGGGCGCGGGAGCCGGGGCGGCGGCCGGAGCGGCACCCGGGGCGCCGATGACGGCGAGCTTGGCGCCGACCTCGGCGGTCTCGTCCTCGCCGACCACGATCTCCAGCAGCACGCCGGAGGCCGGGGCCGGGATCTCGGTGTCGACCTTGTCGGTGGAGACCTCGAGCAGCGGCTCGTCGGCGTCCACGGAGTCGCCCACGGCCTTCAGCCAGCGGGTGACGGTGCCCTCGGTGACGGACTCGCCGAGCGCGGGCAGGACCACGTCGGTGCCCTGGGCGGAGCCGGCGCCCGCGGTGGCCTCGGCGGTGGGCGCCGGAGCCGGAGCGGCCTGCTCGGTGGACGGCTGGGCGGCCGGGGCGGGCTCGGCGGCCGGGGCGGGGGTCTCGGCCGCCGGGGCGGGGGCCTCGGTGGCGGCCGGGGCCGGGGCGGCCGCGGGGGCGCCCGTGCCGTCGTCGATGATCGCCAGCTCGGCGCCCACCTCGACGGTCTCGTCCTCGGCGACCTTGATGGAGGCGAGGACACCGGAGGCCGGCGCGGGGATCTCGGTGTCGACCTTGTCGGTGGAGACCTCGAGCAGCGGCTCGTCGGCCTCGACGCGCTCACCCTCGGCCTTCAGCCAGCGGGTGACGGTGCCCTCGGTGACGCTCTCGCCGAGCGCCGGAAGGGTTACGGAAACCGCCATGGTTTCTGTTGCTCCTTACGAATTGCGGAAGTCTGTGTCGTCGCGACGTGTCTCGCCCGAGGGGACGGTCAGTCGTGCGCGTGCAGCGGCTTGCCCGCCAGCGCCAGGTGGGCCTCGCCGAGCGCCTCGTTCTGCGTCGGGTGGGCGTGGATGAGCTGGGCGACCTCGGCCGGCAGCGCCTCCCAGTTGTAGATCAGCTGGGCCTCGCCGACCTGCTCGCCCATCCGGTCGCCGACCATGTGGACGCCGACGACGGCACCGTCCTTGACCTGGACGAGCTTGATCTCGCCCGCCGTCTTGAGGATCTTGCTCTTGCCGTTGCCCGCGAGGCTGTACTTCAGCGCGACGACCTTGTCCGCGCCGTAGATCTCCTTGGCCTTGGCCTCGGTGATGCCGACGGAGGCGACCTCCGGGTGGCAGTACGTCACCCGCGGGACACCGTCGTAGTCGATCGGGACGGTCTTCAGACCGGCCAGCCGCTCCGCCACCAGGATGCCCTCGGCGAAGCCGACGTGCGCGAGCTGGAGCGTGGGGACCAGGTCGCCGACGGCCGAGATCGTCGGGACGTTGGTGCGCATGTACTCGTCGACCAGGACGTAGCCGCGTTCCATCGCGACGCCCTGCTCCTCGTAGCCCAGGCCCTGCGAGACCGGGCCGCGGCCGACGGCCACCAGCAGGACCTCGGCCTCGAACTCCTTGCCGTCGGCGAGGGTGACCTTCACGCCGTCCTGGGTGTACTCGGCCTTCGAGAAGAAGGTGCCCAGGTTGAACTTGATGCCGCGCTTGCGGAACGCGCGCTCGAGAAGCTTGGAGGAGTTCTCGTCCTCGACCGGCACCAGGTGCTTCAGGCCCTCGATGACCGTGACCTCGGCACCGAAGGACTTCCAGGCCGAGGCGAACTCGACGCCGATGACACCGCCGCCCAGGATGATCGCGGACTGCGGCACGCGGTCCAGGACGAGGGCGTGGTCGGAGGAGATGATCCGGTTGCCGTCGATCTCCAGGCCCGGCAGCGACTTCGGCACGGAGCCGGTCGCCAGCAGGACGTGGCGGCCCTGGATCCGCTGACCGTTCACATCGACGGAGGTCGGGGAGGACAGCCGGCCCTCACCCTCGATGTAGGTCACCTTGCGGGAGGCGACCAGACCCTGCAGACCCTTGTACAGGCCCGAGATCACGTCGTCCTTGTACTTGTGCACACCCGCGATGTCGATGCCCTCGAAGGTGGCCTTCACGCCGAACTGCGCGCTCTCGCGGGCCTGGTCGGCGACCTCGCCCGCGTGCAGCAGGGCCTTGGTGGGGATGCAACCCCGGTGCAGGCAGGTGCCGCCGACCTTGTCCTTCTCGATCAGGGCGACGTCCAGGCCCAGCTGCGCCCCGCGCAGGGCCGCGGCGTAACCACCGCTACCACCGCCGAGGATCACTAGGTCGAAAACGGTGCTGGCGTCGTTCGCCACGTCACGTCCTCCATGCATGTGCGCCACGCCGGTCTCCAGTGACCGGTCGGCGGCTGGTGTCCGGCCGCTCGTTCATCGGCCCTTTGGTGGGGGCCCTGTCCTGCCGTGCCCCATCTTCGCACTTGTCCGAACCGAACGAGACGCGGGGCCGCTGTGTGAGACGTAGCACGTTGAGTGACCAGGGCGTCCGGGGATAAGCGCGGACCCCCACAAATCGCCCGCGGTCGGCCGCGCGGCGACGAGCCGCGGTACCGGGGTCGACGGGACCTCGGTACCCGGGTCGGTGGGACCTCGGGGTCGACGGGACCTCGCACTACCCGCACGCGAGGTCCCGTCAGAAGGGCGTCAGCCCAGGTCGCCCGCGGCGGTCAGCTCGGCCAGCCGGACCAGCGTGCGCACCGCGGAACCGGTGCCGCCCTTGGGGGTGTACCCGAACGGGCCGCCCTCGTTGAAGGCCGGACCCGCGATGTCCAGGTGGGCCCAGGTGATGCCCTCGCCCACGAACTCGCGCAGGAACAGACCGGCGACCAGGCCGCCGCCCATCCGCTCGCCCATGTTCGCGATGTCGGCGACCGGCGAGTCCATGCCCTTGCGCAGGTGCTCCGGCAGCGGCATCGGCCAGGACTCCTCGCCGACCTCCTCGGCGGCCTCCACCAGGGCGGAACGGAACGCGTCGTCGTTGGCCATGACACCGAAGGTGCGGTTGCCGAGCGCCAGCACCATCGCGCCGGTCAGCGTGGCCACGTCCACGATCGCGTCCGGCTTCTCCTGCGAGGCCGCCCACAGCGCGTCGGCCAGCACCAGCCGGCCCTCGGCGTCGGTGTTGAGCACCTCGACCGTCTTGCCGCTGTACATCCGCAGCACGTCGCCCGGGCGGGTGGCGGAGCCCGACGGCATGTTCTCGGCGAGCGCCAGCCACGCGGTGACGTTCACCTCCAGGCCGAGCCGGGCCACCGCGACGACCGCGGCGAACACGGCGGCGGCGCCGCTCATGTCGCACTTCATGGTCTCGTTGTGACCGGCCGGCTTCAGCGAGATGCCGCCCGAGTCGTAGGTGATGCCCTTGCCGACCAGGGCGAGGTGCTTCTTGGCCTTGGAGGAGGTGTACGACAGCTTCACCAGGCGCGGGGCCGCGGCCGAGCCGGCGCCGACGCCGAGGATGCCGCCGTAGCCGCCCTTGGTGAGCGCCTTCTCGTCGAGCACCTGCACCTTGATGCCGTGCTCCTTGCCGGCCGCCGTGGCGATCGCGGCGAAGCCCGCCGGGTCGAGGTCGTTCGGCGGGGTGTTGATCAGGTCGCGGGCGCGGTTGAGCTCCTCGACGACCGCCGTGGCGCGGTCGACGGCGGCCTTGTGGGCCTTGTCGCGCGGCTTGGCGCCCAGCAGGACGACCTCCGCCAGCGGCGCCTTGCCGTTCTTGGCCTTGGCGTCCTTGGCGTTGCCCTTGTAGACGTCGAAGGAGTACGCGCCCAGCAGCGCGCCCTCCGCGATCGCGCCGGTGTCGCCGGAGTCGGCGAGCGGCAGGGCGAAGCCGGCCTTCTTGATCCCGGTCAGCGCGCGGGCGGCGGCACCGGCCGCGCGGCGCAGCGCCTCGGCGCCGTACTCGGCGTCCTTCTCCGGCGCGGTGCCCAGGCCGACGGCCACCAGCAGCGGGGTCTTGAACCCGGCCGGGGCGGGCAGCTTGGTCACCTCGCCCTCGGCGCCCGAGGCGCCGAGCGTCTCCAGGACGCCGGCGAGCTTGCCGTCGTACGCCTGGTCGACGGCCTCGGCGCCGGGGGCGACGACAGGGCCCTTGGCGCCCTTGGCGACACCGATCACGATCGCGTCGGCCCGCAGGGCGGGCGCCGCGGACGTGCTGAGAGTGAGAGCAGTCACGGTGGTGAAATCTCGCTTCCGATGTGAAGTTTCTGTGGCCGAACGGTGTGGGTCGGCCGGGCCCGACAGCCGACCCTAGATCCGGATGGACAGGCCGCTCCGACCGGGTCCGCTGATCCGGGGGGAGGCCCCATGCCCCCTCCGGGGTTGCGCACCGGCACGGCGCATGCCTGGGACGAGCCTACGCGCGTGTGTGCAATCGCTCATTCCTCCGACCGTTCACCTGCGAGTGGCGTCATGGTTGTTCCCCGATCCTCACACCCGGTGAACTGAGTCACACTCGTCGCGTTCGGCGAAGCGGCCCTGTCGTCGCTTTGCGTGATTTCCACTGATCCGCGGCGCGATCGGCGCAGCAGGGGTCTTCCGGGGGTGTACGGCGTCCCGGACGGCGCCGACGTCACCGGCGCCGTCCGGGCACGGGGCGCCGACCTGCATGGTGCGGTGCCGGGCGCGGGCGCTCATCCTTGGGGTACGTTGCCGCACACCCTGGAGCCCACCCGGTGAGACGCCTCCTCCTGCCGGCCGCCCTCCTGCTCCTGCTCGCGGGCTGCACCACGGCCCCCGACGACCCCGAGGGCCAGCCGTCCGGCTCCCGCTGGCAGCCGCGCCCCGGCCTCACCTGGCAGTGGCAGCTCAGCGGCCGGCTCGACACCTCCGTCGACGTGCCGGTGTACGACATCGACGGCTTCGACCACGGCGCCGACACGGTCGCCCGCCTGCACGGCGACGGCCGCAAGGTGATCTGCTACCTGTCCACCGGCGCCTTCGAGGACTGGCGCCCGGACGCCGCCGACTTCCCGCGCGCAGTGCTCGGCAAGGGCAACGGCTGGGACGGCGAACGCTGGCTCGACATCCGCCGCACCGATGTCCTCGAACCCCTGATGGCGGCCCGCCTCGACATGTGCCGCGAGAAGGGCTTCGACGCGGTCGAGCCGGACAACATGGACGGCTACGCCAACGACACCGGCTTCCCCCTCACCGCCGCCGACCAGCTCCGCTACAACCGCCTGATCGCCCGCCTGGCCCAGGACCGAGGCCTGGCCGTCGGCTTGAAGAACGACCTCGACCAGATCCCCGAACTGGTCGACGACTTCGACTTCGCGGTCAACGAACAGTGCGCCCAGTACGACGAATGCGACACCCTCACCCCGTTCATCACCGCGGACAAGGCCGTCTTCCACGTCGAGTACGAACTACCGCCCACCCGCTTCTGCCCCCGCACCCGCGACCTGCACCTCAGCTCCATGCAAAAGCACTACAACCTGGACCCTTGGCGCCGCCCTTGCCCATGAACGCCGGGGGCTGTACCGAAGTACGGCTCCGCCGCGTGGGCGCGACCATGTCGCGAACGGTCCAGTTCGATCCAACCCGCGGGTACGTCGTGGTCGCTCGCGCAGTTCCCCGCGCCCCTTCGGGGCACGTGCCCGACGTGCCCCAGGTGCAACCGCCCCTCCTGGGTGGCGCGGGGCCGTATCGATGTGCGGCTGCCGCCGTGTGGGCGCGACAGGCAAGTGCCCAATAGTCCTGTCCTTAGGGGCGTGGGGAACCGCGCGACCAGCCACAACGGCGCCGCACCCGCCACACAACACCCGGCGCCCCACATCCGGCGCGACAGGCCACGACAAAGCCGCACCCGAAACCCGACCGCCAGGGACCCGGCCCAGCCCTCAGCCGAGAACAAGCACCACCAGCGCGCCCGTCCCAGCCGCCTCCGCGACTCCCCCGAAGACATCCCCCGTGACCCCACCGAACCGCCGGACGCACCGCCGCAACAACCCTTCGGCGACAGCCAGCCCGACCAGCACAGCAGCCCCCGCGCGCACCCCCCCGTACACCCCGAAGCACAGCCACCCCAGGACCACGGCAGCCATGAGAACCCCGGCCACAACGCCGTAGGCGACCCGCTCGGGGACCACCCCGGCGACCGCCGCCCCCAGCCCCTCGGGCCGCGCCGCCGGCACCCCCGCCCGCGCGGCCGCCGTCAGCGCGAGCCGCGCGGCGACGGCGGCCACGACGGCCCCGAACACCCCCGCCGCCCACGACCCCCCGTACAGCTCAGCCAGCGCGGCGACCTGCGCCAGCAGCACGAGGACGAGCGTGATCACCCCGAACGGCCCGATGTCCGACTGCTTCATGATCCGCAGCGCGTCCTCCGCGGGCTTGCCGCTGCCCAGCCCGTCCGCCGTGTCCGCGACCCCGTCCAGATGCAGCCCCCGGGTGAGCACGGCCGGCACGGCCACCGACGCGACCGCGGCCGGCAGCGGCCCGGCCCCGAGCAGCAGCAGGAACAGCCCCGCCAGCCCGGCGCCCAGCCCCAGCACCAGCCCGACCACCGGAGCGCACAGCATCCCGCCCCGGGCCGCGCCACGGTCCCAGCGGGTGAGGTTCACGGGCAGCACGGACAGCGTGCCGAAGGCGAAGCGAAGGCCATGGGCCGCGGGTATCGAAGGCACGGCGGAAGGCTACGCGACGGCGTAACCGGACAGGCGCCCGCGCCCGCCCGGCCGCAGACTGCGCTCATGGGCGACTGGCTGCAACGCAACATCATCGAACCCGGCAAGCTGCCCCTGCTGCTCGCCCTGGTGGCCTTCCTCGCCACCTTCCTGATCACCCGGCTGATCACCCGCCTGATCCGCGCGGGCCGGGGCCCCTTCGGCAACGTCCAGGCCGGCGGCGTGCACATCCACCACGTCGTGCCCGGGGTCGTCCTCACGGTCATCGGCGGGTTCGCCGCGGTCGCGGGCGGCACGCGCGGCTTCGGCTCGGGCCTCGCCGCGGTCGTCTTCGGCGTCGGCGCGGGCCTGGTCCTCGACGAGTTCGCGCTGATCCTGCACCTGGACGACGTCTACTGGACCGAGGCGGGCCGCAAGAGCGTCGAGGTCGTGGTGCTCACCGCCGCCCTGGTCGGCCTGATGCTGCTCGGCTTCTCGCCCTTCGGCGTCAACGGCCTGACCGAGGAGGAGCTCCAGAACCGCGGCACGGTCCTGCTGACGATCGGCGTGAACTTCCTGATCGCCCTGATCGCTCTCTTCAAGGGCAAGTTCCGGATGGCGATCTTCGGGGTGGTCGTCCCGTTCGTCGCCATCGTCGCCGCGATCCGTCTGGCCCGCCCCGGATCCTCGTGGGCCCGCCGCTTCTACGCCCGCCGCCCCCGCAGCCGGGCCCGCGCGATGCTGCGCGCCTACCGCCACGACCGGCGCTGGGCGGGCCCCGCGCGCCGGCTCCAGGACCTGATCGGCGGGGCGCCCGACCGCACCCCGCAGCCGCAGGCCCGCTGACGCCCCGGCTCGGTCCGCCCGGGCTCAGTCCTCCCCGGACCCGCCCGAGGCGGTGGTGTCCACGGACTCGGACTCCTCCGCCGGCTTCTCCCCGTCCCGCTCCGGCAGCTCCGCGGCCAGCGCCGCCGCGGCCTGGACCAGCGGCAGCGCGAGCAGCGCCCCGGCTCCCTCACCCACCGTCACGCCCTGGTCGAGCAGGGGCTCCAGGGCCATCCGGTCCAGCGCCTTGGCCTGCGCCGGCTCCCCGCTGAGCTGCCCGGCCAGCCACCAGTCCGGCGCCCGGAAGGCGATCCGCTGGCCGACCAGCGCACAGGCCGCGCTCACCACACCGTCCAGCACGACCGGCATCTTCCGTACGGCGGCCTGGAGCAGAAAGCCCGTCATGGCGGCGAGGTCGGCGCCGCCGACGGCCGCCAGCAGCCGCAGCTGCTCGCCCAGCACCGGCCGGGCCCGCCGCAGCGCGTCCCGGATCGCCGCGCACTTGCGCATCCACGCCAGGTCGTCGATCGCCTGCCCGCCGCGCCCGGTCACCACCGACGCGTCCGTCCCGCACAGCGCGGCGACCAGCACACCCGCCGGCGTGGTCCCGCCGACGCTGACGTCGCCGAGCACGACCAGGTCCGTCCCCGAGTCGGCCTCCTCGTCGGCGACGGCCATGCCCGCCCGGAACGCGGCCTCCGCCTCCTCGACGGTCAGCGCGTCCTCGACGTCGATCCGCCCGCTGCCCCGGCGCACCCGGTGGCGTACGACGTCCGCGGGCAGGGCGTCCGGCTCGCAGTCCAGACCCATGTCGACGACCCGCACCGGCACACCGAGCCGCCGGGCGAGCACCGCCACCGGGCGGCTGCCGTCCAGCACCCCGCGCACCAGTTCCAGCGCGCCGCCCGAGGGCCGCGCGGAGACGCCGAGCCCGGCGATCCCGTGGTCCCCGGCGAAGATCACGACCCGCGGCCGCTCGACGGGCCGTACCGCGGCGGTGCCCTGCGCCGCCGCGAGCCATTCACCCAGTTCGTCCAGGCGCCCCAGCGATCCGGGCGGCACGATCTGACGCTCCCGGCGCGCCTCCGCGTCGCGGCGCACCCCGCCGTCGGGCCGCTCGATCAGATCGGTGAAGTCGTCGAGATTAAGCGAGCTCATTCGGCGAACAGTACCGGCACCGGTCGAACAGAACGCCGCCACATGGCCCCCACACCACGGCGACGTCGTTGCGCCCAAGATCGAGATCCCATACGTTCCGTTTTGCAGCGGATTGTCATACGTCCCTGTCGTCCGGCCGTCCCAGGGAGTAAGCCGATGCCCCCCACCCCCACCGACCCGCGCCGCGACGACTGCCCCTGGTGCGGCTCCACGAGCCTGCGCACCCGGACGAGGCCCGGGGCACAGACCGTCGACGAGTGCCGCGACTGCGCCCACGTCTTCCAGAACCCGCGTCAGACGGACCCCAGGACGGAGCCGGCACGCGGGGAAGGTCCGCGGGCGGACGGCGTACGGGCGGCCGCGACCCGGCTGCGCCACCGGCTCGCCGCCCGCGCGATGCTCCCCTTCCCCGAACCGGAGAGCTGGCTGGACGTGGGCACCGGCCACGCCGACTTCCCCGAGACGGCCCGCGTCCTGTTCCCCTACACCGCCTTCGACGGCGTGGACAGCGGCAGGCGCGTGGAACGGGCCCGCAGGGCGGGCCGCCTGGACGAGGCCCACGTCGGCACCCTGACGGCCCCCGACGTACTGACCCGGCTGCGCTCCCGCTACGACGTGGTCAGCCTGCTCCACCATCTGGAGCACACCCGCGACCCCCGCGCGGAGCTGCGCGCCGCGCTCGAGGCGCTGCGCCCCGGCGGCCACCTCCTGATCGAGACCACGGACCCCCGCCGCCTCCCGCTGCCGAACGTCCCCCATCTCCTGCCGCCCGCCAACCTGCGCGCGGAACTGGAGGCGGAGGGCTGCGAGTTGGTGACACCCACCGTCCCCACCCTGCTGACCCGGACCCGTCTGTCCCGGGCGTACCGCCTGATCGCCCGGAAGACGGCCGCCGGCCGGGGGGCCTGAGCGCACCGGGCCGGGCCCCGCGCACCCCCGCCCGCGCCTGGGCTCGTTCCCCCCGCCCGTGCCGGGGGCCGTTCACCCCCGCAGGACGACGGCCTGCCCCGCCACCACCAGCAGCACCTGCTCGCACTCACCGGCGAACGCCGCGTTCAGCCGCCCCAGTTCGTCCCGGTAGCGCCGCCCCGACGCGGTGGCGGGCACGATCCCCGACCCCACCTCGTTCGACACGGCCACCACGATCCGCCGGGCCTCCCGCACGGCCCCGGTCAGCTCCCGCACGCGCTCGCGCAGCGCCCGTTCGCCCCCGTCGGCCCACTCCGCGTCGTCCCAGGCCCCGACGGCGTCCATGGCGTCGGTCAGCCACAGGGACAGACAGTCGATCAGCACCGGCGGCCCGTCGTCCTTCAGCAGCGGCACCAGGTCGCAGGTCTCGGTCGTCCGCCAGGACCCCGGCCGCCGCTCCCGGTGCGCGGCGACCCGCCCCGCCCACTCGGTGTCCCCGCCCCGCGTCCCCCCGGTGGCCACGTACAGCACGTCCGGGAACGACTCCAGCCGCCGCTCCGCCTCGACCGACTTGCCCGACCGCGCCCCGCCCAGCACCAGCGTCCTGCGCGGTACGACGGGCGCGCCCGGGTGGCCGCCCACCGTCAGCGTCGTCCCGTCCGGTACGGCCCGCGCCCCCGCCGCCGCGAGCCGCCGCGGCAGCTCCGCCCCCGGCGGTACGTCGTGATCGAGATGGACCGCGACCACATCCGTCCCCGGCCCCACCGCGCCGACCGCGCGCAGCCGGGCCAGCGCGTCGGGCCGCCCGACGACATCGGCGAGCACCAGGTCGTACGGCTCCGCGGACGGGCCGCCCTCCTCCAGCCCGGCGGGGGCCCCGCCCGGCGGCAGATACAGCAGCCGCTGCCCGTCCGGCCCGGTCACCGCGTACCCGGTGCCCGGCGCGTCCATCGCCACGGCCCGCACCCGGTGCCCCGTCGGCAGCGACAGCTCCCGCCCGTCGGGCACCCGGCCCGGCTGCGGGAGCCCCGCCGGCACCTCGACGGCCGGCCCGTCGTGCGGATGCGTCAGCAGCACCTGCCCCACACCGCTCAGCGACCGCCCGGCCCGCGCCGCCGCGAAGGGCGCCCCGGGCGTCAGATCCAGCAGCAGCGCCCCGTCCACCAGCAGCGAGGTGGCTCCCCGGACGTCGTCCCCGAGGGCGGTGGCGCAGGCCGCGCAGGGGCAGTCGGGACGGGGGAGGCCAGCGGGGGCACCGGTACCGAGCAGAGTGAGTTCCACGCCCCGATTCTCGCCGCTCGCTCCTGATCATGCCCGCCCGGGAGCTCCCTGAGCGGCGGGGCGGTATCGGCCGACTGTGCCGATCTTCTTCTGACGACCCCGGCCGACCCCATAGGCTCGTCCCAGACGAAGGACCACGAAGGAGGCCTGCATGGCGATGTGGACGTGGCGGTTCGAGAAGTCCGACGGGTCGGAGGTCGAGCCCGCGGTGCAGCCCGAGGAGTTCACCACGCAGGGCGACGCCGAGTCGTGGATCGGCGAGCACTGGAAGGACCTCCGGGCCGGCGGCGCCGACCAGGTGCGCCTGTTCGAGGACACCACGGAGATCTACGGCCCGATGCGCCTGCACGCCGACGACACGGCGGAGACGGCGGAGGCCGAGGCCTGAGCCGGGGGCGGTCTGCCGGCCGGGGCCCAGGTGTCATTCGTGGGCCCTCGTCCTGACGGGCCGGTCCCTGAGGCCCGGCGGTCGAGCCCGGTGACGACGTCCCCGGGCTCCCGCCCGTGTCTCAGCCGCGGACCCCGCACAGATGCAGCAGCGCCGCGACGGCCCGGTACGGGTCCGTGCGCCCCGCCCGCTCCTCCGCCGCGAGCAGCCGCTCGACGTCCTCGGGGACCTCGGCGTCGTCCGCCGCGGTGTCCGTGAACACCCGCACCCCGTACCAGGCGTGCAGCGGCGTACCGATCCCCGCCAGCGTCGCGGTGAGCGTCTGGAGCCGGTCCGCCCGTACGTCCAGACCCAGCCGGTTGCGGTACGTGGTGGTGTCGAAGGCGGCCAGCGCCCCCGCCCAGTCGCCCGACAGACCCGGCCGCACGGCCAACCCGTCGGCGTTGCGCACCAGCAGCGACAGCAGCCCGCCCGGCGCCAGCACCCGGGCCAGACCCGCCAGCAGCGCGTCCGGTTCCTCGATGTACATCAGCACGCCGTGGCACAGCACCACGTCGAAGCTGCCCGGCAGGAAGTGCACGCCGGTGTCCCGGCCGTCGCCCTCCACGATCCGCATCCGTTCCCGGATGCCCTCCGGCTCGGCGGACAGCGCCGCCCGCGCGACGGCGACCATCCTCGCGTCGCGCTCGACACCGGTGACCTGATGGCCGATGCGGGCCAGGCGCAGCGCCTGGGTGCCCTGGCCCATCCCGACGTCGAGCACCCGCAGCCGTTGCCCGACCGGGAACCGCCCGGCTATCTGCTCGTCGAGCTGCCGGGCGACCAGCTCCTGTCGTACGACATCACGCAGGCCGCCCAGCCTGTTCAGCCAGGCCTCGGCCGCGCCCCCGGAGAAAGCGGCTGCGCTCAGGGCCGCTCTCCGCGCTTGACCTGAGGCTTCGGCAGCCGGAGCCGGCGCATCTGGAGGCTGCGCATCAGCGCGTAGGCGACCGCGCCGCGCTTGTTCTCGTCCGGGAAGCGCTCACGCAGCTGCTTCTTCAGACGGAACCCCGTGAGGACCGAGTCCAGCACGATCATGACGATCACGACGAGCCACAGCAGCAGCGCCAGCGTCTGCACGTTCTGCACCCGGACCACGCTCAGCACGAGGATGAGCACGGCCATCGGCAGGAAGAACTCGGCGATGTTGAAGCGGGAGTCGACGAAGTCGCGGGCGAAGCGGCGCACCGGCCCCTTGTCGCGCGCGGGGAGGTAACGCTCGTCGCCCCCCGCCAGCGCCTGGCGCTGACGGTCCAGGGCGGCACGGCGCTCCTCGCGCTGCCGCTTGGAGGCCTCCTTGCGCGTCGTGGGCGTACTGGCGACGCTGCGGCGCTGGGACTGGGCCTCACTGCGCTTGGGAGTGGGCCTGCCCTTCGGGGCCTGCGGGTCACGGGGCTGCTTGGAGTCGGTCACCGGCGCCTTGTCGGCGGCGGCGGCCTTCTCGTCCTTGGTGGCACGGCTACGGAACACAAAACCCAAGGGTACGGGGTAGGCGGGTGTGGACCCCAGTCCCGGGGGGAACGATCCGGCAACACCAGGCGTCTTCAGGGGACAGGGGAGACGTGGTGGAGGGCCCCGGGGAACCCTCGGGACCCTCGGGGACCACCTACTCCTTACGCCGGAGCCGGAGCGGGCGCAGTCGTCCTCGGGGATGACCGCATCAGCCACGGAACAGTGCGTCAATGGATGCAGGGCCCGTACTGTGGGTTCTGTCGCAGAGCTGGAGCCGGAGTCCGTCAGAAGGGGGCGCGCGAAGCCCATGAGCGGTGTCATGAAGCGGATGGGGATGATCTTCCGCGCGAAGGCGAACAAGGCCCTTGACCGGGCCGAGGACCCGCGCGAGACCCTCGACTACTCGTACCAGAAGCAGCTCGAGCTGCTCCAGAAGGTGCGCCGCGGTGTCGCCGACGTGGCCACCTCGCGCAAGCGGCTGGAGCTCCAGCTGAACCAGCTCCAGTCGCAGTCGGCCAAGCTGGAGGACCAGGGCCGCAAGGCGCTGGCGCTGGGCCGGGAGGACCTGGCCCGTGAGGCGCTGTCCCGCCGTGCGGCGCTCCAGCAGCAGGTCACCGACCTGGAGACGCAGCACGCCACGCTCCAGGGCGAGGAGGAGAAGCTCACCCTCGCGGCGCAGCGGCTCCAGGCGAAGGTCGACGCCTTCCGTACGAAGAAGGAGACGATCAAGGCGACGTACACCGCGGCCCAGGCGCAGACCCGGATCGGGGAGGCCTTCACCGGTATCTCCGAGGAGATGGGCGACGTCGGGCTGGCGATCCAGCGCGCCGAGGACAAGACGGCACAGCTCCAGGCCAGGGCCGGGGCGATCGACGAGCTGCTGGCGTCCGGCGCGCTCGACGACCCGACCGGTATCGCCAAGGACGACATCCAGGCCGAGCTGGACCGGCTGTCCGGTGGTACGGATGTGGAGCTGGAACTCCAGCGCATGAAGGCCGAGCTGGCGGGCGGTTCGTCCGACCGGCAGGCCCTCGAGGGCGGCAGCGGGCAGCAGCAGGGCCAGCAGCAGCCGCAGGACACTCCGCGCTTCGACAAGCAGTAGGGGTACGCCGAGGAGGCGACATGATCGTACGGATCATGGGGGAGGGGCAGGTGACCCTCTCCGAGAGCCACCTGCCCGAGCTGAACTCGCTGGACGACGAGCTCCTGAAGGAGCTCGAGTCCGGTGACGAGGCGGGGTTCCGCCGCACCCTCGGTGCCCTGCTGGACGCGGTCCGCCGCCTGGGCGACCCGCTCCCCCTCGACTCCCTCGAACCATCGGACCTCATCCTCCCGTCACCCGGGGCGACCCTGACCGAGGTCCGCACCATGCTCCGCGACGACGGCCTGATCCCGGGCTGAGGTGTGTGGCTGCCTGCGGCGGCCTGTCGGTGGGGACGCCTGCGGTTTGTGGGGGGTGCGGGGCCGGGGCGGGGGGTGTCCGTCCTCGGTCCGCCGATACGGTTTCCTGCGGGGGTTCTGGTGTTCGACGGCGGCCGCTGCGGGCGGACACCCCCCGCCCCGTC
>NZ_JBIALD010000010.1:0-292098 GCF_042873115.1 Streptomyces sp. NPDC005017 | reverse complement strand
CCGCCGAACAGCAGCAGACCACCGAACGCCAGCGCGTACGCGGTCACCACCCACTGCCGGTTCCCGTCCGAGATCCCCAGATCCTGCTGGGCCGAGGGCAACGCGATGTTCACGATCGTCGCGTCCAGCACGACCATCAACTGCGCCAGAGCGATGAAGACAAGAGCCTTCCAGCGGCCCGGATCGGGCGCGGGGGAGGCCGGGGAGGCGGCCTTGGAAGCTGTTTCAGACATGGAGGTACCCACTTCGGGACTTCGTGACGGAAGAATCGGGTCGTATCGAGCGGACGTGTCAGGTCGACGTGTCCGGTGAAAAGTGCGTGGTCGGGGACGGCTCGGCGGCCGGTCGCCGCGAGCTCGTCATGCGTGGTGCGTGAGTGATGACTGGCGCCTGAGTGATGACTGTCGTCTGAGTGATGACTGGAGTGGAGCGCTGAACTGATCGGTCAGGCCTTGCGCAGGTCCTCCATGGTCAGAGCCTTCCCCGGCAGGGTGGAGCGGGCCGGAGCCCGCAGCCCGTCGAGGAACAGCTGAAGATGGCGGTGGACGAACCGGTCGACGTCCAGGCACGCGGCACCGGCCGGGGGCCTGCTGAGCTGGGCCACCGCGACCATCAGGTCGCCGAAGCCCACATCGGGCCTGAGCTGGCCGGCCTCCTTGGCGCGGTCCATGATCGCCTCGACGAGTTCCTCGCACCGCAGACGGGAGGCCTCCAGGTCCGGGTGGTTCTGGTCGAAGGTGCTCTGGATCATGGGGCACAACGCGCTGATCCGCTCGTCCGCGGCCGTGTGCGTGAAGCGCTCCAGTGCCTCGAAGGCGTCCCCGGTCTCCGCGAGCGCGTCCTCGGCCGCCGTGACCGTACGGTCCATGACGGAGCAGACGACCTCGCGCACCAGGGCGTCGCGGTCGGGGAAGTTGCGGTACACCGTGGCGTTGCCGACGCCGGCCCGGCGGGCGATCTCGTCGAGCGGCACATCCGGGCCGAACTCGACGAACATCTCGCGGGCGGCGGAGACGATCCGCTCCCGGTTGCGCAGGGCGTCGGCACGCAGCCGCATCGCCGGGCGGCGCACTGGGGTGGCGGCGGTCGTCGTCACGGCGTACTCCTCGGTCGGATCGGATCGGTTCGTGCTCGGGGTTCGGTTCGTACTCGGCCGGTTCGGCTGGTTCCGGGTTCCTGCTCGGTTCGTTCTCTGTCCGATCGGGGCTCGCGCTCCGCCGGGGTGTCCGGCGACCGGGACCTGGACCGGACCTGGACCCTGGGGCGATGCCCCTCGATGACCCTGGGGCGGTGACCCTTCGACCCGATCCGGGGACTGGATCCCCGTTTCGCCGTACGCACGGTTAAACGGGGATGGGCTCCCCGCTTATTTCCCGACTCCCGAAAGATCCCATGTGACCTGAGTCACAAACGCCGGAGCGGGAATCGCACGATCGGTCTCCCCCAGCGAGCGCACCCCGATCCCCCGGCACAGGGTGATCGAAAGGGTGCAGCCGGTGACCGGCGGCTGCCCGGAGACCGAAGGGCCCCCGCATGCAGCCGCAGCCGACCAGCCACATACGCCGGCGCCGCGCCGCCGCCCTCGCCTCCGTGACGGCCCTGACCCTCGCGGTCAGCACCTCCGCGGGCGCCGGCCGCCTGACGCTCGGCGGTACGGCATCCGGCCCGGGCCCCGCGGCGCTGGCGCGCTCCTCGGCCCTCGCGCCCTGCATGATCAACGGCGGCGCCGAGGTCCAGATGTCGGAGGGCGTCCCGACGCCGGCCGGCTACTCCCCCTCCACGGGCACGGTCCGCGCCCTCACCCTGATGATCGACTTCTCCGACGCGCCCGGCGAGGGACCCGCCCTGGAGCGCTTCCGGGAGTTCTTCCCCCAGACCCAGCACTGGTTCCGCACCGCCAGCTACGGCAGGCTCGACTACCGCCCCGAGGCGCCGATCACCGGCTGGCTGCGGATGCCGAAGCCGTTCGCCGAGTACGGCATAGAGCGCGGCGCCCCCTTCGACCCCGGCTACCGGCGCCTGGTCCAGGACATCATCACCTCGGCCGACCCCAGGGTCGACTTCCGCTCATACGACCTCCTGAACGTCCTGGTCACCCCCAACGCGGGCCCTTCCGCCCTGGACACGGTCCTGTCGGTGACCTTCGCGGGCAACACCGACGCCCCGGTCGCCGACGGCGTCCCCGTCGCCAACGCGTCCTTCGTCTACTCCCGCCAGGACGACGGCTCCGGCTCCTACGACCGCACCGGCTACCGCGTCCTCCCCCACGAGAACGGCCATGTCTTCGGCCTGCCCGACCTCTACACCCAGGAGGGCGGGGGCGCGGTCGGCCACTGGGACATCATGAGCGAGGACTGGGGGGCCAACAACGACTTCCTCGGCTGGCACAAGTGGAAGCTGGGCTGGCTGGACACCTCCCAGATCAGCTGCGCGGCCGCCCGGGGCACGACCGAGCACGCCCTCACCCCCCTCTCCACCACCGGCGGCGCCAAGCTGGTCTTCGTCCCCCTCGACAAACGCACCGGCTACGCCGTCGAACTGCGCACCCGGGGCGGCAACGACGAGTCCATCTGCCGCCCCGGCGTCCTGATCTACAAGGTCGACGCCGACGTCGACACCGGCCAGGGCCCGATCCGCGTCTACGACTCCCAGCGCGACAGCGGCGGCTGCACCCGCAGCCCCAACGTCCACGCCGAACTCTCCGACGCCCCCTTCTCCCCCGGCGAAACCTTCAAGGACCCGACCCGAAGCATCACGATCAAGGTGGCGGGCGCGGACCTGGAGGGTGTCTACCGGGTACGGGTCACTCGGGGGTGAGGAGGTCTTGGGCGGCTGGGGGTGAGCGGGTCTCGGGCGACCGGGGGTAAGGGGGCTTGAGCGGCATGCCGAGGCCCGGGCGACCGGACGCCGCCCAACGGATCGGATCGGGCGGCACCTCGGATCGGGCTCCTGGACGGGGCTGGGAGCTTCCCGTTCCCCGGCCCGGCCCTAACTCCCCGACCCCGCAAACGACCACCCGCTACACTGTCGGCGGCGGCGTTCGTCATGCGCGCACCGCCTTGCCTTCGTAGCTCAGGGGATAGAGCACCGCTCTCCTAAAGCGGGTGTCGCAGGTTCGAATCCTGCCGGGGGCACCAGCGCAAAGGCCCCGGACCGATCTTGGTCCGGGGCCTTTGACATCTACTTCTGGTCAGCGCCCATGTGCAGTCATCCCGCCGATGCGGTGCGCCCTCCTGGCCGACGCCGGGCGCGCCCGCATGGGGAAAGCTTGAATAAGTCTAGATATAAAAGCGCATCTATCCGTACAGAGGTGCGCAGTGGACAAACCCGCCGAGATGTCCGACCGCGACTTCGAGTGGGCCGAGCTGACCCGTTTCGCCGCCCTGCCCGGACCGCGTGCCACCCTCGGCGTGGTCTCCGGCCGCCGCCGCCAGGGCAAGACCTTCCTCCTGGACGCCGTCACACGGGCAAGCGGCGGCTTCATGTTCACCGCCACCGAGACCACCGAAGCCGACGCCCTGCGCCAGTTCGGCGAAGCCCTCGCCCGCCACCGCGACCAGCCCACCCCGTTCCGCTTCGCCCACTGGGACGAGGCGGTCACCGAGCTCATGCGCATCGCCGACAGGGGCGGCCCCACCGTCGCGGTCATCGACGAGTTCCCCCTCCTCGCCAAGGCCTCCCCCGCTCTCCCTTCGATCATCCAGCGCGCGCTCGACCCCGCCGCCCAGCACGTCAACACCCCCGTACGGCTCCTGCTGTGCGGCTCCGCACTGTCCTTCATGGGCGGACTCCTCGCCGGCAACGCCCCGCTGCGCGGCCGCGCCGGCCTGGAACTCGTCGTCCCCACCCTGGACTTCCGCCTCGCCGCCGAGTTCTGGGAGATCACCGACCCGCGCACCGCACTGCTCACCCACGCCGTCGTCGGCGGCACCCCCGCCTACCGCCGCGAGTTCACCCAGGGCGACGCCCCCGCCGGGCCCCACGACTTCGACGCCTGGGTCGCCCGCGCCGTACTCAATCCCGCCCGTCCGCTCTTCCGCGAGGCCCGCTACCTGCTCGCAGAGGAACCCGAACTCCACGACACCGCGCTCTACCACTCCGTCCTGGCCGCCATCGCCGCCGGAAACACCGCACGTGGCGGCATCGCCGACCACCTCGGCCGCAAGTCCACCGACCTCGCCCACCCGCTCAGCGTCCTCCAAAACGTCGGCATGATCACCCACGAGGCCGACGCCTTCCGCCGCAACCGCTCCGCCTACCGCATCGCCGAACCTCTCCTCGCCTTCCACCACGCGGTCATGCGCCCCGCCTGGGGCGATCTGGAGCGCCCCGGACGCGCCCCCGCCGTCTGGCGCCGCGCCCAGTCCGCCTTCCGAGGCAAGGTTGTCGGCCCGCACTTCGAACAGGTCTGCCGCGAATGGGCCCGCTGGCACACGTCCCCCGCAACCCACGGCGGGCGGGTCACAAGGGTCGCCAGCGGGACCGTCAACGACCCTGCCGCGAAGACCAGCCACGAAGTCGACGTCGCGGTCCACGGCGAGACCGACGGCGGCCGCGAAACACTGCTCGCCATCGGCGAAGCCCAATGGAACGACGTCATGGGAAAGGGCCACCTCGAACGTCTCCAGCACGTCCGTGCTCTCCTCACCGCGCGCGGCACCGCCACCGACGTCACCCGGCTGCAGTGCTACAGCGGCACCGGCTTCACCGACGAACTGCGCCACCTCGCCGAGAACGACCCCACCGTCCAGCTGATCGATCCAGTTCGCCTCTACCACGGCGACTGACCCGGTCGCGGTCAGCGCCTGCACGGGAAACGTGGCCTACGGATGGAAGCGCACCGGCAACCGCCGTCAGGCAGCTGACCTGTGGAAACGTCTACTGGCTCAACTCCGGGCAACCTAGCCGGTTCCAGGGCTGTCGTCGCAGGTGGGAGGGGCCCTAGGGTGCGGCGTATGGTCGATGACGCCCCTGGCTGTCCCGAGTGCGGTCGGGCCATGGAGTCCGGTGGGCTCGTCCTGGTCAGGCGGGAGGACGACGGTCGGCGGGGCTGCCGGGCGTTGTGGAGGTGCGCGGGGCGGCATCTCTGGTGGCGTTGGGCCGATCGGCCGGAGGAGCCTCTGGAGGTCTGCCTGGTTCCGCAGCTCTTCCGGTGACCCTCAGTTCGCGGTGGTCATGGGGATCCAGCCTGCGGGGTCGCGGTACCAGTAGTGCGGTAGCCCTTTGATGCCCGTGGTGCGGAACGGGCGGCCGTGGTCGTCGACGCGTACCGTGCCGCTCCGGCCCTGGGAGGACCAGTCGAGTTCGAGGTACCAGTCGCAGGTGCAGGACGCGGTGCCCGCGGAGAGGAGCAGGACCTCCGGCTCCCGTAGGGACACCCGGTAGGGGAAGTCGATCGCCGGAGTCGGTCTGTCCGGGTCGTTGCCGGGCCTGGAGCGGGCCAGGGGGCGGCGTGCGTCGAGGTCCACGGCGAAGTGGCGGGGGATCAGGACGGCGCCGCAGCCCTCGTACATGGAGTACGCCGCACCCTGGGGTGCCGCCGGGGTGGTGCGGTCGACGACGCGCACATGCAGGGCCTCCAGGACGACGGCCGCGCTGCCCCGTCCCTGCACCGAGATCCGCAGATTGGTGGTGCGTCCGTGCACCGCCCCCTGGGACACCGCCCACGCCTCGGCGTCCTGCGGGGTCGGCGGCGGCGGGACCTGCCCCGGCGGCTTGTCGATGACGTAGTCGTGGTCGCATTCGAGTTGCCAGAGGTGGGAGTCGGCCGTCCAGGTCAACGGGGCCGGCGCCGCGGGTCCCGGCGCGGTGCGGGCGGAGGCCGACGGTCCACCACCGCCTGGGTGGGGGCCGGCGGCGGATGTGGTGAGGCCGGCGAGTGCGACGGCGAGCACCGCCGCCAGTGCCATCGATCGGGAGGGCCTTCGGCGGGGGCGTTCGGCCTCCTTCGCCTGGCTGCCGGGGCTCGCGGATGCTGCCGAAGCCGCCAATGTCGCAGTGCTCGTCGTGTGTTGCGGCGTCTGTGGGCGCCGGGCGTCGGACGTGCCTGGTCGTTGCCGTGCCGCGGCTGCCAGGATCCATCTGCGGTGCAACTCCACGCGTTCCTCGGGCGAGGCTCCGCAGAGCGCGGCGAACCTCTCGATCCCGGTGAAGCTCAGGGGGACCGCCTCTCCGGCGCAGTAACGGTGCAGCGTGGAGGCACTCATGCCCAGGCGGCCGGCCAGCGCCGCGTAGCTGCGGTCCGTGCGCTCCTTCAGACGCGTCAGCAGCAACGCGAACTCCGCTACCTCGTCGTGGATCGCGTCCATGTGCTCCGTACTCGCCTCCGTGCGTCGGCCTGTGCCGCCCTGCCCCTGCCCGGGGCGGCGCCCCAGGTACTCCCGCTACCTGCACGTCAGTACGGCCGGGGCGGTTCCAGCGTTGTGCCGGGCCTCCTTCCCCATGGGTTCCCGTCCCGGACGGGCATCCCAGGCTTCGCTGTTTCCGCAGGTGGCCGGGGGTGGGATCGTTCCGCCGTCGCAGGTCGGCGGAACGCCGTTGTCCCAGGGGCGGGCCGCGTTCGACGCTGTGGCCGTCGCACCGGCTGAAGCGGCCGACCGCCCGGTAGCGCCACGACACCCCGACCCGTACCCGGGTCCGCAGGACCGGGCGGCGGGCGCGTGCGACCTCCTACCGATCAGAAAAGGAACACTCATATGAACGTGAAGTCTCTTGTGGGCCGCCGCGCCGCCGTGGTCACCGGTCTCGTCCTGGCTCTCGGGTGTGGTGTGTCGGCACAGGCGGCCTCCACCGCCGGGCCGGGGACGGTCGCCGCCAAGGCCGCCAAGGCCACCGTCGCAGCCTGCTCCCAGGAGGTCCTCGGGGTGTCCGCCGTGAAGGAGCCCGCGGACAGCAGGGACGCCAGGCACCTTCTCCTCACCGTCCAGAACGCCGGTGACAAGAAGTGCAACCTCTACCGCTACCCCCTCGTCCGGCTCGGCGCCGGCCGCACCACGGCCCCCGTGATCAAGGAGAGCGACCCGAACCCGGGAGTGCCCGTCACCCTGGCCCCGGGTGAGGAGGCGTACGCCGCCCTGCTCGTCAACGGCCCCATGGACGAGTACGAGGCGAAGAGCATCACGCTCGGCCTCCAGGGCCGTAAGCCCGGCAGCAGGGTGGGCGGGCCGATCGACGTCCCCATGCCCGTCGAGACGCTGTACGCCAACGACGGTCAGCGCGTCACCTACTGGACGACCGCTCCCGGTTACGCACTGGACTTCATCATGTCGAAGTGACCTGACCGGCCTCGGCTGTTGAAGTCTCCCCCGGCCCCGGTGCCGCGGGGGCGCATCCTGCCGGGGCACCGGCGCGACGGCCCGTCCCTTCCGAGGACTCGGAGGGGGCGGGCCTTCGGCGTCCAGGCGTCTACGCGTCGAGGGGCACCCACTGCCGCGCGCCGTCGCCGCCGGTTCCGAACCAGTAGTGGGGCAGGCCCTTGATGCCGCTGGTGCGGAACGGGCGGCCGTGGTCGTCGACGCGGGCCGTACCGCTGCGGCCCTGGGAGGACCAGTCGAGTTCCAGGTACCAGGCGCAGTCGTAGTCCTCGGTCACCGCGGTGACCAGGAACGCCTCCGGGTCCTCGGCGGAGACGCGGTAGGGGAACCGCACCACGGGGAGGGGCGTCGCGGTGTCGCCGCCGGAACGCGCGCGGACGATCGGGCGGTCGACGTCCAGGTTCACGGAGAACTCACGGGGCATCAGGTCGCCTCCGCAGCCCTGGCCCATGGCGTACGCGTTGCCGGGGGCCGGGGTGCCACGGCTGACTACGCGTACCCGGAGAGCCTCCAGGACCACGGCCGTGGACGACTTCCCCTGCACCGAGATCCGCACCATCGTCTGCCGTCCCGGCACCGCCCCCTGCGTCGCCGCCCACGCCTCGGCGTCCTGCTCCACCGGGGGCGGGGGCACCCGGGCCGGCTCCTTCTCGATGACGTAGTCGTGCCCGCAGCCTCCCTCCCAGACCTGGGAGTCGGCGGTCCAGGTGAGCGGCGCGTCCGCCGGTGTGGGAGCGCCGCTCCCGCCGCCGGTCATGTTGCCGGTCCCGTTGTCCGGCTTCTCGCCGGTCCCGCTGTCCGTCGACGGTTCGGTTCCCGTCGTACGGGAGCTGCCGGGGGCCTTAGCGGAGTCGTGGCGCGAGCGGTCGGCCGACAGCGTCGGCAGACTGGCCAGCGCCGCCGCCAGCAGTACGGCCGCCGCGGCCGCGCTCACGGCGGTGCGGCGTCGGCGGTACCAGGGTCGTCCGGTCGAGCGGGATGCTTCCGGCCGGGCCGTCGAGCGAGGGCTGTCTGAGGGAAGGCCGCTTGAGGGAGGGCCGCCCGCCGACTGGGCAGACACCGTCGGCTCGGCGGACACCGTCGGCTCGGCAGACACCGTCGGCTCGGCAGACACCGTCGGCTCCACCGGCTCCGCCGCCTCCGGCTCCACCACCCCCTCCCCCACCCGCCCCCGCTGCCGTGCAGCCACCGCGAGCAGCCACAGTCGGTGCAGTTCGAGGCGTTCCTCCGGCGTCGCCCCGCAGAAGGCGGCCAGGCGCTCCACCGGGGCGTAGTCCTGCGGGACCGCCTCGCCCGCGCAGTAGCGGTGCAGCGTGGAGGTGTTCATGCCGAGGCGCCGGGCCAGCGAGCCATAGCTCCGGTCCGTACGGTCCTTCAGCCGGCGCAGCAGCGCGGCGAACTGCTCGACGTCGTCCCCGGTCGGCACCGTTCCTCCGTCTCCCTCGTGTCCCTGTGTCCCAGGCGGCCCATGTATCTGCACGTCAGATGGGCTGGGATGGTTCCATGCCCGCCGCGGGGGCGTCCGGCGTTGCGCCGGGCCGTCGTGCCGCCCGATGCTCTTGGTGTCGCACCGACCGGGGCCGGACCAACCGGCGGCGGGCGACGGACGACATCCATGCACTCATCCACGGGGGACAACCATGCCCGAGCCCACCCGCCCAGGCCCGCTCCTCCCGCCGGGACACCGGCGGCGGGGCGAGCCCGCGGCCGTCCGAGCGGGCGTGATCCGTCGGGCGTGACGGCAGGACCGTCACGGCCGTGCACACGCCCATCGGCCACATGACCAGGGCCGCCCTCCGCCACGGGGGTGGGGAGGGCGGCCCTCGACCACCGACAGCGCCGAACCGGCGCGGCTCCGCATCGCCCGGGGCACGCGCCGGCCGCTGCACCACTCCGACCCACTCAGACCACTCGAACCACGGAGAACACACACATGAGCAGCAAGACCCGCGCCGTGCTGACCGCCGGCTTCCTCGCCGTCGCCCTCGGCCTCGGCGCCACCGTCCAGGCCTCCGCCGGAGCCCCGCGCAGTGTCGGCGGCAAGCCGACGGACGACATCACGCGCATCGCCGACTTCTACGGCGCCTACACCGACGCGAGGTCCGACGAGGGCGGCGGCAGCCTGGCGAAGGCCCTGCGCGGCCACTACCTCACGCCGGCCCTCCAGAAGCAGCTGGCGGCCTGGGAGAACCGGGAGCACGCCGACGGCGTCCTGCGCGCCCAGAACGTCCCGCTCGCCTGGAAGGTCACCGACAACGGCACCGTCGGCAACCGCACCGAGGCCGTCGTCACCCTCACCTGGGGCAGCGGCACCACCAGCCTGGTCGTCGACATCGCCCGCGACAGCCACCGGATCTACCGCATCGCGGAGAAGGGCGCGGGCGCCAGGTAACGGTGCGTCAGAGCAGGTCCGCCCAGGCGTTCCAGCCCGAAGTCGCCTTGGTGACACGGGGCTTGAAGCCGCCCGTCCCCGTGCCCGCGTGGAAGTGCAGGGCGCCCGTGGAGGTCGTCGTCATCAGGTCGGCCTTGCCGTCGCCGTCGGCGTCGCCCGGGGAGAAGAGGGCGCGGTACTGCTGCCAGCCCGTGCCGATCCTCACCCGGGGCAGGAAGGGCGCCGAGGCCCTGCCCGTGCCCGTCAGGCGCCACAGGGAGCCCGAGGTGTCCCGGGCGAGGACGTCGGGGCGGCCGTCGCCGGTGTGGTCGCCGCCGGCGATCAGGGCGTCGTAGCCCTGCCAGCCGGTGGCCACCTGGACGCGGGCGGCGACCGAGGTGCCGGAGCCGTTGCCCGCGTTGAGATAGACGGTGCCGGTGGTGGTGACCGAGAGCAGGTCGCCCTTGCCGTCGCCGGTGAGGTCGCCGGGGCCGAGGATGCGGACGTACGACGTGGATCCCCCGGCGATCTCGGGGTCGGTCAGCGCGTAGTACGCCGGGTTGGTCAGACGGCCGGTGGCGGTGGAGTGGACGACCAGGTCGGCGAGGCCGTTCTCGCGCAGGGCGGAGGCGTAGGCCAGACGGGTCGTCGAGCGGGGCCAGGATCCGCCGATCTCCAGTCTGCTCGTCAGGGAGCCCGTGCCGGTGACCTCGTAGCTGTAGAGCGAGCCGGCGGAGGTGCGGGCCATGATGCCGAACTTGCCGAAGTGCGGGGTGTTGCCCGCGCCCGCGAACTGTGTGACCTTGCCCCAGCCCTTGCTGCGCGCCGAGCGCGTGCCGAGGGTGCCCCTGCCGTCGCCGGCGTGGAACCACAGGCCGCCGGAGAAGTCGCGGGCCAGCAGGTCGGTCGTGCCGTCGCCGTCCCAGTCGCCGCCGCCGATGAGCTGGTTGTACGAGGCCCAGTCGCTCCTCGGGTCCTGGACACGGGCGGCGAAGGTGCCGGGGCCGCGGCCCGGGTAGCGGTAGAGGATCCCGGCGGGGGTGCGGGCGAGGACGTCGCCGACACCGTCGCCGTCGAGGTCGCCCGCACCGGTCAGCTGGTCGAACTGCTGCCAGCCGGTGCCCGCCTTCACCCTGGCGCCGAAGGTGCCCTTGCCGTCCCCCGGGTGGAACCACAGCGCGCCGGAGAAGTCCCGGGTGAGCAGGTCGGCCCTGCCGTCGCGGTTCATGTCGCCGGGGGCGAGGACCTTGTTGTAGATCTGCCAGCCGGTGGCGGCCGTACGGTACGAGCCGAGGCCACCGGGTGTCCTCGCGTAGACGCCTGTGTGCAGCCGCAGGACGCCGCCCGGGCTCAGGGTCAGGACGTCCTGGACGCCGTCCGAGTCCAGGTCGCCGGGCGTCAGGACGTCCTTGACCCTGGACACGTCCGAGTCCAGGGCCATCGTCTCGGGCGCGGACGTGCCGGTGTTCACGTACAACTGGCCCGCCACGTTCCGGTAGACCAGGTCCGTGGTGCCGTCGGCGTCGAAGTCGCCGCGCGTCGGGGCCTTCGCGTCGGCGTCCCCGGGCAGCGCGACGAAGACGCCGGCCGCGAGGACCGCGGCCGTGGCGGCCAGCACGGGCAGCGAGCGGGGCCGCCGGTGTCCCCGGCCTGCGCCGGACCGCCGGGATCGGGTGGTGAACACGTTCTCTCCCGGTGGGATCAGGGGGTGGCCGTCGTGGTCTCGGGGGACGTCTGCGCGCCGGTGCCCGCCGACGCCTCCACCCCGGTCTGCCGCACGCCCGGTACCCCGTCGTCCACGCGGAACGTCGCCGCCGTGGCCGTCGTGCCGTTCCTCGTCAGCACCGTGGAGATCGCGCGCAGTTGGGCGTCGATGCCGTCGGGGGCGATGTCCAGGAGGAGGTAGCCGCGGCGCGCGTCGATCATCTTCCAGTGCGGGTTGTCGGCCAGCTTGGGCGCCCATTCGGCGGCGAAGGCCTGGAGGTCCTCGTCGCCGTTGCTGGAGATGGAGGTGCCGACGAACTCGGCGCCGACGACCGGGGACGCCGGGTCGGCGTAGTCCGGCTTGAGATCGCTGACGATGGTGCGGTGGCGGTCGCCGGACAGGACGACCGGATTGCGCAACGACCGGAACTCCCGCAGCAGGGAGGCGCGTTCCTGCTGGTAGCCGTCCCAGGCGTCGTACGACCACTCCTTGCCCGTACCGGCCAGGAAGTCGGTCTCGGCCATCATCACCTGGGAGGCGACGAGGTTCCAGGTGGTGCCGGGCTCGGCCATGCCCGTGAGCAGCCAGTCGCGCTGGGCGTCGCCCATGATGACGCGGTCCGACGCGGCCGCGGCCTCGGCGGTGGCCGCCTGGTCGTCGCGGTACTGGCGGGTGTCCAGGACGTGCAGCCGGGCCAGGGCGCCGAAGTCGAGTCTGCGGTACATCAGGGCGTCCGGGCCGCTGGGCTTCTGCCGGGCGCGGACCGGCATGTGCTCGTAGAACGCCTGGAAGGCGGCCGAGCGGCGGGCGAGGAAGGTGTCGCGGGGCCAGGCGACCGGGTCGCCCGCCACGGCTCCGGCCCAGTCCTGGTCCACCTCGTGGTCGTCGAACACGACGACGAAGGGCGCGGCGGCGCGCATCGCCTGCAGGTCGGGGTCGGTGTTGTACTGCTCGTGCCGGGCGCGGTACTGGGCGAGCGTGACGGGCGCGCCCCCGCCCTCGTGGCGGCGTACGCGGTACGAGTAGGCGGAGCTCTCGTAGATGTAGTCGCCGACGAACAGCACCAGGTCGGGGCGCTGTTCCCTCATGTCGCGGTACGGGGTGAACCAGCCGTGCTGCCAGTTCTGGCAGGAGGCGAGGGCGATGCGCAGGCGCTCGGGGGTGCTCCCGGCGGCCGGGGCGGTACGGGTCCTGCCCGTGCCGGAGGTGCGGCCGAGGGCCTTGAAGCGGTACCAGTAGTCCGTCGCCGGGGTCAGGCCGGTGACGTCGACGTGGACGCTGTGGCCGAGGGTGGCGCTCGCCGTCGCCGTGCCGCTCCTGACGATGCTCGTGAAGGCGCTGTCCGCCGCGAGTTCCCAGGTCACCGGCACCGTGGGGGCGAGGATGCCGGATCCGCCCTGCTGGGCGGGGGTCAGTCTGGTCCAGATCACGATCGCGTTCGGGAGCGGGTCGCCGGAGGCCACGCCGAGCTTGAAGACCGTGCCGCTCACGTTCGCGCCGGGGGCCGCCGGGGCCGTCGGGCCGCCGACGGAGGCCGAGGCGTCGCCGGTCAGGTACTGTCCGGCGGCCAGTGCGCCCGCGGCGCCCAGCGTCGCGGCGCCCGCGCCCAGGAAACGCCTGCGGCGTATGCCGTCCGAACTGCTCGGGTCCACAGCGCGTGCCCTTCCCCCGGAGGCGGTGCGCTGGGCAGCGCCGGTGAACTGATCGGCGGGATTCTAATACCCTCGCCGGTGAGGAACGCGGACCCCCGACCGCCCGCGCGGACACCGAAGGAGACGGCAGGAGCCATGCGCCGACCCACGCTCTCCCTCGTCGCGGCCGCCCTGCTGCTGGCCGGGGCGACGGCCTGCTCCTCGTCGTCGGACTCCGGCGACGGTCCCGGCGGCGCCGGGACCGGGGCGAACGCGTCCCGCGCGGACGGGAACGGCGGCGCGGCGTCCGGCTCCGAGGACCCGAACGGCCCGAACGGGGAGGACGGTCGGAACGGCCCGGACGACCCCGACGGCCAGAGCGGCCAGAGCGGCCGGAGCGGCCGGAGCGGCGAGGACGGCGCCAGCGGCGGGAGCCCGGGTGGCGGTGGCCCCTCCTCGCCGCCCCCCGGCGTCCTCTACGGCGCCGACCGGCTCCCCACCCCCGCCGCCGACCGCTGCCGTACGAAGGACCTGTCGGCCGTGGCCCGCAGCACCGGGCAGGGCCGCGCCTCGGTCGTGCTGACCAACGAGGGCGACGGCTCCTGCACCCTGCGCGGCTTCCCCTCGCTGCTCTTCGTGGGCGAGGCCGGTCGCGCCGAACTGCCGGTGGACTGGGACGGTTCGGCGGCGAACGCCGAGGAGGTCACCCTGACCCCGGGCGACTCCGCGTCCGCCGGGCTCACCTTCGTGGGGCTGGACGAGTGCGAGCCGGTCGGCGCCCTGGACGTCGTACCGCCCGGCGAGTCACGGCCGCTGACGCCCGGTTTCACGACGGCGGGCGGAGCGCGGGCGGAGGTACGGATCTGCGACACCGGGGTGAAGGTGACGGCGTTCGCGCCCGCGCCGTGAGCCCGGCCCCGGGCTTCCCCGAGCCGTAAGCCCCGGTCCCGGACATCCCCGCGCCATGAGCCCCGGCCCTGGGCCGGGCGGCCCGCCTCCCGCATCCGGGCGTACGCGACCACGCGGCGTACAGGGCCGACAGCTCCAGCCGGCCGCGCTCCTGGCGCGCGTGGTGCAGGACGACAAGGTGCCCGAGGTCTTCCTCGGCCCCCAGCCCTGGCAGGGTCGCCGTACTCGCCCCGCCGGGGCCGTCATGGCCGTCACGCGGTGGAGCCGTACCGGTACGGTCCGCGCCCCGGAGATGCGTGGCGTTAGCATCCGCCCATGACTACTGAACTGAACGGCACCTCCCCCCTCGGCGTCTCGATCGACGCCCTCACCGGCGGCTCCGCGGACCTGGCCTCCTACGCGGGCCGGGCCGTACTGGTCGTGAACGTGGCCTCGAAGTGCGGGCTGACGCCGCAGTACAGCGGCCTGGAGCGGCTCCAGGAGCGGTTCGCCGAGAAGGGGTTCACGGTGCTCGGTGTGCCGTGCAACCAGTTCCTCGGGCAGGAGCCGGGGTCGGCCGAGGAGATCGCGGAGTTCTGCTCGGCGACGTACGGGGTGAGTTTCCCGATGACCGAGAAGGTCGAGGTGAACGGGGAGGGGCGGCACGCGCTGTACGAGCGGCTGGTCGGCTTCGCGGACGCCGAGGGGCACAGCGGGGACGTCCGCTGGAACTTCGAGAAGTTCCTGATCGGCCGGGACGGGCAGGTCGTCGGGCGTTTCTCGCCGCAGACCGAGCCGGAGTCGGCGGAGCTGGTGGCGGCCGTCGAGAAGGCGGTCGGCTGACCCTCCCGCCGGTTGTTGACCTTGCCCCTGGGGCAAGGGGGAGCGTCGGAGTCGCCGTACGGGCCCGGCGCCGGGCGGAGGCGTTCCGCGCGGCGCCGGGCACAAGCCGAGCCCCCTCGGCAAGGACGGCGAGCTGGTCGAGAGGGCTCCTGAGGTGAGGCTTGTCGAGTTGTCGTGATCGGCGGAGGATCAGGAAGACCCTCCGTTTCAGGCCTTGACCGACGTCACGAACGCCTGCCACGCGCCGGTCGGGAAGGCGAGGGTCGGGCCGTCGGTGACCTTGGAGTCACGCACCGACAGTGCGGCCGGGACAGGGGACTTGACCTCGACGCACGCGCCGTTGCCCTGGGAGTAGGACGACTTGACCCACGTGTCCGTCGCACCCTGCTTGATCGCCATTTTCGCTCCAGTAGCCAGTTGCTTGCTGAGTTGCTGAGTTGCTGTGTTTGCGCCAACCCGTGTGCTCGATTGGCGTGATCGACGCTACTCGCCAACTCAGCCGCCTGGAGGAACCGTTCACCCGACCGGATGACATATTCCAGAGGGACTTCCCTCAAGGTCGTCTAACGGTGTACCTTTCGGCGCCTCTGCTCCGGTACGGCCTCGGCAACCGCTTCCGGGGCGGCCCTCAGTTCTCGCGGGCGTAGTCCTTGGCCGCCTTGGAGATGAACTCCCGGGTCTGCTCGACGTTCAGCGCCTGGGCCCTCAAGTGCTCGTACATCACGCTGTACTTGGACACGTCCTGGGCCTTCTCCAGGTACAGGTCGCTGGTCACGCCCTCGATGTAGACCACGGTGGAGTCGGCGGCGTCGGGGAACTCCAGGATCGCGTACTGGCCGCTGACGCCCGGGTGGGCGCCCATGGAGAACGGGATCACCTGCACGGTGACGTGGGGCAGTTGGGCCATCTCCAGCAGATGTTCCAGCTGCTCGATCATCACCTGGCGGTTGCCGACCTCGCGCCGCAGCGCGGCCTCGTCGACCACGGCCCACAGGCGGAGCGGGTTGTCGGCGGCGGAAATACGTTCCTGCCTGCGCATGCGGACCTGTACGCGCTTGTCGATGTCGGCCTGCGCGGCCTCCGGCAGGGCGCCCGCGATCAGCGCCTCGGCGTAGCCGCGGGTCTGCAGCAGGCCCGGCACGACCTGCGGGTCGTACACCCGCAGACTGGCCGCGTCGGTCTCCAGGCCGATGTACACGCTGTACGGCACATCGCCGAAGGCGTGCCACCAGCCCTGCTGGCGGGAGTCCTTGGCCATCTGCATCAGCGAGTCGACGACGCGCTGGTCCTCCACCTCGTAGACCCCGCACAGGTCGCGGACGTCACGCTGGCTGATACTGCGCCGGCCGTTCTCCAGGCGGCTGATCTTCGACTGCGACACCAGCAGCCGTTCGGCCACCTCCTCCGCGGTCATGCCCTTGAGTTCACGGAGCCGGCGCAGCTCCTGGCCCAGCCGGCGCCGTCTGACGGTGGGATTGACATTGGACGCCACGGGACGTGCACCTCCGGCTACTGCCTGTACCTGACACTTTGCGTATCTGCTGTTGAGCAGACTGCCACCAAGGTGCTTCCTACCGCTGGCAAACGGGGGATATGCGCGAGTGCACGACGCTGAACGCGCGAAGCCTCGATCCGGACACGCGGCCCGCCCCTTCCGGGCACGGACGGGGTCCGGATCCGGCCGGGGGAACGAGACTCGCCCGGACAGGAGGTGGGGGTCGGCGCGTCACAGAGGGCGCCGCTAAGGGCGTCGTGAGAGGGGCCCGGACTCGGCCGGGTGCCGGCCGGCACGGGGCCGGGCGCGGGCGCGTGACGGGTCGCCCGAGGGTCGTCGGGGCGCGGGCCGGGGTGGGGCCGGCGGGCGCGAACCGGGTGCGGACGAGCGGAGCGGGTGACCTGGTGGGTCGTCCCGCTCCGCTCGTCGCGGCGGCTCCCGGTGACGGGTTCGGGGGGTCGTGCGGCGGTGCCGGGCCCTCGGCTCAGTGGACTCCGGCGCGTGCCATGGGACTGCGGTGCGGCTGCACCGGAACACCGCGAGCGGGTTCCGCTGCCGGCCTGCCCGGGGCGGCCTGGCGGCCGGCCGGGGCCGGGCTGCGGCGCGGCTGGACCGCGACGCCGTTCTGGACGTCCATGACCGCGTGCGCCACGAGACCGCCCATGGGGTCGTGCCTGATCAGATCCCGCAGCCGGGAGCGCGAGGAGCGGCCCTCGTTGCCCGGGTACAGGTGCTTGCCGAGTCCGACCGCGTGGGCCAGGGCGGCGAGCGCCGCGGTCCGCGGGTCCGGCGGTACGCCGGTGCGGATCGCGGAGTCCAGCCGGGCCCTGATCTCCCGGCTGATCGCCGTGTCCGTCGCCTGGTAGCGAGTCGTCGGCAGCACTCCGCACATCTGGCCCGCCACGGCATGCACCATGCCGCACCGCTCCAGATGCGAGAGGTAGGTCTGGCGTAGCCCGAGACGCGGCCCGCCGATCCAGTGGACGGCCCGAACCGGAGCGCCGCGCCTTCGCAGCAGCTCCAACGCGCAGTCCAGTGTCGGATCTCCAGTCGGCCGTGGGGACACCACGGCGATACGATCCCCGTCTGGGGCTATCCGTCCGGCCAGCGCCAGCTCCACTAGCTGTGCTCCGGCCAGACCGAGGTCGAGCGACTGCGGCTGTGCAGTGGTACCCGTGGCCGGGTCCAGTGCCAGCAGCAGAAGCTCCTCCGGAATTGTTCTGCGGCTCCTGCCCATCCATGCCTCCCCGCGTGGATGAATGACAGGGTGACCCCTCTCACATTGGTCTGTCGAGGGTGCGTGACCTGTTTGTAGTGGAACCGGCAGGTATGTCGTTCTCGTCTATCACGTCGGTCAGGGCCACACACAGGACACTGGTACATGGTTCGGACACTGCCATGGACACGGGTCCGGGCGGCGGTTCAGGGTTCGGTTAGGCGCGCGGAGTGCGTGCGGCACGGAGGAGGCATCGGTGGCGGGCGAGTCCCCCGACAGGTCGAAGCAGCGCGAGTCGTCGGCAGAACCGACGCCGGGAACCGCGGCCCCGGTTCCCGAGGCCCGCGATCCACGACTCGCCGTGGCCCGCGAGTCCGGCACGACGCCCCCGGCGCCCGTGAAGGACACGGCCACGCAGGTCCTCTCCCTCCCGAAGCCGCCCTCCTCCGAACCCGAGGACGAGACCGAGCCCGAGGAGCCCGAGGAGGACGCCCGCCTGCGCGCCGCTGTCGCCGCCTGGGTCACGAAGGGCGCCCAGGCCTCCGAGGAGCCCTCCGAAGCGCCTGAGGACCGGTCCGAGGCGCCCTCCGAGGCTCCGGAGGAGCCCGCCGAGGACTCCGTCGAGGAGGAGACCGGGGACGCGGCTGAGGACGCGGCCACGGACGAAGCCGCGGAGCCCGTCGAGGACGGGGACGCGAGCGAGGACGAAGACGCGACCGCGACCGCCGAGCTTCCCGCCGACGAGCCCGAAGCGGCGGAGCCGGCCGACGCGGCGTCCGAGGAGCCGTCCGGCGAGGACATCACGGACGACGGCGACGAGGACGACGGCGACGAGGACACCGAGTCCGGGGAGCCGCGCGCGGACGAGGCGGACGGGACCGAGGCCGACACCGAGGACGAGGCCGAGGCCGCCGACGAGCCGGAAGCCCCGGCTGCCACCGCCGAGGACGACGAGTACGACGAGGACGACGACCGCGACGAGCACGCCCCCGCCGGCGAAACCCCCGCCCCGGCCTCCGAGGACGTCGAGGACGAGGACCAGCAGGACCAGGACGAAGACCGGGACGAGGACCAGGACGCGGACGACGAGCCCGAAGCCGCGACCCCGGCCCCGGCTCCCGCCCCTGCCCCCGCTGCCACCCCCGCCTCCCGGAAGCCCGCCCCCTCCGACGGCGCCGAAGCCACCCGCGAGAAGCCGGCCGAGCCCCAGCCGGCCCCCGTCGACCAGCCCACCAGCGTCTTCCGCCGGCTCGGCGACGTCCCCGACCAGCCGACCACCATGCTCAAGCTCGGCGCCGCCGAGCGCACCACCCGGCAGCCGCTTCCGCCGAAGCCCCCGCTGGACCTCCTCGCGGAGCTGACCAACACCCCGCCGCCCCCGCAGACGCCCCTGCGCCAGGCGGCCCGGCGGGTCAAGATCTGGACCCCGCTGGTCCTGCTCCTCCTGATCGCGTTTGCGGTCGCACAGTCTCTGCGTCCGCTCCCCGCCCCGGAGCTGACGCTGACCGCGAAGGACAGCTACACCTTCGACGGCGACCTCCAGGGCATCCCGTGGCCGCAGGAGGGCCAGGCGGCGCTCGACGTGCAGGGCATCGGCTCCTTCGGCTCCTCCGGTGAGCAGAAGCCCGTCCCGATCGCGAGTGTCGCCAAGGTCATGACGGCGTACGTGATCCTGCGCGACCACCCGCTCGAGAGCGGCGCCGAGGGTCCGAAGATCCCGATCGACCAGACCGCCCAGGACCAGTCCAAGGCCGGCCAGGAGTCGACCGTCGACGTGACGGCCGGCGACTCGATCTCCCAGCGCGAGGCCCTGGAGAGCATCCTCATCGCCTCCGCCAACAACGTCGCCCGGCTGCTCGCCCGCTGGGACGCCGGCTCGGAGAAGGCGTTCGTGGAGAAGATGAACGCCGCCGCCGCGGACCTCGGCATGACGAACACCACGTACACCGACCCCTCGGGCCTGAACGACACCACCGTCTCCACCGCCGTGGACCAGGTGAAGCTCGGCAAGGCCGCGATGAAGGAGCCCGCGTTCCGCGAGGTCGCGGCGATGATGGAGTACACCGACTACAAGGGCACCAAGCACCCCAACTGGAACCAGCTGGTCGGCAAGAACGACGTCGTCGGCATCAAGACCGGCACCACCACCTCCGCCCTGGGCAACCTGCTCTTCGCGGCGAAGAAGGAGATCGACGGGGAGACCCGCACGATCGTCGGCGCCGTCGTGCGCCAGCCGCCGGGCGGCTTCGACAACACCATCCTCCAGGGCGCCCTGTCGGCGAGCGACGAGCTCATCCGGGCCGCGCAGGACCGCCTCCGGTCGGCGAAGATCCTGAAGAAGGGCGACGTCGTCGGCTATGTCGACGACGGTCTCGGCGGCCGTACCCCGGTCGTGGCGACCAAGGACGTGACCGCGGTCGGCTGGGCCGGCCTGAAGGTGGAGCTGAAGTTCACCGCCGACGAGCTGCCCCACGCGGCGAAGGCCGGCACCCAGGTCGGCACCCTCACCGTCGGCGACGGCGGCACCGCGGGCGCGGTCAAGGTGCCGGTCGCGCTGCAGAGCGATCTGGCCGAACCGGGCTGGACGGACAAGCTGACGCGTATCGCCTGACCGGCGAAAGCACCGCGGCCCGCCACGGACCCCGCCCGGGTTTCCGTCGGCGGGCCGCGTGCTAGCGTCACGAAACGGGACAAGGCCGCCGCACGTGGGAACACGGCCGTGAAGTCTGCGGGAACGGAACGCGGCCGACAGCAGAAGACGGGACACGGGGAGTGCCTACAGGTGGCCACTGCGGAGCCGACACGCGCCGACGACACCGGTCCGGGCCCGGACGCCGGCCCGCGAATACCGCTGTCCCCGTCCGAGGACGAATCCCGGTCCCGCAGAGCCGTGGAGAGGGTCCGCGAGGTCTTCCTGCGCCATCCCGTCCTCGCCTTCACCGCCCTGTCCGGCATCCTGCACATCGTCTGGTTCTTCACGTTCGCCAACAGTGGCGGTGATCTGGCCGCGCAGGACGCCTGGGCCGAGTTCGTCGGCCGCCACCCCGACTCGGCGTACAACCTCGCCTGGTACGGGGGCATGCACCCGGTGTCGTACAGCGTGGTGTCGCCGTATCTGATGTCGGTCCTCGGTGTCCGGACGACGATGATGATCGCCGGGACCGTGTCCGCGGGGCTGCTGACGCTGGTGCTGATGCGCAGCCGGTCCGTGCGCAATCCGCTGTGGGCCTCGCTCGCGGGTGTGTTCGCCTTTCTGTGCAACGCGGTCTCGGGCCGGGTGACCTTCGGCCTGGGCACGATGTTCGCGCTCGGCGCGGTCGCGGTCGTGTTCTGCTGGCCGTACAAGTGGCGCTACAAACGGTGGGCGAAGGCGCTGTGCGCGGCACCGCTGGCGGCGCTCGCGACGATGTCCTCGCCGGTCGCGGGGCTGTTCGTGGGGCTGATCGCGGTCGCGATGTTCTTCCAGAAGCGGCTGCCGGGCGCCTGGGCGCTGGGCCTCGGGCCGACCGCGGTGGTGGCGGTGTCCGCGTGGGCGTTCCCGTTCTCCGGCACCCAGCCGATGTCCTTCGCCTCCGCGAGCCTGCCGCTGGTGTACGCGGTCGTCGTCTTCGCGGTCGTGCCGCGGACCTGGACGACCGTGCGGATCACGGCCGCGGTGTACGGGCTGTCGGTGCTGCTGGTGTGGCTGATCAGCTCGCAGATCGGCTCGAACATCACACGGCTGCCGATGCTGTTCGCGGGGGTGGCGCTGGTGGCCGCGCTGCCGTTCACCCAGCCGCGCTCGCGCAAGTGGTACACGATCGTGGTCGCCTCGGTGGGGTTCGCCGGCTGGATCGGCTTCAAGTCGGTCGACGACGTCGTGCACACCACACCGACCGCGTCCTGGGCGCGTGAGCTCGCGCCGCTGGTCAACGAGCTGCAGGAGGTCGGCGCCGAGCAGGGCCGGGTGGAGGTCGTGCCCGCCCGCTCGCACCGCGAGGCCTCCGCGCTGGCGCCGTACGTGAACCTGGCCCGCGGCTGGAACCGCCAGGCCGACATGGAGCGCAACCCGCTCTTCTACGACGACACCCTGAACTCGGCGAACTACCACGAGTGGCTGCGCCGCTGGGCCGTGCACTTCGTGGTGCTGCCCAAGGACGACCCGGACGGCGCGGGCGCCGAGCGGGAGCGGGAGCTGGTGCAGCGCGGGCTGCCGTATCTGCGGCAGGTGTGGGGCGACGCCAACTGGCAGCTGTTCGCCGTGACCGACCCGGTCCCCCTCGCCGACCCGCCGGCCACGGTCGAGCGGGCCGAGCAGGGCGAGATGACCCTGACGGTCTCCGAGCCGGGCCGGGTGCTGATCCGGGTGCCGTACTCGCCCTGGCTGAAGCTGGTCGACGCCGACGGCAAGGGCGTCGAGCCGCCGCGGGAGACCGAGGCCTCCGAGAACCGGACCGAGGGCACCCCGAAGACGTACGAGAACCTCAACGGCTGTCTGACGGAGACCGAGGAGGACGCGCTCGGCGACAGGTGGACCGAGCTGCTGGCGCCCCGCGCGGGCACCTACCGCCTCGCCTCCCCCTACGACCTGCCGCGCGGCACGCCCTGCCCGGAGGAACTGCGCTGACTCACCGGAGCTCGTTCACATGGGTGTCGGTGCCCGGCACGGTCGGCACGAACGGGGCGATCAGCTCGACGCGGCCGAGCCCTGAGGCGGCGACGGTCTCGTCGAGCCCGGTGAAGTGCCGCTCCCAGCAGTCGCGGGGGTCGGCCTGGAGGAACCACAGCAGGGTCAGCCGGGTACCGACGCCCTCGACCTGCTTGACGTAGGTCATCCGGTCGCCGGGCAGCGGGGTCGGGCGGAAGACGGTGACCAGGGCGGCGGGTGAGCCCGCGAGCCGCTCGGGAAGGTGGCGGCCGGCCAGCCACCGCAGCAGCTCGGGGCGGGCGTCCTCCGACTCGGCGTCGATCACCTGGAGGACCAGGCCCGCGTAGGGGTGGTCGAGGGCGTGGACGTCGCGGGGGCCGGCGGCGCCGTCGCGGTAGACCGTGCGCTCGTGGTCCTGGAACGCGGTGAACACATGGGTGCGGTCGCGGTAGACGCGCGCGTCGCGGTTCAGGCGCCGGTTGATCGCGACGGTCCAGCGCATGTGGTCGTCGTAGCGGCCCGCGGTGATCCAGTAGGTGGAGAGGTAGCAGCCCGCCGACACCGGCTGGGCGACGGCCGACTTCTCCGGGTAGCGCAGCAGCCGGAGGTCCCGGGTCGCCACCCAGCGGCGGCCCGCGTACATCCACGGCATGGCCATGGCCCCGGCGTAGTAGTGGTCGTCCTCGTACCAGCGGTTGTAGGCGTACTCGTGGCCCGGGTGCGGCTCGACCATGGTGATCAGGGCGTGGCCGGGGCGGACGCCGTAGGGGCCGGTGGAGGCCAGTTCGGCGTAGAGATCGCTGCGGGTGTCGTCGCTCATGCCCGTTCCCCTTTCCTTCGGTCGCCCATACTCTGACGGACCGTCAGATGATGCGCCAGAGCGAGGGAGGCCTCTCATGTCGCTGCTCACGGGCAGGACCGTCGTCGTCTCGGGGGTCGGTGCCGGGCTCGGCCACCGGGTCGTGGCGGCGGTGGTGCGGGACGGCGGGAACGCCGTGCTGGGGGCGCGGACGGAGGCGAACCTGGCGGTCTGCGCGGCCGACGTCGACCCCGGCGGGGCGCGCACGGCGTACCGGGCGACGGACATCACCGACGAGGGGCAGTGCGAGGCGCTGGCCGAGCTGGCGCGGGAGCGGTTCGGGCGGATCGACGCGGTGGTCCATGTGGCCGCCTGGGACGGGTACTTCGGCGGACTCGCGGACGCGGACTTCACGACCTGGCAGAAGGTGATCGACGTCAATCTGCTGGGGACGCTGCGGATGACCCGGGCCTGTCTGCCGCTGCTGCGGGAGCGCGGCGGGTCGGTGGTGATCATCGGGACGCAGTCGGCGGTGGCCGCGCCCTCGCAGGTGCGGCAGGCGGCGTACGCGGCCTCGAAGGGGGCGCTGACCGGTGCGATGTACTCGCTGGCGCGGGAGCTGGGGCCGGACCGCATCCGGGTCAACACCGTGCTGCCGGGCTGGATGTGGGGCCCGCCGGTGCAGGCGTACGTACGGTTCGCGGCGCACTCGGAGAAGGTGCCGGAGTCCGAGGTGCTGCGGCGGCTGACGGAGCGGATGGCACTGCCCGCACTGGCGACGGACGGGGATGTGGCCGACGCGGTGGCGTTCCTGGCGTCGGACAGGGCCCGGGCGATCACCGGACAGTCGTTGCTGGTCAACGCCGGTGAGCTGATGCGATGAGTTCATGTCCGTGAACCAAGGCCATCATCTCGAATGATTTTACCTCCCTTTGACCTCACGCTCACTTGTCGTGCTCATGCGACAGCGCCCACGATGAGCGCCGGTCGACCCTGGGAGGACGCATATGAACGGTCTCGACTGGGCCGTGCTCATCGGCTATTTCGGCGTGATGGTGGCGATCGGCGTCTGGTCGCACAAGCGCGTGGACAACGTGAGCGACTTCTTCACGGCCGGCGGGAAGATGCCGTGGTGGCTCTCGGGCATCTCGCACCACATGTCCGGCTACAGCGCGGTGATGTTCACCGGCTACGCCGGCATCGCCTACACCTACGGCGTCACGTCCTTCGTGACCTGGTCGTTCCCCATCGCCCTGGGCATCGCCGTCGGCTCGAAGCTGTTCGCGCCGCGGATCAACCGGCTGCGCTCACGGCTCCATGTGGCCTCCCCGCTGGAGTATCTGAAGAACCGCTACGACCTGCGCACCCAGCAGGCGCTCGCCTGGTCGGGCATGCTGCTGAAGATCGTGGACGTCGGCGCCAAGTGGGCGGCGATCGCCACCCTGTTGTCCGTCTTCACCGGCGTCTCCCTGAACCAGGGCATCCTCATCACCGGCGTCGTCACCGGCGTCTACTGCACGATCGGCGGTCTGTGGGCCGACGCGCTCACCGAGCTGGGCCAGTTCGTCATCCAGCTGCTGGCCGGCATCGCGATGTTCGTCGCGGTGGTCATGGAACTGGACGACAAGGGCATCGGGTTCTTCGGCGCCTGGGACGAACCCGCCCTGAAGGGCCACGGCGAACCGCTGGTCGGGCCGTACGGGACCGTCTTCCTGCTCGCGTTCCTCTTCATCAAGCTGTTCGAGTACAACGGCGGCATGCTCAACCAGGCCCAGCGCTACATGGCGACCCCGTCGCCGCGCGAGGCCGAGCGCTCGGCGCGGCTGTCGGCGGTGCTGTGGCTGGTGTGGCCGCTGGTGCTGTTCTTCCCGATGTGGATGTCGCCGCTGCTGGTCGAGGCGCAGAAGCCGGACGGCTCGGACTCCTACGGCCTGATGACCGAACAGCTCCTGCCGCACGGGCTGCTGGGCCTGGTGATCGTCGGCTTCTTCTCCCACACCATGGCGATGTGCTCCTCCGACGCCAACGCCATCGCCGCGGTGTTCACCCGGGACGTGGCGCCGGTGCTGTCCGCGAAGGCGCGTTCCTGGAACGAGCGCAGCGGGCTGATCGCCGCGCGGCTGACGACGGTGGTGTTCCTCGCGCTGTCCATGGCGGTGGCGACCCAGGTCAACTCCCCCACGTTCAAGGACATCATCACCGTCGTGATCAAGTGGGTGGCCGGTCTCATGGGCCCGATCGCGATCCCGATGATGCTGGGTCTGCTGCGGCCCTTCCGCCGCTCGGGCCCGACCGCGGCCCTGACCAGCTGGGCGATGGGCCTGCTGGCGTTCTGGCTGGTCAACTACCCGGTCAGCTGGAACGTCGACGGCGGGGTGCCGCTCCAGTACCAGGTGTCCGTACCGCTCGCCGTCTCCCTGGTGCTCTACGTGCTGATCGGTTTCCTGAAGCCCGAGGACACCCCGGAGCGGCTGGAGGTCATCGAGCGCGTCAACACGGACGGCGACGCGACGGCCGCGGTCCCCGCCCAGGCGGGCGGGGAGCGGGTCAGGGACTGAACGCCGCCGGGCGCCGGGCGCCCGCGACACGTCTCAGGGCGTCCGGGGGTATCTCGCCAGCCAGCCCGGGGACGATCCGGCCGGGCCGTGCAGGGCGGGCCCCTGGGTCATCTCCATCGCGAAGTCGTCCGCCAGTTCCAGGATCGTGGGGCGGCCCTCCAGCTCGGCCAGCCAGGCCGGGGGGAGGGCCGTCTCGCCGTGCAGGGCGCCGAGGAGACCGCCGGTGAGACAGGCCGCGGCGGCGGACGGGCCGCTCTGGTTGGCGGCCAGCCGCAGTCCGTGCCGGACGTCCTCGGCGACCAGGGCGCAGTACACGGCCGCCGACAGCACCTGTTCCGCGGTCCCGGCGGCGGACAGTTCCTCCACCCGGGACGGGTCGGGGACGCCCTGGCGGACCGCGCCGAGCGCGCGCTGCAGGGCCTCGGTCACCGGTTCGTGGCCGGGCCGCGCCGCGAGCAGCCCCATCGCGCGCTGGACCGCGCCGTCCAGATGCTCCCCGCGGGCCAGCCCGTGCACGATCACGGCGTAGCCGCCCGCGGTGAGACAGGCCGCCGGGTGCCCGTGGGTCTGGGCCGCGCACTCCAGCGCGAGCTGCGCCACGAGCTGCGGCTCCCAGCCGACCAGCAGGCCGAACGCGGCGGAGCGGGCCGCCGGTTCGGGGCCCGGCTCGCCGGGGTTCTTGGGTGCGTCCGGGGTGCCCATGATCTCGTCGCCGAGGCCCAGCAGCAGCGGGCGGGCGGGGGCGCGGCGGGCGTACAGCCACTCCTCGCGGGCCAGCCAGCCGTCGTCCTTGCGGCGCTCGTCGGGGCCCCAGTCGCGCTGGGTGGCGGCCCAGCGCAGATACGCCCGGTGCACATCGGTCGGCGGGTGCCAGGCCCCGCTGTCCCGGCGGACCTGGGCGCGGATCAGCCCGTCGACCGTGAACAGCCCGAGCTGGGTGAGATGCGTGACCGCGCCCCGCCGCCCGTACGCGGGAGCCAGGTCGACGAGTCCCTCGGCCCCGTGCTCCTCCCGGATCGCGTCCAGGCCGAGTCCGTCCACGGCGGCCCCGAGCGCGTCCCCCACAGCGGCCCCGAGCAGGGTGCCCCGCACCCTGCTCCGGAAGTCCTGCTGCTCGACCCGCCCCCACACGGGCCCGGTCGTCGCACCCACATAGACCTCCCCAGGGCACCGTCCGCATGTACGACAGGCTCTGCACTGTAATCGACCGGGAACGGTCGGCTCGGCGCGTGAATCGGTCGATTACGGACAGACCGCGAAGTTCCCGGCCCGCCTCCCGTCCCGGCACCCGTCAAGCCCGGCCCCGATCACCATCGGGGAAGATTGCTGTCATGTCCATAAACAAATCCCCCCACCGTCCCGTACTCCCCCTGGCCGCGGGGCTGTTGACCGCGACGGCCGCTCTCTACATCGCTCTCGTGGCGTTCGGGAACATCACCGACTTCGGGTCCAACCGGCAGTTCGTGCGGCATGTGCTGGCGATGGACAGCACCTTCGGGGACGAGGACCTGATGTGGCGGGCCGTCACCAGCACGGCGCTCCAGGACGCGGCCTATGTGGCGATCATCGTCTGGGAGACGGTGGCGGCGCTGGTGCTGGCCGCCGGTACCTGGCTGTGGGCGCGCGGGCGGCCCGGGGCGGCCCGGCGGGTGTCGACGTACGGGCTGCTGATGCTGATGCTGCTGTTCGGGGCCGGGTTCGTCGGGATCGGCGGCGAGTGGTTCGCGATGTGGCAGTCGGAGGACTGGAACGGGCTGGACGCGGCGACCCGGGTGTTCCTGATGAGCGGCGTGATCCTGATCGTGGTCCAGCTGCCGTTCCGGGAGGGGGAACGGGAGCCGTCGCCGGAGCACCAGCGGGAGCACCAGCAGCAGGAGCAGCAGGAGCAGCAGGAGCAGCAGGAGCAGCAGGAGCAGCAGGGCTAGGCGACCACGCGGACCGGCGTGCCCTCCGTCGCGAACGCCCAGAGGGCGGTGCCCGCCTCCTTGGTCATGCGGATGCCGCCGGTCCGCCGGCCCTGGGCGGGCGGCGGGGAGGAGCCGTCGAGGGCGTTGGAGAAGCCTATGTTCACGCCCGACTGAAGGGTGAAGTACACGATGTGCTCGATCTTCACGCCGTCGGAGCCGGTGGTGGCGTCCGTGCGCGTGCCGACCGTGTAGCCGCCCGGCTCCGGGGCGACCGTGCCCGGCCAGACCGGGAAGGTGCGGCGCACGGCGTCACTGGCGTCGACCAGCCAGACCCGGCGCTCGCCGAGCGAGTAGACGACACGGCGGCCGGTGCCCGATTCGGCCGGGGCGGCGGGCGGCGCCGCCTCGGTCGGCTTCGGCTTCGGGCTCGCCGAGGCCGACACGCTCGGCCGGGCCGCCGTCGGCTCCGGGTGCGCGCCCCGGTCGGCCTGCACGGCGAGGACGGCGACGGCGACGACGGCGCCCGCGGTCAGACCGGTGACCCAGGCCCACGAGGGCAGTCGGGCAGACACGGACGCTTCTCCTCAGTCGCTCGGGCAGCCCACCGCGGCCACCAGGGTCGGATCATCGTACTGCCAGCCTCAGGGCGGGCCCGACGGCGCTCAGTCGAGCACCGGCAGCAGCTCCGGCAGGTGGCCGTCGGAGGCCGCCGCGGCCCGCTGCCGCTCCTCGGGGACCTCGCCGTACAGCGTGGTGCGCGGGCGCGCCGGGCGGCCCGCGGCCTCCGCGACCGCGACCAGGTCCCTGACCGACTTGTAGGAGCCGTAGGAGGAGCCCGCCATGCGGGAGATCGTCTCCTCCATGAGGGTGCCGCCCAGGTCGTTCGCCCCGGAGCGCAGCATCTCGGCCGCGCCCTCGGTGCCGAGCTTCACCCAGCTCGTCTGGATGTTGGGGATGTGCGGGTGCAGCAGGAGACGGGCCATCGCGGTGACCGCGCGGTTGTCCCGGATCGTGGGGCCCGGGCGGGCGATCCCGGCCAGGTACACGGGCGCGTTCGTGTGGATGAACGGCAGTGTCACGAACTCCGTGAAGCCGCCCGTCTCGCGCTGGATCGAGGCCAGGGTGCGCAGATGGCCGAGCCAGTGGCGCGGCTGGTCGACATGGCCGTACATCATCGTCGAGGACGAGCGGATGCCCAGCTCGTGCGCGGTGGTGATCACCTCGATCCAGGTGGCCGCGGGCAGTTTGCCCTTGGTGAGCACCCAGCGCACCTCGTCGTCCAGGATCTCCGCGGCCGTGCCCGGCACCGAGTCCAGGCCGGCCTCCTTGGCGGCGGTCAGCCACTCGCGGACCGACAGACCGGTCCGGGTCGCGCCGTTGACGACCTCCATCGGGGAGAAGGCGTGCACATGCATGCCCGGCACCCGCTCCTTCACCGCCCTGGCGATGTCGAAGTACGCCGTGCCCGGCAGGTCCGGGTGGATGCCGCCCTGCATGCACACCTCGACCGCGCCCACGTCCCACGCCTGCCGGGCGCGGTCGGCGACCTGTTCCAGGGAGAGGGTGTAGGCGTCGGCGTCGGTGCGGCGCTGCGCGAACGCGCAGAAGCGGCAGCCGGTGTAGCAGACGTTGGTGAAGTTGATGTTCCGCGTGACGATGTAGGTCACGTCGTCGCCGACGGCCGCCCGGCGCACGTCGTCGGCGATCCGGCACAGCGCGTCCAGCGCGGGCCCGTCCGCGTGCAGCAGGGCGAGGGCCTCGGCGTCGGTCAGCCGCGTCGGATCGTCCGCGGCCGTGCCCAGCGCCTGCCGTACGTCCGTGTCGATGCGCTCCGGGACCATGCCGGGGGCGGCGGCCTCGCGCAGGGCGTCCCAGTCGCCGTACACCGCGTCGAAGTCCTCGCGGCGGTCGCCGCTGCGGCCCTCGCTGTCGATGGTGGTGTGCAGATCCGTGCGCCCAGAGGAGGTGAAGGCCTCCTCCGGCTCCTGCCACGGCAGACCGCCCGGCAGCGCCCCTTCGCGGGCCAGCCCGGTCTCCGGGTCGGCGAGGGCGGCCACGTGCGGGCGCAGCCGCGGGTCCAGCCAGGGCTCGCCGCGGCGGACGAACTCCGGGTAGACGCAGAGGCGTTCGCGCAGCTCGAAGCCTGCGGCCCGGGAGCGTTCGGCGAGGTCCTCGATCTGCGGCCAGGGGCGCTCGGGGTTGACGTGGTCGATGGTCAGCGGGGACACGCCGCCCCAGTCGTCGATGCCGGCCGCGATCAGCCGCTCGTACTCGCCGGCCACGAGGTTGGGCGGGGCCTGGAGGCAGGCGGAGGGGCCCAGGACGAGCCGGGCGACGGCCACCGCGGCGACCAGTTCGTCGAGTTCGGCGTCGGGCATGCCGCGCATGGCCGTGTCCGGCTTGGCGCGGAAGTTCTGGATGATCAGTTCCTGGATGCCGTGGTAGGCGCGGGCGACCTTCCGCAGCGCGAAGAGGGACTCGGCGCGCTCCTCGTAGGTCTCGCCGATGCCGAGGAGGATGCCGGAGGTGAAGGGCACGGAGGAGCGGCCGGCGTCCTGGAGCACCCGCAGCCGTACCGCGGGCTCCTTGTCCGGGGAGCCGTGGTGGGGGCCGCCGGGCTCCGACCACAGCCGGGTCGCGGTGGTCTCCAGCATCATGCCCATGGAGGGCGCGACCGGCTTCAGCCGCTGGAAGTCCGTCCAGGACATCACCCCGGGGTTGAGGTGGGGCAGCAGGCCCGTCTCCTCCAGGATGCGCACCGAGATCGCGCGGACGTAGGCGATGGTGTCGTCGTAGCCGTGCGCGTCGAGCCACTCGCGCGCCTCGGGCCAGCGGTCCTCCGGCTTGTCGCCGAGGGTGACGAGGGCTTCCTTGCAGCCGAGGGCGGCGCCCTTGCGGGCGATGTCCAGCACCTCGTCGGGCGACATGAACATCCCGTGCCCGGCGCGGCGCAGCTTGCCGGGGACGGTGACGAACGTGCAGTAGTGGCACTTGTCCCGGCACAGCCGGGTCAGCGGTATGAAGACGCTCTTGGAGTACGTGATGACGCCCGGCCGTCCGGCGGCCTCGAGGCCCGCGTCCCGTACCCGGGCGGCGGACGCGGAGAGGTCCCGAAGCGCCTCGCCGCGGGCCTGGAGCAGCACGGCCGCCTCGGTGACGTCCAGGGCGACACCGTCCCGGGCGCGTTTGAGGGCGCGACGCAGGGAGTTCTCGGTCGGGCCGGTTCCGGAGGTCGCGGATGTGGTCATTCTCGAAGCATACGGTCGGGCCGACCGGTGCCGGCCGGCGCTTCACGGGGGCGCGCGCCGGACGGGGGACCGCGCCGGACGGGGGACCGCCCCTCGCGGGCCCCCGCACCGGCACTCCGTCCGTGTCCACTGCCCTGCTCTACCCGGCCAGGAAGGGCGCGAGCGCGTCCAGCGCGCCGAGCACCTCCGCCTCGCCCGCGGGCGGCAGTTGCACCACGGTCTCCTCGATGCCGAGGTCGGCGTAGTGGGCGAGCTTGCCCGGGGTGGGGTGGACGGCGTACGGGACGATCCGGAGGGCGTCCGGGTCGCGTCCGGCGTCGGCCCAGCGGGCGCGCAGCACCGGCAGGGCCCCGGACAGTCCGCGGCCGCCGATGGGCAGCCAGCCGTCGGCGTACTCGCAGATGTGGGTGAACAGCTTGGGCCCGGCGGCCCCGCCGACCAGGGTGCGGGGGCCGGTCACCGGGCCGCGCGGCTTCCGGGCGGGCTTGGGGTGGGCGTGGCTGGGCCGCACCCCGCCGAACTCGCCCTCGTAGCCGGTGGGTTCCTCCGTCCACAGCGCCTGCATCAGCCGCATCCGGTCCCGGACCAGTTCTCGGCGGTCGCGCCACTTCACGCCGTGGTCGGCGGCCTCCTCCACGTTCCAGCCGAAGCCGATCCCGAGGGTGAGACGGCCGCCGGACAGATGGTCCAGCGTGGCGGCCTGCTTGGCCAGGGCGATCGGGTCGTGCTGGGCGACCAGTGTGATGCCGGTGCCGAGCCCTAGCCGCTCGGTGACGGCCGCGGCCTGGCCGAGCGCGACGAAGGGGTCGAACGTGCGGCCGTACTCGCGCGGGAGTTCGCCGCCGGCGGGGTACGGGGTCGTCCGCTCGACCGGGATGTGGGTGTGCTCGGGCAGGTACAGCCCGGCGAAGCCCCGTTGTTCCAGCTCACGGGCGAGCCGTACGGGGGTGATCGTCTCGTCGGTGAGGAAGATGGTGACGGCGATACGCATGACCCATCTCTACCGTTCGGCGGTTCATCTGTCCATACCGACCAGTCGGCATCACTCTCGGTGCCGAGGGCCGGAGCGCGGGGGGCCCGGAGCGCGGGGGCCGGAGCGCGGGGGCCGGAGTCGGACGTCCGCGCCCCGAGGCGGGTGCCGGCCCGGCCGTCCGGGCGCTCAGCCCGGCCATACGATCGACTGCACCTCGCTGTAGGCGTGCAGGGCGTAGGAGCCGCAGTCGCGGCCCACACCGCTGTGTCTGAAGCCGCCGAAGGGGGCCTCCATGTTGCGGGCGACCGTGTTGACGCCCACCCCTCCGGCCCGCAGCCGGCGGGCCACCCGGAACGCGCGCGCGGTGTCGGCGGACCAGACGTAGTCGATGAGGCCGTAGTCGGAGTCGTCGGCCAGACGCACCGCCTCCTCCTCGTCGTCGAAGGGGATCACCACGACCACCGGGCCGAAGATCTCCTCGCGGGCCACCCGCATGTCGTTGGTGCAGTCGGCGAGCAGGGTGGGCGCGACGAAGAACCCCTTCTCCAGGGGCGGGCGTTCACCGCCGGTGACGATCACCGCCCCCTCCTTGCGGCCCAGTTCGACATAGGACTCGACCCGGTCGCGGTGGGCAGCCGAGATCAGCGGTCCCACGACGGTGTCCCGCTCGCGCGGATCGCCCACCTTCAGCCGGGCGGCGTACGCGGCCAGTTGGCCGATCAGCCGCTCGTAGATCCCGCGCTGGGCCAGCACCCGGGTCGGGGCCGTGCAGATCTGGCCGCTGTAGAAGGAGAAGGTCGTGCCGATGCCGGACACCGCCGAGGCCAGGTCGGCGTCGTCGAAGACCAGGGCCGCACCCTTGCCGCCGAGCTCCATGAGCTGGCGTTTCATGTGCCGCCCGCACACCTCGGCGATGCTCCGGCCGACCGCGGTGGAGCCGGTGAAGCTGACCATGTCGACGTCGGGCGAGTCCACGGCCGCCTCGCCCACGGCCACCGCCCGCCCGGACACCACGTTGACCACGCCCGGCGGGGCGCCCGCGGCCTGGAGCGCCTCGGCCATCCGGTAGACGGACAGCGGGTCCTGCGGCGCGGGCTTCACGACGACCGTGTTGCCCATGGCCAGCGCGGGGGCGACCTTCCCGGCGGGGTTGGCCCAGGGGTTGTTGTACGAGGTGACGCAGGTGACCACGCCGACGGGCTGGCGGACCGCCAGGGCCCCCATCACCGCCGCCCTCCCGATCGGTCCCGCCTCGTTGACCTGCGGCGCGATCGGCCACTCGGCGGGCTCCGGGCGCGCGTAGCGGCGGAAGCGGGCGGCGCCCACGCCGACCTGGAGGGCGCGGGCGGTGGCCGTGGTCGCGCCGGTCTCGGCCTGGGCGAGCAGGGCGTACTCGGCGGCCCGGTCGCCGATGACGGCCGCGGCGCGCGCGAGCAGGGCGGCCCGCTCCTCGGGCGCGGTGCGCGACCAGGTCCCGAAGGCCTCGCGGGCCGCTGCGCAGGCCGCGTGCACCTGTGCCCGCGAGGCCTCGGGCGCCCGGCCGACGACCCTCTCGCTCGCCGGGTCGACGACGTCGTAGTAGCCGCCGTCGGGCTCGGTCCAGGCGCCGCCGATCAGCAGCCGCTGGCCGTCCGCCGCCCGGGTGTCCCGGCCGGTCACCTGGTCGCCACCGTCCTCGTGTCGCGGCCCGAGCGCAGCACCCTGCCCGGCACTGCCCCGGTCACCTCGTCCTCGCGGATCACCTCGACCCCGTTGACCCGCACGGCCCGTATCCCGAGGGCCCGGGAGTCCAGGCGGGGGCTGTCGCCCGGCAGGTCGTGCACCAGCGTGGCCTTGTCCGCGTCCACGCGCTCCGGGTCGAACAGGACGAGGTCGGCGTGGAACCCCTCCTCGATCCGCCCGCGCCCGCGCAGCCCGAACAGCCGGGCCGGGTCGTCGGTCAGCATCCGCACCGCCTCCTCCAGGCCGACCAGCCCGCGCCCGCGCAGACAGTCCCCGAGGAACCGGGTCGTGTACGGCGCCCCGCACATCCGGTCCAGGTGCGCGCCCGCGTCGGAGCCGCCGAGCAGCACGTCCTCGTGCCGCCAGGTCTCCGCGCGCAGGGCCCAGGAGGCCGGGTCGTTGTCGGTGGGCATGGGCCACAGGACGGTACGCAGGCCGTCGTTCGCGCAGATCTCCACCAGGCAGGCGAACGGGTCCTGGCCGCGCTCGGCCGCGATGTCCTTCACGACCCGGCCGGTGAGTCCGGCGTTGGGCTCGCTGTAGGTGTCGCCGATGACGTACCGACCGAAGTCGGTCAGGCGGCGGAAGACGCCCGCCTCCTCGGAGCGGGCCTGCCGGAGCATCTCCCGCCGTACCTCCGGGTCGCTCAGGCGGCGGACGCGTTCCGGGACGGGCAGGCCGAGGACGGGCCCCCAGCCGGGGATGAGGTTGAGCGCGCAGAAGGTGCCGAGCGACATGTTCATCGGCGTGAGGATGGGCATGGTCAGCGCGACCACGCGCCCGCCGGCCTTGCGGGCCCGCTCGCTCGCCAGGAGCTGGCGGGGCACGCGCTCCGGGACGGCCGCGTCGACGGTGAGGACGTTCCAGTTGAGCGGTCGCCCGGGCACCGCGCTCATCTCCGCGAGCAGGTCGATCTCGGCGTCGCTGAAGCGGTCCAGGCAGCCGGCCACGATCGCCTCGATCTGGGTGCCCTCGTGCTCGCCGACCGCCCCGCACAGGGCCAGCAGTTCGGCGGGGAGCGCGTGCCGGGAGGCGACCGGGCGGCCGTCGCCGTCGGAGTGGGTGGAGGACTGGGTGGTGGACAGGCCCCAGGCCCCGGCGTCCATGGCCTCGTGCAGCAGCCGCAGCATCGCGTCGAGCTGCTCCGTCGAGGGCTGCCCGCCGACCGCCTCCGGGCCCATCACATGCCGGCGCAGGGCACAGTGGCCCACCATGAAACCGGCGTTGACCGCGATCCGGCCGTCCAGCGCGTCCAGGTACTCGCCGAAGGTGCTCCAGGTCCAGGGCGCCCCCTCCTCCAGCGCCACGAGGGACATCCCCTCCACCTTCGCCATCATCCGCCGGGTGTAGTCGGCGTCCTCGGGGCGGGCGGGGTTCAGCGGGGCCAGCGTGAAGCCGCAGTTGCCCGCGACGACGGTGGTCACGCCGTGGTTGAGGGAGGGGGTCGCGTACGGGTCCCAGAACAGCTGGGCGTCGTAGTGGGTGTGGGGGTCGACGAACCCGGGGGCGAGGACGAGCCCGGAGGCGTCCTCGCGGGTGCGGGACGCCTCGGTGATCCGGCCGACGGCGGCGATACGGCCGTCGCGCAGACCGACGTCGGCGGTGCGGGCGGGGCGTCCGGTCCCGTCGACGACCGTGGCCCCGGCGATGACGTGGTCGAGCATGGGCTCAGGCCCCCCGCCGGAACCGCGTGGTCCGGTGCACGGGATCCGTGTCGATCTTCGGGATCACCTGCTCGCCGATCAGCCGGATCGTCTGGAGCGTCTCCTCCTTCGGCACCCCGACGGGCAGTCCGAAGCTCAGCTGGTCCGCGCCCGCCTGCTCCCACCGCTTGCACTGGCGCAGCACCTCGTCGGGGTCGCCGCAGATCAGCAGCTCCTCCTCGATGAGCACCTCGACGAACTCCGGTGTGTACCGGGGCAGCGTCTCGGGCCAGACGGGGAACCCCTCGGGCCGCGGGAAGGTGTCGTGGTAGCGGAAGACGAGGGAGGGCAGGTAGTGCAGTCCGCCGTTGACCGCGATCTCGATCGCCTCGGCGTGCGTGGGCGCGCAGATCGCCGTGGTCGTCACCATCACGTTGTCGTTGACGAAGTCCCCGACCGGCCGCGCGTCCACGATCGCCGTCTTGTACTGCTCCAGCACCCATTCCATGTCCGAGACCTTCTGGATGCTGAAGCCGAGCACCCCTAGGCCCTTGCGGGCGGCCATGGCGTACGAGGGCGGGGATCCGGCGGCGTACCACATCGCCGGGTGCGAGGCCCCGTACGGCTTGGGCAGGATCTTGCGCGGCGGCAGGGACCAGTGCTTGCCCTGGAAGCCGGCGTACTCGTCCTGGAGCCACATCCTGGGGAACTCGGCGATCGTCTCCTCCCAGATCTCCTTGGTGTGGTTCATGTCGGTGATGCCGGGCAGGAAGCCGAGGATCTCGTGGGACCCGGCCCCCCGCCCGCTGCCGAACTCGAAGCGGCCCTCGGAGAGGTGGTCGAGCATCGCGACCTTCTCGGCGACCTTCACGGGGTGGTTGACCTGGGCGAGGGGGTTGAAGATCCCGGAGCCGAGGTGGATGCGCTCGGTGGCGTGCGCGAGGTAGCCGAGGAAGACGTCGTTGGCGGACAGATGGGAGTACTCCTCCAGGAAGTGGTGCTCGGAGGCCCAGGCGTACTTGAACCCGGACCTGTCCGCCTGGATGACGTACTCGGTCTCCTCCATCAGCGCCTTGTGCTCGGCGAGGGGGTCGGTCTCGGCGCGCTTGCCCACGTATCCCTGTACAAAGAGCCCGAATTCCACGGAGGTTCACCGTCCCGGGGTCGAGTGTGCCGAGTTTCTGACTTCCCGTCAGATAGGGGACTGTGGCACCGCGGCCCTGGATGGTCAATAGCTGACGGACAGTCAGATCCAGGGGTCCGCGGGTGTCAGAGGACGCCGACCCCGGCCAGCCAGCCGCCGTCGATCACGAACGGCTGCCCGGTGATGTACGAGGAGTCCTCCGAGGTCAGGAACAGCGCCAGCCGGGCCACCTCCTCGGCCCTGCCGATCCGCCCGAGCGGCACCAGCCTGCGGTACAGCGCGTCCAGCGCCCGCCCGGTCCCCTCCGGGTCGGCGTCCGGGTCCAGCCGGGCCGGGTTGGACATCGCGGTGTCCACGGCACCCGGGCAGATGGCGTTGACCCGGATACCGCGCCCGGCCAGCTCCAGCGCGGCCACCCTGGTCAGCCCCAGCACGGCGTGCTTGGTGGCCGCGTACGTCCCCACGGCCGCCATGCCGGTCAGGGCCGTGCAGGAGGCGGTGTTGACGATGGTGCCGCCGTCGGCCAGCTCGGGGGCCACGGCCTTCATCCCGAGGAAGCAGCCGACCTGGTTGACCCGCACGACCTCCATGAACTCGTCGAGCGGGGTGTCCACGAGGGCGTTGAAGCGCAGCACACCCGCGTTGTTGACCAGCCCGTCGACGCGCCCGTGGGCCTCCTTCACGGCGGCGACCGCGTCCCGCCAGCCGTCCTCCGTGCCGACGTCGAGATGCAGGTACAGCGCGCCGAGTTCCTTGGCGAGCGCCTCGCCAGGCTCGTCGAGGACGTCGGTGACGACGACCTCGGCGCCCTCCTGACGGAACAGCCGGGCCTCCTGCTCGCCCTGGCCGCGTGCCGCGCCGGTGACGATCACCACGCGGCCGTCCAGCTTGCCCATCGGTCCTCCTCTACAGCCCCGGCGCCACCTCGGCGCCGAACGCGGCGATCTGGTCGGTGAGTTCGGTGCGGCCGCGGCTGCGGAAGCGCACCTGGAGCTGGTCCACGCCCATCGCCCGGTAGGCGCGCAGGGACTCGGCGAGGGCGTCCGGGCTCCCGGAGAGGCAGCGCCGGCCCACGTCCCAGGCGGGCCGTCCGACGTGGAGCGGCTCGGCGATGGCCCCGAAGGAGAAGGGTCCGCTCAGTCCGGCCCGTTCTCGCAGCTCCCGGATGCGGGCGATCCGCCCGGCCAGCCGCTCGCGCGGATCGCCCTGCGGCAGCCAGCCGTCGCCCTTGAGCGCGGCCCGGCGCACGGCGGGCGCCGAGGAGCCGCCGACCCAGAGCGGCACTCGCGGCTGGGCGGGCCGGGGCCGCTGGCCGAGGCCCTCGAAGTCGTACAGCTTGCCGTGGTGCTCGGGATACTCCTCCGGGCCGAGGGCGGCGCGCAGCGCGTCGATCGTCTCGTCCAGCACGGCCCCGCGCCGGGCGAAGTCGGCCCCGAGCGCCTCGAACTCCTCGGCCACGTGCCCGGCCCCGACGCCGAGGACGAGCCGGCCCCCGGAGAGGTGGTCGAGGGTGGCGTACTGCTTCGCGGTGAGCAGCGGGTGCCGCAGCCCGACCACGGCGACGTGCGAGAGCAGCCGGACGCGGCCGGTGGCGGCGGCCAGGTAGGCGAGGGTGGCGACGGGGTCGTACCAGACCGTGCTCATCGCGGCCGCGAGGCGGCGCGGGACGGCGACGTGGTCGCAGACGGCGACGTAGGCGAAGCCGGCCGCCTCCGCGGCGCGCGCGACGGCGAGCAGGTCCTCGGGACCTGCGGTGGTCTCCCAGGGTTCGGTGTAGAGGATGCTCTGGGACTGGACCGGGAGCTGGATGCCGTACCTCACGGCGCCCAGAGCCCCTCGGGGGTGAGCTGGAGCAGCTCGATGGCGTTGCCGCGCACGATCCGGGTGACGGTGTCGGCGTCGAGGTGGGCCATCTGGGCCTCGCCGACCTCGCGGGACTTGGGCCAGGTGGAGTCGGAGTGCGGGTAGTCGGTCTCGTAGAGGACGTTCCCGACGCCGACGGCGTCCAGGTTGCGCAGCCCGAACGCGTCGTCGAAGAAGCAGCCGTAGACATGACCGGCGAAGGTCTCGGAGGGTGGCCGGCGGACCTTGTCGGCGACGCCGCCCCATGCCCGGTTCTCCTCCCAGACGACGTCGGCGCGCTCCAGGACGTAGGGGATCCAGCCGATCTGTCCCTCGGCGTACATCACGCGCAGGCCGGGGAACCGCTCGAACTTGCCGCTCATCAGCCAGTCGACCATCGAGAAGCAGCAGTTGGCGAAGGTGATGGTGGAGCCGACGGCGGGCGGGGCGTCGGCGGAGGTGGACGGCATACGGCTGCTGGAGCCGATGTGCATGGCGATGACCGTGCCGGTCTCGTCGCAGGCGGCGAGGAAGGGGTCCCAGTCGTCGGTGTGCACGGAGGGCAGGCCGAGGTGCGGGGGGATCTCGGAGAAGGCGACGGCCCGCACGCCCCGGGCGGCGTTGCGCCGGACCTCCTCGGCGGCGAGCCGCGCGTCCCAGAGCGGGATCAGGGTGAGCGGTATCAGCCGGCCGCCGGCCTCGGGCCCGCACCACTCCTCCACCATCCAGTCGTTGTACGCGCGCACGCACAGCAGTCCCAGCTCGCGGTCGCGGGCCTCGGTGAAGGTCTGGCCGCAGAAGCGGGGGAAGGTGGGGAAGCACAGGGCGGACTGGACGTGGTTGACGTCCATGTCGGCGAGCCGGGCGGGCACGTCGTACGACCCGGGCCGCATCTGCCCGTAGGTGATCACCTCGAGGCGGATCTCGTCGCGGTCGTACCCGACGGCGGTGTCCAGGCGGGTGAGCGGCCGGTGCAGGTCCTCGTAGACCCACCAGTCGCCGACCGGGCCGTCCGTGGTGCCCGGTTCGCCCATGACGGGCTTGAAGCGGCCGCCGAGGAAGGTCATCTCCCTCAGCGGGGCGCGGACGATCCGGGGTCCGGTGTCCAGGTACTTCCTCGGCAGCCGGTCCTGCCAGACGCCCGGGGGTTCGACGGTGTGGTCGTCGACGGAAATGATGCGCGGGAAGGCGTGGTTGGAGTCCATGTCGGCCACCGTAGCGCCGATCTGACGGACCGTCAGTAACCCTGTCGCCGAGGAGGAGATGTGAGGGCCTTGTGGACTCCCGTGAGCCGCTCTGTGATCGGCGTCTCGCACGGCTGACGCATCCGCCGTGCACAAGGCAAACTGACGGAGTTGTTCGGGATGTCTGGAGCCGGACAGGCCCTAGGGGGGACGTCGATGGACGGGGTACCGCGAGTGCCGGAGCAGCGCCGCCGAGGCTCGGACGAGCCCGCGCCGCTGCGCTTCGGTGTGCTCGGACCGGTGCGTGCCTGGCGCGGCGAGGAGCCGCTGCCGACCGGCTCCCCCCAGCAGCGCGCGCTGCTGGCGGCCCTGCTGCTGCGCGAGGGCCGTACGGCCACCGCGGCCGAGCTGATCGACGCCCTGTGGGGCGAGGAGCCGCCCTCGCAGGCCCTCGCCGCGGTACGGACCTACGCCTCGCGGCTGCGCAAGGTGCTGGACGCGGGTGTGCTGGTCAGCGAGTCCGGCGGCTACGCGGTGCGAGGCCTGGACGAGGGGTCGCTGGACCTCACGGTGGCGCAGGACCTCGCCGCCGGGGCGGAGAAGGCCCGGCACGGCGGTGACCTGTGCCAGGCCCGCGAGGTGCTGGGGCGCGCCCTGGCCCTGTGGGACGGCGAGCCCCTGGCCGGGGTGCCCGGCCCGTACGCGGACGCCCAGCGCGTCCGGCTGGAGGAGTGGCGCCTGCAACTCCTCGAATCCCGGCTGGACATGGACCTGGAGCAGGGCTGCCACGCGGAGGCGGTCTCCGAGCTGACGGCGCTCACCGCCGCGCACCCCCTGCGGGAGCGGCTGCGCGAACTGCTGATGCTGGCGCTGTACCGCAGCGGACGCCAGGCGGAGGCGCTGGCGGTCTACGCCGACACGCGGCGCCTGCTGGCGGACGAGCTGGGGGTGGACCCGGGGCCCGGCCTGCGGGAGCTCCAGGACCGCATCCTCAAGGCGGACCCGGGCCTCGCCGAGCCCTCGGCGCCCGCCGCCGAGCCCGCCGCGGTCCTCGTGCGTCCGGCGCAACTCCCCGCGACCGTGCCCGACTTCACGGGCCGCGCCGCGTTCGTGTCCGAGCTGCGTGACGTCCTGACCTCCGCGGAGGGCCGCGTCATGGCCGTCTCCGCGCTGGCCGGCATCGGCGGCGTCGGCAAGACCACCCTCGCGGTCCACGTGGCCCACCAGGCCCGGTCCGCGTTCCCCGACGGCCAGCTGTACGTCGACCTCCAGGGCGCGGGCCCCCGGGCGGCGGAGCCGGAGACCGTCCTCGGCGCCTTCCTGCGCGCCCTCGGCACCGCCGACTCGGCCGTCCCCGACTCGCTGGAGGAGCGGGCCGCGCTGTACCGCTCGATGCTCGACGGCCGACGGGTCCTGGTCCTCCTCGACAACGCCCGCGACGCCGCGCAGGTACGGCCGCTGCTGCCCGGCACGGACGGCTGCGCCGCGCTGGTGACCTCCCGGGTGCGGATGGTCGACCTGGCCGGGGCGCATCTGGTCGACCTGGACGTGATGTCCCCTGACGAGGCGCTGGCCCTCTTCACGAGGATCGTGGGCGAGGAGCGGGTCGCCGCCGAGCGGGAGGCCGCGCTCGACGTGGTCGCCGCCTGCGGCTTCCTGCCGCTGGCGATCCGCATCGCCGCGTCCCGGCTCGCCGCCCGCCGCACCTGGACGGTGTCGGTGCTCGCCGCGAAGCTCGCCGACGAACGCCGTCGCCTCGACGAGCTCCAGGCGGGCGACCTGGCGGTCAAGGCCACGTTCGAGCTGGGCTACGGGGCACTGGAACCCGCCCAGGCCCGCGCGTTCCGCCTGCTGGGCCTCGCGGACGGCCCCGACATCTCCCTCGCCGCGGCCGCCGCGGCGCTCGGCCTCGACGCCGACGACACGGAGGACCTCCTGGAGTCCCTCGTCGACACGTCCCTCCTCGAGTCCGCCGCGCCCGGCCGCTACCGCTTCCACGACCTCGTACGCCTCTACGCGCGTGCCTGCGCCGAACGCGACGAGTGGCCGCCGAGCGAGCGGGACGCGGCGTTGTCGCGGTTGCTGGACTTCTATCTGGCCACGGCGGCCCGGGTGTACGCGATCGAACGGCCGGGGGACCGGACCGTGGCGCACCTGGAGGAGGGTGACTACGACGGTCTGGCCTTCACCGATGCCACGGAGGCCCTGGACTGGCTGCACTCGGAGGCGGAACCGCTGCTCGCCTGTGTGCAGCAGTCACTGAATGCCGCGACCCTGCGCCGGGCCGTCGATCTGCTCCTCGCGACCATCGACCTGGCGGAGTCCGGAGCCGGCTCACGCCGCTACGAGACGACGGCCGTGGCCGCGGCCCGGGCCGCCGCCGGGCAGGGAGAGGTCCACGCGGAGGTGCGAGCGCGCATCACGCTGGCGCAGGTTCTGAGCCAGGCGGGACGCTTCGACGAAGCTGAGCGGGAGGCCAGGCGCGCCGACGCCCTCAACGAGACGGCCGGCGACCCCTGGACGACCAGCACCGCTCCCAACCAGTTGGGCATCATCGCACTCTGCACGGCCCGGTACTCCGACGCGGAGGGCTACTTCCTGCGGGCGGTCCACGCCTTTCGGGCGGACGGCAACAAGCCTGGCGAGGCCAGCGCGGTCTGCAACCTCTCCCGCACGCTCGCCTCGATGGGCCGCAGCTCCGAGGCGGTGGAACTCGCCCAGCGAGGCGTGGAGATATACGACGAGCTCGGTCTCTCGGTGCGTCTCGCCAACGCTCGGTACGCCTCGGGGATCGTCCTCACCCAGGCCGGTCGCCTGGCGGAGGCTCTGACGCAGCTCGGCGAGGCGCTCCAGATCTTCACCGAGAACCGCCAGCGTCTGTGGGAGGGCACGACCCACTTCCGCGTCGCCCAGGTCCACATGGCGGCCCGCAGGTTCCCGCAGGCGGCCCAGCACGCGGAACAGGCGCTGGCGATCGGATGCATCGGCGGCGACTGGATGAAGGCCAACGCCCTCACCGTGCTGGGCAAGGCGCTGGCGGCGCTCGGCCAGTCGGGCCGTGCCGGCGCCTGCTGGCGTGAGGCACTGGCGATCTACGACGCCGCGGGTTCGTCCGAGGCCGACGAGGTGCGCACGCTGCTCTCCCCGCTCGCCGCCGCCTGAACCGAAGCCCGGTCGTTCATCGAACGTTTATGGGCTCCTGCCACTCTCAATGCACGGATCCGTCGCGTCGGGGGGCAGGCGGATCCCTCAGGTCTCGTGACTACGCTGAGGCCTCGGAAACGCCCGTTCGGCGGCCCTCGGGGGAGCCGCCGAACGGGCGCCTCCGTCTGGAACGTCAGCCACTGCCTTAGGGGTTCACACCGTGAGCGAAGCAAAGAAGGACGAGAAGATCACGACGCTGGACCAGCACGCGCCCGCGCCGCCCGCCCTGGACGAGGAGGTCACCACGCTGGACCAGCACGCGCCTGTTCCGCCCGCCCTGGACGGCGAGGTCACCACGCTGGACCAGCACGCACCCGCCCCGCCCGCCCTGGATCTCGGCGGCAAGTAGGGCCCGCGTACTTCCGGCCCGAGGGGGACGGCCGCGGCGGCGCGGAGGGGGGCCGCCGTGGCCGGGGTGTTTCGAGGGGGCAGGGCTTTCGGGCTCTGTCCCCTCGAGGGCGTCACGGGCCCGAGGCCTCGCGGAGTCCGCCCTTCACCACCTTGCCGGCGGCGTTGCGCGGGAGTTGCTCCACGAACCGCACCCACCTCGGGACCTTGAAGTTGGCCATCTCGCGGCGGGACCAGGCGATGAGGTCGTCGGCGGTGAGGGAGGAGCCGGGGCGGCGGACGACGTAGGCCTTGCCGGTCTCGCCGAGGCGGGGGTCGGGGACGCCGACGACGGCCACCTCCGCGACGTCCGGGTGCGCGGCCAGCAGCCGCTCTATCTCCGCCGGGTAGGCGTTGAAGCCGCCGACGATGTACATGTCCTTCAGCCGGTCGGTGATGCGCAGGTTGCCCGCGGCGTCCAGGACTCCCACGTCGCCGGTGCGCAGCCAGCCGTCGGGGGCCAGGACCTCGGCCGTGGCGGCGGGGTCCTCGTAGTAGCCGCGCATCACGTTGAAGCCCCGGACCAGGACCTCCCCCGGGGAGCCCGGCGGGAGGCCGGTGCCGTCGGGGGACACCACCCGCACCTCGACCCCCGGTATCGCCCGCCCGGACGTGGCGGCGACGACCTCGGGCGGGTCCCCGCGGCGGCACATCGTCACGAAGCCGCTCGCCTCGGAGAGGCCGTAGGCGGTGAGGACCGTCTCCACGCCGAGGCCGGTCCGCAGGCGTTCGACCAGGGACAGCGGGACCACCGCCGCGCCGGTCACGACCAGCCGGAGGCTGGAGAGGTCGTGGTCGCGGCGGGCGGGGTGGTCGAGGAGTGACTCGAACAGGGTCGGCGGGCCGGGCAGGACCGTCACCCGCTCCGCCGCCACGTTGGCCAGCGCCGTCTCGGCGCCGAAGACCGGCTGCGGGATCATCGTCGCGCCCCTCGTCAGGCAGGCGAGGACGCCGGCCTTGTAGCCGAAGGTGTGGAAGAAGGGGTTGACGATCAGATAGCGGTCGCCCCGGCGCAGACCCGCCAGTTGGGCCCAGGTGTCGTACGCCCGCAGGGACTGCGCGTGGGTGATCAGCGCGCCCTTCGGGCGGCCCGTCGTACCGGACGTGAAGACGATGTCCGAGGCCGCCGTGCCGGGCACCTGTACCGAGCGGACCTCCTCGGCCGCCACGCCCTCCCCGCTCGCCAGGAAGTCCTTCCAGGTCAGGAAGGACCGCGGCGCGTCCTCCGACAGCACCACCGCGGCGCGCAGCGCCGGGAGGCCGGGGAGCGGGCCCGCCGCGTCGCCCTCCCCCGCCGCCCTGCGCAGCGAGGCGACGTAGGAGGTGCCGAGGAACGTGCCCGTGACGAAGAGCAGCCGTGCCCCGCTGCGGCGCAGCACGTCGGCCGCCTCGGCGCCCTTGAAACGGGTGTTGAGGGGGACCAGGACCGCGCCCGCCGAGACCGCCCCGAGCGCCGCCGTGATCCAGTCCAGGGAGTTGGGGGCCCAGATGCCCACCCGGTCGCCGGGGCGCACGCCCTGGGCCAGGCAGGCCGCGGCCGCGCGTTCCACCCGGGCGCCCAGGCCGGCGTACGTCACCCGTACCCGGCCGCCGCAGTCGACGACCGCCTCGGTGGCGGCGTGGCGCACGGCCGCCCAGCGCACCAGCTCGGGAATGCTGCCCCACGGGGCGTTCCACTCGTCCCTCACGACCGGCCTCCCGCCCCGCAGTTGCTGACAGTTCGTCAGGCTATCGCTAATCTGACGACCCGTCAGCAATGAGGAACCAGCCCCGCTGGGAGGGCCCATGGCCGGGATCAAGGACGCCGCCGCCATCGCCGGCATAGGCCAGACCCCCTTCGCCCGGCACCTGCCGGAGGACGAGAGGACCCTCGCCTGCCGGGCCGTGCTCGCCGCGCTGGACGACGCCGGGATCGCGCCCGGCGAGGTGGACGCTGTCGCCTCCTACACCATGGAGGAGACCGACGAGGTGGAGCTCGCCAAGGCCGTCGGGTTCGGGGACCTGACCTTCTTCAGCCGCGTCCCGTACGGCGGCGGCGGCTCCTGCGCGACCGTCGCCCACCTCGCCGCCGCCGTCGCCGCCGGTCAGGCCACCGTCGGGGTCGCCTGGCGCTCGCGCAAGCGCGGCAGCGGGCCGCGCCCCTGGACCGAGACCCGCGCCCAGCTGCCCACCCCCGCCCAGTGGACCCGCCCCTTCGGCCTGCTGCGGCCGGCCGACGAGATCGCCATGCTGGCCCGGCGGTACATGCACGAGTACGGCGCCACCCGGGACCACCTGTTCAACGTCGCCCTCGCCTGCCGCAACCGGGCCAACCAGAACCCGGCGGCGGTGATGTACGACCGCCCCCTGACCCGCGAGATGTACATGACCTCGCGCTGGATCAGCGAGCCGCTGTGCCTGTACGACAACTGCCTGGAGACGGACGGGGCGCTGGCCTGCGTGGTCGTCTCGCGCGAGCGCGCCCGCGACTGCCGGCACCGGCCGGTCCTCGTCCACTCCGCCGCCCAGGGTCTGCCCGCCCAGCACCACGGCATGGTCAACTACTGGAACGACGACCCCCTCACCGGCCCCGCCTGGACCGCCGCCCGGCAGCTGTGGAAGCGGGCCGACCTCACCCCGGACGACGTGGACGTGGCGCAGATCTACGACGCCTTCACCCCGCTCGTCCCGCTCTCCCTGGAGGGCTACGGCTTCTGCGCGAGGGGCGAGGGCGGCGCCTTCACCGAGCAGGGCGCGCTGGAGACCGGCGGCCGGCTGCCGCTCAACACCGGCGGGGGCGGGCTCAGCGAGGCCTATGTGCACGGCTTCAACCTGATCAACGAAGGGGTGAAGCAACTGCGCGGCACCGCCACCGCGCAGGTCCCCGGCGCCACCACCTGCCTCGTCACGGCCGGCGAGGGCGTGCCCACCTCCGCGCTGCTGCTAAGGAGCTGAACGTGCTGACCCCTGTCACCGACACCGACGGCGCGCCCTTCTGGGAGTACGCGGCCCGCGGCGAACTGCGCGTCCAGGCCTGTGCGGACTGCGGCGAGGTCCGCTTCCCGCCCCGGCCCTGCTGCCCGCACTGCGGGTCCTTCGCGTGCGTGTGGAAGCCGACCGACGGCCGCGGCCGCGTCTGGTCGTACGTCGTCGCCCATCCGCCGCTGCTGCCCGGCTACGCGGAGCGGGCGCCGTACCCCGTCGTGATCGTCGAACTCGCCGACGCCCCCCGCGTCCGGCTCGTCGGCAACCTGGTCGCCGCTCCGGGCGCGCCCATCGACTCCCTCGACCCGCGACTGATCCGGATCGGGGCCCGGGTGCGGGTCTCGTTCACCGGCGACGGGCTGCCCCAGTGGCTGCTGGAGCAGCCGTGAGTGTGCGGCTCGACGTCGACGAGGACACCGCGGTCGCCGTCGTCACCCTCGACCGGCCCGAGCGGCTCAACGCGCTCGACCTGGCGGCGGTGGAGCGGCTGACCGGCATCTGGCGGGCGTTGCGGTTCGACGACTCGGTACGGGCGGTCGTGCTCACCGGGGCCGGGACGCGGGCCTTCTGCACCGGGATCGACCGGGACGTCGTCGTGGAGCAGCCCTCGTCGCCGTACATGCTGGACGATCCGCTGCTGCGGGTCGGGCCGAAGTCCTGCGACCTGTGGAAGCCGGTCGTCGCCGCCGTGGAGGGGATGGCCTGCGGCGGCGCCTTCTATCTGCTCGGGGAGTGCGAGTTCGTCGTCGCGGGGGCGGACGCCTCGTTCTTCGACCCGCACACCTCGTACGGGATGGTCAGCGCCTACGAGACGCTGCTCATGGCGCAGCGGATGCCGTACGGGGAGGTCGCGCGGATGGCGCTGATGGGGGTGCGGGAGCGGATCGGGGCGGAGCGGGCCCATGCGACGGGGCTGGTGTCGGAGGTGACCCCGCGGGGCGGGGCGGTGGCGGCCGCGGTGTCCTGCGCCGAGGTGATCGCGGGGTGTCCGGCGCAGGCGGTGCAGGGGACCGTGCGGGCGTTGTGGGCGGCGCGGGAGGGGGCGCTGGCCCGGGGGTTCGCCCAGGCGCCGCAGCTGATCGCGCTGGGGAGCCTGCCGCCCGGGCGGCAGGCGGAGCTGTTCCGGGGGCGGCCGGGCGGGCACCGCACCAGATAGCGCATCGCACCAGGTGGGGGGCCTGTCCCGCGTGGCGGGGCCGACTCGCCGGGCGTAGCGTCTGCTGTGAGAGCGGCGAGGAGACCGGCGCGGGCCTCAGCGGTGAGGTGACCGGCGTCCGCCACCCGCCCTCCCGAGCGACGGCCGCCGTCTGGACCCCCTTCCGTGCCCCGGGACGACGGCCGTCCCGTAACCGGAGCGGCCGTCGGCGGTGCGCGCGGGTCAGCTGGTCCGTGCCGTGCCCGTGCCCTTCTCCGCGTCCAGCGCGTACACGCAGCGGTCCTTGCTGCACGCGTACACGATGCCGTCCTTGACCACCGGCGAGCCGGTGATCTCGCCGCCCGTGGCCAGCTTCCAGCGCAGACGGCCGTCGTCGGCCTTCAGGGTGTAGAGCAGGTGGTCGGTGGAGCCGAAGTGGATACGGCCCTCGGCGACCGAGGGCGCGCCGACGATGTCGCCGCCCGCCTGGAAGCGCCACTTCGGGGTGCCGGTGACGGCGTCCAGGGTGTAGAGGCCGTTGCCGCTGCCGACGTGGACGTGTCCGGCGGCCACCAGTACCGGCTCGATGGAGGCCCGGCTCTCGGTGGCGATGCGCCAGCGGTCGCGGCCGTCGGTGGCGTCGAGGGCGTAGACCGTGCCGAGGTAGTCGGCGAGGTACACGCCGCCGCCGGTGACGGCGGGGCCGGGGGCGTAGGCGGGCGGGCAGAGGAAGACGGCGGGCGCCTCGAAGTGCCACTTGACGTGCCCCGCGGCGATGTCGATGGCGAGGACGCGGGTGCCCGCGCTGACGTAGACGTAGCCGTCGGGGGCCGGGGTGAGCCGGACGGGGACGCCGCCGCAGGAGGCCGCGTCACCGATGGGGTACGACCAGCGCTCGTCGCCGGTACGGGCGTCCAGGGCGCGCAGCCGGGCGTCCTGCCAGACGTAGACGGTGCCGTCGTGGACGGCGGGGCCGGCCTCCGGGGACTCGAAGTCGGTCTGGGCGCCGGTGATCTCCCAGAGCTTCTGGCCGCCCGCCGCCTCCCAGGCCTGGACGCCGCCGCCTCGGGTGCCGGTGACGACGGTGCCCCGGTCGGCCTTGAGCGAGTACACCCAGGCGTCCGTCTGCAGGCGCCACAGGTCCGCGCCCTCCCTCGCGTCCAGCGCGAAGAGGGTGGGGCCGTCGGAGGCGTGGACACGGCCGTCCGCGACCGCCATGGACCAGGCGACGTCACGGGTCTTGAAGCGGCGGCGGCCGGTGGCCACGTCGAGGGCGTGCACCTCGAAGGAGGTGACGTAGACGAGGTCGTCGGCGACGGCCGGGGTGCCCCAGACGTCGTTGGACATGCGGAAGCGCCAGGGGCGCCAGGAGCCGGGGACCTCGGGGACCGGGACCGGCGGCTGCGCCGGGGAGGTGTCGGCGCCGTTGACGCCGGGCCGCGGCTTGGACCACGCGGCCACCAGGCCCGCCTCGGGCGGGGGCGCCTTCACGGCGGCGGCACGGCCGTCGGCCACGCGCGGGCCCGGCCCGATCGGCACGGACCCGCCGGCCAGGTGGACGGGACCGGTGCCCGGGGCGCCCACGGGGGCCGTGGCCCCGACGGGCGCGACGGCGGGGGCGGGCGGGTGGTGCGGCGGGGGCGGTACGGCGGGCAGGCCCGGGTGGCGCCCTCCGGTGCTGCGGCCGCCGCCCGCGGGCCTGGGCGCGAGACGGCCGCCGCGGCGGGTCTCGATCATCGCGACGGCCTTCTCCGGCAGCCAGGCCGAGGCGGTGCCGCTGTCGTCGGAGCCGGAGCCGAACAGATGCGGGGCGAGCTGGGCCTGGAGGTCGGCCGGGGTGGGTCTGGCCGAGGCCTCCATCTGCATACAGGACTCGATCAGGGGCCGCAGCTCGTCGGGCAGACCGTCCAGGTCGGGGCCCTCGCGCAGCAGCATGAACACCGTCTCGACCGGGTTGGCGCCGTGGTAGGGCGGGTGGCCGGTGGCGGCGAAGACCAGGGTGGAGCCGAGCGAGAAGACGTCGCTGGCGCCCGTGACGCTGCGGGAGTCCTTGGCCTGCTCGGGCGACATGTAGGCGGGCGTGCCGACCGCCACGTTGGTCATCGTCAAACGGGTGTTCGAGACGCCGGACGCGATACCGAAGTCGATCACCCGGGGGCCGTCCTCGACCACGAGGACGTTGGAGGGCTTGAGGTCGCGGTGGACCAGCCCGGCGCCGTGGATGGACTGGAGGGCCTCGGCGACACCCGCGGCGAGCCAGCGCACGGCCTGGGCCGGAAGCGGCCCGCAGTCGTTCACTATCTCCTCGAGGGAGGGCGCGGGGACATAGGCCGTGGCCAGCCAGGGCACCGCCGCGCGGGGATCGGCGTCGACCACGGCCGCCGTGTAGAAGCCGGATACCGCGCGGGCGGCCTCCACCTCGCGCGTGAAGCGGACGCGGAAGAGCTGGTCCTCGGCGAGTTCCGTACGGACCGTCTTGATCGCCACCCGCCGGCCCGACGCCGAGCGCGCGAGATAGACCAGCCCCATGCCGCCGGCCCCCAGCCGTCCCAGCACCTCGAACGGCCCGATCCGCCGCGGATCGTGCTGCGTCAGCTGATCCACCACTTGCCTGCCACCTCCCCGTACGGGCCGTGCGCCCCACTTGTGCGCACGACCCCGTGCAGCGTCTCACCACCGCACCGCCATGGCGGCACGCACCCCGATTCTTCCTGGCCGAGGCCCCGGTTGCGAACCGGGTGAGAATCGGGGTGTCAGCGGACAAACGGGGGCGAAAATCCTTCGACGGGCCTCCTGATCAGCGCTCCAGCACGGCGAAGGACGCCCCCTGGTCGTCGGCGACCACCCCCACTGTGCCGTACGAGGTGGCGAACGGTCCCGCCTGGACGCGTCCGCCGAGCCGGTTCACCTCCGCGAGGGCCCTCTCGCAGTCCTCGACCCGGAAGTGGGCGAGGAAGTGCGGGGGCATCTCGGCCGCGAAGACGTCGGTGACCGGTGCCCGCCCGAAGTCGGGCTCGGCGTCCGGCCCGAACAGCGCGTCGTGGAAGAGGCCGCCGTAGAAGTCGTTGGCGCCGGCGGTGTCCCGGGCGTACAGCTCGGCCCAGACGAAACTGCCCGGCGCGTGCCGCAGGCCGAAGCCGGTGTGGGTGCCGGGCTCCCAGATGCCGAACACCGCGCCCTCGGGGTCGGCGGCGAGCGCGACCGTGCCCAGCTCCCCCATGGGCATCGGCACCGCCACCACCTGGCCACCCGTCTCCCGCACGCGCCGGGCCAGCACCTCGGCGGCCGGGGTGGCGAAGTACACCGTCCAGACGGTGGGCATCCGCCCGTCCGCCTTGTGAGCCAGCGCGGCGACCGGCTCGCCGTCCTTCAGGGCCCGCACACTGCCCCGGTACCAGTCCTCGTACGACCACCCGAAGAGCTCACCGTAGAACCGTTTCCCCGCTTCCAGGTCGGGAAGCTGGGCGTCCACCCAGCAGGGGATGCCCTCCGTGACCCGCGATGCCCTGTTTTCGGCCATACAAGAAACGTAACGGCCGCTCACGCAACGCGCAGACCAGCACACCTGCCGCGGAACCCCCGCGCACCCCATTTGCAGTCGGCCGAATCGCGCTCCGATCACCCCTCGGTAAGCTGACGGCATGACAGGACAAGTGCGTACCGTCGACGGCCGCGTTGCCGGTCGGCGCGGGCAGGCGACGCGGCAGAAGCTGCTCGACTGCCTCAGCGAGATGCTCAGCTCGTCTCCGTACCGGGACGTCAAGGTCATCGATGTCGCCCGGAAGGCGGGCACTTCGCCCGCGACCTTCTATCAGTACTTCCCGGACGTCGAAGGTGCCGTCCTGGAGATCGCCGACCAAATGGCCGCCGAGGGCGCCGGGTTGACGGAACTGCTGGAGGGCCGCAGCTGGGTCGGCAAGGCCGGCTGGCAGACCGCGCAGGAACTCGTCGACGGATTCCTGGAGTTCTGGCGGAAGAACGACGCGATCCTGCGCGTGGTCGATCTAGGCGCGGCCGAGGGCGACAAGCGCTTCTACAAGCTCCGCATGAAGATCCTGAACTCGGTGAACAACTCCCTCGCGGAAGCCGTCACCGAACTCCAGTCCAAGGGCAGGGTCGACAAGGACGTCAACCCGGCCGCCGTCGCCGGCTCCCTGGTGGCCATGCTCGCCGCCGTCGCCTCGCACCAGAAGGGCTTCACCTCCTGGGGCGTGAAGCAGGCCGAACTCAAGCCGAATCTGGCCCTGTTGGTCTACCTGGGCGTCACGGGCAAGAAGCCCACGAAGTAACCCCGCCGCAATTCCCCACCGTCTTGTCAAGCGCCCCGAAAGGGGCGCGGGGAAGTGCCGCACGTGACTCCGCCGCGTGAGCGCGAGCAACCGAGGGCGACTCCCGAAAGCCACCGCCTACGCGGGCAACGGCCGATCCTTCACCACGTGCTTCATCACCAGCGTCGACGTAAGCCGCTGCACCCCCGGCAAAGTGGCCAGCCTCTCGTCGTAGAGCCTCTGGAACGCCGCAAGGTCCGCGGTGGCGACCCGCAGCAGATAGTCCGGCTCGCCGAACAGCCGCTGGGCGTCCAGCACATGCTCGACCTCGGTGAGCGCCCGCTCGAACTCGACGACGGTGTCCCGGTCCTCCTGCCGCATGGACACGAACACCAGCGCCTCGAAGCTGAGCCCCACCGCCGCCGGCTCCACCACCGCGCGGTATCCGCTGATCGCCCCCGACCGCTCCAGCTCCCGCAGCCGGCGGTGGCACGGCGACACGCTCAGCCGCACCCGCCCGGCCAGCTCGGTCACGGTCAGCCGCCCGTCCTGCTGAAGCTCGGCAAGAATTTTCCGGTCCACGTCGTCCATGGGGTAGATCTTCCCTCACTGTGCGAGAGGACGGGCAAACTTCAGGAACACTTTCGGGCCAATCCGGCATAGCGTTCCCGGCATGGACTCGGGTTCCCTCCTCTCCTTCCTCGCGATCGACCTGCTGCTGGTGTGCGTGCCGGGCGCCGACTGGGCGTACGCCATCTCCGCCGGGCTGCGCGGCCGCTCGGTGGCGGCCGCGGTCGGCGGCCTGGTCTCGGGCTACGCGCTGCACACCGTGCTCGCGGCGGCCGGCCTCGCCGTACTGGTCGCGGGCTCCCCGGTCCTGCTCACCGCGCTCACCGTCGCCGGCGCCTGCTACCTGGTGTGGCTGGGCTGGGGCGTGCTGCGCCGCCCGGCGGTGCCCGGGGCCGGCGAGGAGCCGGTGCGCGGCGGGGGCGCGGGCGTCTTCCTGCGCGGGGCCACGATCAGCGGCCTGAACCCCAAGGGCCTGCTGCTCTACCTCTCCGTCCTGCCGCAGTTCCTCACCGTCGACGGCGGGCACCTCCCGGTGCCGGTGCAGACCGCCGCGCTCGGCCTGCTGCACATGGCGTGCTGCGCCGCGGTCTACCTCTCCGTCGGCGTCCTGGCCCGCGCGGTGCTGCGCGCCCGCCCCGCCGCCGCCCGCGCGGTCACCCGCACCTCGGGGGCGGCGATGCTGGGCATCGGCACGTTCCTGCTGGTCCAGCACGCGCTCTGACCCGGCCACGGCCCCGACCCGGCACCACTACGACGGTGGCCTCCGTACGATCCTGAAGATCCGGATCTCGCGCTCCACCCGCGCCTGGTACGTGGCGTACGGCGGCCAGAACGCCAGCACCGCCCGCCAGGCCCCGTCCCGCTCCGGCCCGGTCAGCAGCCGGGCCGTGACGGGGATGTCCCGGCCCTGCCAGCTGACCTCGGCGTCCGGGTGGGCCAGGAGGTTCGCGGTCCAGGCGGGGTGGCCGGCGCGGCCGAAGTTGGAGCCGACCAGCAGCCAGCTGCGGCCGGGTTCCTCCGGCATGCAGGCCAGCGGGGTGCGCCGGGGCAGCCCGCTGCGGGCGCCGGTGACGGTGAGCACCACGCCGGGCAGCAGCTGGGCGCTGAGCAGCACCTTTCCCCTGGTCAGCCGATGCACGGCCCGGTCCAGGGCCGGGATGACGTGCGGGGCGACGCGGGCGAAGCCGCGGGTGGACGACACCTTCTGCACGAACCGCACTCCGAGGCCGCTCACACCGTCACCTCCTGACGCGTACGGTCGAACAGCCCGGCCGTCTCGGCGGCGCGGGCCCGCAGCCGATGGACGGGCCCGAAGAGGAGCGCGTCGCCGGCCGCCCGCTTGAAGTAGAGGTGGGCGTCGTGCTCCCAGGTGAACCCGAGGCCCCCGTGGAACTGGATCGCCTCGGCGGCGGCGAGCCGCAGCGCGTCGAGGGCGTGGGCGAGGGCGAGGGCGGCGGCGCCGTCCGCCGCCGGGGCCGGCCCGTCATCCGCCCCCTCCGGTCCGGCCGCCGCCCAGGCCGCGTAGTACGCCGCCGACCGGGCCGCCTCGAGGTGGACATGGACGTCGGCCAGCCGGTGCTGGAGCGCCTGGAAGGAGCCGATCGGCCGCCCGAACTGCTCGCGCCGCCGCACGTGTCCGACGGTGAGCTCCAGCGCCCGCCCGGCCGCCCCCACCGCCTCGCAGGCGAGGAAGGCGGCGGCGCCCGCGCCGACCGGGGCCAGCGCCCCGGGCACGTCCACCGTGTCGTCCTCTCCCAGCAACTCGGCTTCCACGTCCCGCAGTTGCAGCAGCCCGCACGGCCTGGTCGCGTCCAGCGCGGTCTGCCGTACGCGGGTCAGGCCCGGGGCGTCGCCGGGGACGAGGAAGAGGAGTGTGCGGGAGCGGGCGTAGCCGCCGGTGTGGGCGGGGACGAGGAGCAGGCCCGCGCTGTGCCCGTCGAGGACCTGGCCGCTCTCGCCGTACAGCCGCCAGCCGCCCCGCTCGCGGCGGGCCTGTACGCCGCCCGCGCGGCCGTCGCCCGACCAGGGCCCGGTGTTGTCGCCGGTGAGCGCGAGGGCGGTGGCGAGGGCCGTGCCGGGTGCGGCCAGGGCGGCGGTGAGGGTGCCGTCGGCGAGCGCCGGGAGGAGCCGGGCGCGCTGGGCGTCGGTGCCGAGGGCGAGCAGCGCGGGGGCGGCCAGGACGGTGGTGGCCAGCAGGGGCGAGGGGGTGAGGGCACGGCCGGTCTCCTCGCCGGCGAGGGCGAGGTCCGTCGCGGTGCCGCCGACACCGCCGTAGGTGGGGGCGAGGGCGAGTCCGGGCAGGCCGAGCCGTCCGGCGAGCGCGGCCCACAGGCCCGGGTCGTGACCGCCGGGCAGGTCGACGGCCTCGCGGACCGGTACGGGGTGTCCGTCGAGCAGGTCCCGCAGGGTGCGGCGGATCCCGTCCTGCTCGGGCGTGAAGGCGACGTCCATGGGCGACCTCCGGAACTGACGGGCCGTCATATTAGGGCGCCCGGCCCGGGATGCGAAGGGGTCGGACGCCTCGACCGGGCAACGGATCTGACGTACCGTCAGTTCTCATGGGTCATCGTGATGCGGCCGTCGTCGGCGTCGCCCTCTCCTCCTGCGGCCGGGTGGACGACGCCACCCCGTACGCCCTGCACGCCGAGGCCGCCCGGCGCGCGCTGGCGGACTCGGGGCTGGACCGGTCGGTCGTCGACGGGTTCGCCTCGGCGGGCACCGGCCTGCTGGCGCCCGTGGAGGTCGCCGACCATCTGGGCCTGCGGCCCACCTGGGTGGACTCCACCTCGGTGGGCGGCGCGACCTGGGAGGTGATGGCCGCCCACGCGGCCGACGCCATCGCGGCCGGGCACGCCCGCGCGGTCCTGCTGGTCTACGGCTCCACCGCGCGGGCCGACGTCCGCGCGGGCCGCCGCACCGGCGAGGTCTCCTTCGGCACCCGCGGCCCCGCCCAGTTCGAGACGCCGTACGGCATCACACTGATCGCCAAGTACGCGATGGCGGCCCGCCGCCACATGACCGAGTACGGCACGACGGTCGAGCAGCTCGCCGAGGTGGCGGTCCAGGCCCGCGCGAACGCGGCGCTGAACCCGGACGCCCTGCACCGCACACCGCTGACCGTCGACGAGGTGCTGTCCGCGCCGGTGATCGCCGACCCCTTCACCAAGCCGCACTGCTGTCTGCGCTCCGACGGCGGGGCGGCGGTGCTGCTCGCGGCCCCGGAGTACGTGCGCGACTGCCGGACCCGCCCGGTGTGGGTGCTCGGCACCGGCGAGCACGTCTCCCACTCCGCGCTCTCCTCCTGGCCCGACTTCACGGTCTCCCCGGCGGCGGTGAGCGGTCCGCTGGCCTTCGCGCGGGCCGGGGTGCGGCCGTCGGACATCGACCTCGCCGAGATCTACGACGCCTTCACCTACATGACCTTGGTGACCCTGGAGGACCTCGGTTTCTGCGCCAAGGGCGAGGGCGGGGACTTCGTGTCGGAGGGGCGGCTGACAGTGGCCGGCGCGCTTCCGGTCAACACCGACGGCGGCGGCCTCTCGGCCCAGCACCCGGGGATGCGCGGCCTGTTCCTGCTGGTCGAGGCGGTACGGCAGCTGCGCGGCGAGGCGGAGGCACGTCAGGTCCGCCGCGCGGACGGCTCGCTGCCGGAGCTGGCGGTGGCGTCGGGGACGGGGGGCTGGTTCTGCTCCTCGGGGACGGTGGTGCTGGGCAGGGGGTGAACGGCGCCCGACGCCCGGTTCTGCTCCTCGGGGACGGTGGTGCTGGGCAGGGGGTGAGCGGCGCCCGGCGCCCGGTTCTGCTCCTCGGGGACGGTGGTGCTGGGCAGGGGGTGAGCGGCGCCCGGCGCCCGCACGGCCATACTCGGCCCATGGCACAGGACCTCCACGAACTCCTCCGGTCGCTGCGGGTGTGGGCCCCCGGCGTCACGGAACTGCGGCCCTTCGACCCCGACGCGGCCCCCGCCGAGCCGCTGGCCCTCTTCACCGGGTGGCTCGCGGAGGCGGCCGCCGCCGGGCAGCCCGAGCCGCACACGATGAGCCTCGCCACCACGGGCGAGGACGGCCTGCCCGACGTACGCACCGTGATGCTGCACGGCGCCGACGCAGACGGCTGGGCCTTCGCCACCCACGACACCAGCCGCAAGGGCCGCCAGCTCGCCGCCCGCCCGTACGCCGCCCTCGGCTTCTACTGGCCCGTCCACGGCCGCCAGATCCGGCTGCGCGGCCCCGTGGAGCAGGCCCCGCCCGGCGCCGCCCGCGCCGATCTGCACGCCCGGACCACCGGCGCCCTGGCCGCGGCCCTCACCGGGCACCAGAGCGAGCCGCTGCCCTCGCTGGAGACCCTGAACCGGGCCTCGGAGGCCGCCTGGGACCTGGCCCGCACCGCCCCGGAGACCGAGGTGCCCTCCTGGACCCTCTACCGCATGCGCCCCGACGAGGCCGAGTTCTTCCAGGGCGACGAACGGCGCCGCCATGTCCGCCTGGCCTACCGCCGGGAGGGCGGGGGCTGGGTCAAGGGGCTGCTGTGGCCGTGACCTCCGGGTCGGTGGCGAGACGGGCGTGGAGGTGGACGTCGCGGTAGGTCGAGCGGCGTTCGTCCTCCCACATCGCACCGCGCAGGGTGCCCTCGGCGGGGAAGCCGCAGCGCTCGGCCGTGCGGCAGGACACGTCGTGGCCCAGCGCGTGACCGAGTTCGAGCCGGTGCAGTCCGAGGTCGGTCAGGGCCCAGTGGCCGGCCAGGAGCAGGGCGCGGGTGGCCACGCCGCGGCCGCGGGCCTCGGGCAGGACCCAGTAGCCCACGCGGGCGGTGCTCATCAGGCGGTCGATCATGTTGACGCCGATCTGGCCGAGCGTCGTCCCGCTCTCCGCGTCCACGACACGGAAGGTGACGTCGGCGCCGTCCGCCGCCCGCTCGGCCTTCGCCCGCAGCGAGGCCCGCGCGGCGGCCAGGTCCTCCACCTGCCGCAGGGGCGTGTTCCAGCGCCGGAACTCCGGGTCGGTCAGCCCGCGCAGCCAGGCCTCCGCGTCCGCCGGGGAATCGGCGTCCCAGGGCAGCAGCCGCAGGCCGTGGCCGGACAACTCGGGGACGGGGCTGGTCAGGGAGGGCTCGTGTGTCGACGTCATCCGCCCATTCAAGGTCATCCGCCCATACGATCAAGGTCTGGCCCCCGGCGTCCCGAACACCGGCACCCCGTCCCTGAAGCCCGCCTCCAGCTCCATCCCCGCCCGCGGCGCCCCGGCCGCGTCGCCCACGAGCTCCGTCGCCATCCGCGGCCCCTCGGCGAGGTCGACCACGGCCACCACATAGGGCGTGCGCTCCCGGAAGGGCGCCAGGTCGTTGCGGTGCACCACCGACCAGGAGTAGAGCGTGGCCCGGCCGCTCGCCTCCTCCCAGGTCACGTCCTCGCTCCAGCAGTACGGGCAGAACTCCCGCGGATGGTGGTGCGCCCGCCCGCAGTCCCGGCATCTGCGCAGCAGCAGGGCGCCCCGGGCCGCCGCCTCCCAGTAGGGGCGGGAGAACGGGTCGGTGTCGGGTGCCCCGCTCACCGGAACCACCCGAGCGCGCTGTCCAGCGACCAGGTCTGCCACGACATCCCGAACAGGCCCACCACCGAGATCAGCCCCATCATCGAGTTCTGCCCCTGCTCGGCCCAGTCGTGGATCATGAGCACGAAGTAGACGGCGTTCAGCAGCAGCCCGCCGACCAGCGCCACCGGCGTCAGCAGTCCCGATATCAGCCCCAGGCCGAGGGCCAGTTCGGCGTAGGCGACGACGTACGCCGTCAGCCTCGGGCGCGGCGCGACCACGGTCCGGAACCCCGACCGCACCGCGCCCCAGCGGTGCCCGGCCGCGACCCCGGCGGCCCACTCGATGCCGCTCTCCCGCTCGAACCACGCCTTCTTGTCCTTGTGCCGCCAGCTCTCCAGCCACCACAGGCCGAGCCCGATACGCAGCACCGCGAGCCACTCCGCACCGCTGAGCCAGATCGTGTCCATGGCCGCCGCTCCCGTCGATGCGCCGCCGAAGAATGGATCTGACGGTACGTCAGATATGGAGGGGCGGGAAGACGCGGGAAGCGGCGGGAAGGCACGGGAGGACCGGTCCTCGCGAGAGCCCCACGGGGCCGCCCTCCATCCGCGCGCCTCTCACGCGACCACCCCACTCGTGACCATTCCGCAACCAATTCCGGTCTTGACCGAGACCCATCAACCCTGACTGTCATTACGCTCGCGGACATGTCCGACTCCACTGCGTCCGCACCCCCCGTGGCGAACCCCGCCGAACGTCCCGTTTACGTCGTCGGCGCCGGCCCCGGCGGGCTCGCCGTCGCGCACGCGCTGCGCGCCCGGGGCCTGCGCGCCGTCGTACTGGAGAAGTCCGACGCGGTCGGCTCGTCCTGGCGCGGCCACTACGACCGGCTGCACCTGCACACCACCCGGCGGCTGTCCGCCCTGCCCGGCCTGGCCATGCCCCGCAGGTTCGGGCGGTGGGTGTCACGGGACGACGTGGTGCGCTACCTGGAGAAGTACGCCGAGCACCACGGCCTGGAGATCGTGACCGGTGTCGAGGTCTCCCGGATCGAACCCTCCCCGGACGGCGACGGCTGGCTGCTGCACGCCACGGGCGGGCGGCGGCTCGACGGCGCCGCCGTGGTCGTGGCCACCGGCTACAACCACACCCCCCTCGTCCCCGACTGGCCGGGCCGCGACGCCTACCCCGGCGAGTTCCTGCACGCCTCCCGCTACCGCAACGCCGAGCCCTTCGCCGGCCGTGACGTCCTCGTCGTCGGCGCCGGCAACACCGGCGCCGAGATCGCCGTCGACCTGGTCGAGGGCGGCGCCAAGCGGGTCCGGCTCGCGGTGCGCACGACCCCGCACATCGTCCGCCGCTCCACGGCCGGCTGGGCCGCCCAGTACACCGGCGTCCTCGTCCGCCGGCTGCCCGTGGGCCTGGTCGACACGCTCGCCCGGCCGCTGGCCCGGGTGAGCGTCCCCGACCTCGCCGCCCACGGCCTGCCCCGCCCCGGCAGCGGGCTCTACAGCCGGGTCGGCGAGGGCGCGATCCCCGTCCAGGACGTCGGCCTGATCGACGCCGTGCGCGCGGGCCGGGTGGAGGTGGTCGCCGCGGTCGACGCCTTCGAGGGCGAGGAGGTCCTCCTCGCCGACGGCACCCGCGTCGCCCCCGACGCCGTCGTCGCGGCGACCGGCTACACCCGCGCCCTGGAGAGCCTGGTCGGCCATCTGGACGTCCTCGACCCTCGCGGCAGGCCCGTCGTCCACGGCGCCCGCAGCCCCCGCGACGCCCCCGGCCTGTACTTCACCGGCTTCACCAACCCCATCAGCGGCATGCTGCGCGAACTCGCCCTCGACGCCGAGAAGATCGCCAAGAGGATCGCCAGGCGCGCCGGGTCGGGGGTGTCGCGGCTGGCCGGGTGACCGAGGGCCTCCGGGCGCCGCCGCCCGGCTCCCCGTCCACCCCGCCCTCCGGGCGACGACGCGAGGGCGGCCGGGTCCCCTGCGGCCCTCCGGATTGCGACGCGAGAACAGCCGGGGCCCCAGACGCCGGGCCGGACTTCACAATCTTTGTCCGCACGGGCAGTTCCTGACGTTGTGTCAATTCAGTAATCTGACAGAGCGTCAGTTACTGGAGCTGTCACGACAGGAGCGGGCGGACAGATGCTTGGATCAACCCACGGCACCCTCACCACCGACTCCCGCCGGGCCCGGGTCGTCGCGTGCGGCGAGCACCGGCCCGGCCCGGCCGTCCACGGCCGACCGGCTGACGAGCTCGACGTCAGCGGGCGTCCGCTGCACGCCGGAGTACCCGACCTCGACCGGCTGTTCCGGCCCGGGTCCGTCGCCGTGATCGGCGCGTCGGACACCGAGGGGCGCCCGAACACCGGTGTCACCCGGCAGCTGCTGTCCTGGGCCGAGCGGATGGGGGCCCGGCTGCACCCGGTCCACCCCGCTCGCACCTGCGTCTTCGGGATTCCCTGCCTCCCTTCCGTCGCCGACCTGCCCGAGCAGGTCGATCTGGCCGTGCTGCTGGTCGCCGACCCCCTGCCGGTGATCGAGGAACTCGCCGAGGCCAAGGCGAGGTTCGCGGTCGTCTTCGCCTCCGGCTTCGCCGAGACCGGTGTGCGGGGAGCCGCCGCGCAGGCCCGGCTGTCGGCCGCCGTCGCCCGGTCCGGGCTGCGGCTGCTCGGACCGAACACCAACCTCAACGCCTTCGAGCGGTTCCGCGAGGACCTCGACGGTCCGGCGATCGCGCTCGTCACCCAGTCCGGCCACCAGGGACGGCCCGTCTTCGCCCTCCAGGAGCTGGGCGTACGGCTCTCGCACTGGGCGCCGACCGGCAACGAGGCCGACCTGGAGACCGCCGACTTCGTCTCCTACTTCGCCGAGCGGCCCGAGGTCGGCGCGATCGCCGCCTATGTGGAGGGCCTGAAGGACGGCCGCGCCTTCCTGCTGGCCGCCGACCGGGCCGCCCGGCGGGGCGTGCCGGTGGTCGCGGTCAAGGTGGGCCGCACGGAGACCGGCGCCCGCACGGCCGCTTCCCACACCGGCAAGCTGACCGGCGCGGACGACGTGGTCGACGCGGCGATGCGGCAGTTCGGCGTGATCCGCGTCGACGGGCTCGACGAACTCCAGGACACTGCGGCCCTGCTCGCCCGCGCCCGGCCCCCGCGCGCCGACGGGCTCGCGGTCTATTCGATCTCGGGCGGCACGGGCGCGCACGTCGCCGACCTCGCGACCGGACTCGGACTGCGGATACCGCGGCTGTCCGAGCGGAAGCAGGCCGAACTGCACCAGTGGATACCCGGCTATCTGAACGTGGCCAACCCCGTCGACAACGGCGGGCATCCGGTGGGCGACGAACGCGGCCGGAAGATCATCGACGCACTGCTGGCCGACCCCGAGGTGGGGGTGCTGGTCTGCCCGGTCACCGGGCCCTTCCCGCCGCTGAGCGACCGGCTCGTACGCGACCTGGTGGACGCCGCGGAGCACACGGACAAGCTCGTCTGTGTGGTGTGGGGGTCGCCGGTGGGCACCGAGCCGGCCTATCGCGAGGTGCTGCTCGGCTCCTCCCGGGTCGCCACCTTCCGCACGGTGGGCAACTGCCTGTCCGCCGTCCGCGCCTACCTCCGCCATCACGCGTTCGTGCGCGACTACCGCTCCCCCTTCGACGAGGCGCCGCGCACGCCGTCCCCCTCGTACCGCAAAGCGCGTGAACTGCTGCAGAACAGAGGCCAGTTGAGCGAGCACGCGGCCAAGCAGCTGCTGCGCGCCTACGGCATCCGGGTGCCGCGCGAGCAGCTGGTGACCAGTGCGGCGGCGGCCGTACGCGCGGCCGGGCTGGTGGGCTACCCGGTGGTGATGAAGGCCTCCGGCGCGCGGATCGCGCACAAGAGCGAGCTGGGCCTGGTGAAGGTCGGACTGACCTCGGCCGCGCAGGTCCGCGACACCTACCGCGAACTGACCGACATCGCCCGCTACGAGGGGGTCGAGCTGGACGGGGTGCTGGTCTGCCAGATGGTCGAGCAGGGCGTGGAGATGGTGGTCGGCGTCTCGCACGACGAGCTGTTCGGGCCGACCGTGACCGTGGGGCTGGGCGGGGTGCTGGTGGAGGTCCTGCGGGACACGGCCGTCCGGGTGCCGCCCTTCGGCGAGGAGCAGGCCCGCGACATGCTCGGTGAACTTCGGGGGCGGGCTCTGCTGGACGGGGTGCGGGGCAGACCCCCGGCCGACGTGGACGCCCTCGTCGAGGTGGTCCTCCGGGTGCAGCGCATGGCGCTGGAACTGGGCGACGACCTCGCCGAGCTGGACGTCAACCCGCTGATGGTGCTGCCCCGGGGCCACGGCGCGGTGGCGCTGGACGCGTTGGCGGTGTGTCGCTGAGATGAGCATGGACGATTTCCCCCGATCGCCGGAAAGATCCGCTGAATCATGGATACGGCACACCACTGACAATCAGGTCGCCCACCTGACCCTCAACCGCCCCGAAGCCCTCAACGCCATCACCCCCGGCCTGCGCGAACTCCTCGTCCTGCGGCTCGCGCAGGCCTCCGCCGACCCGGAGGTGAGGGCGGTGGTGATCACCGGAGCGGGGCGGGGGTTCTGCGCGGGGGCGGATCTGCGGGGCGGCGGAGCGGGAGCCGACCGACGGGACGGGCCACAGGGCGGCACGCCGGGCCCGGGGCAGCAGGACAGCACGCCGGGCTCCGGGCAGCAGGGCGTCGGCGGGGAACGGGCCGCCGACGGGGAACGGATCGCCGGGGACGTCGCACGCACCCTGCGCCTCGGCGCCCAGCGGCTCGTCGCCGCCGTCCTCGACTGCGAGAAGCCGGTCGTCGCCGCCGTGAACGGTGTCGCGGCGGGCCTCGGCGCCCATCTGGCCCTCGCCTGCGATCTGGTCCTGGCCGCCGAATCGGCCCGTTTCGTCGAGGTGTTCGTCCGCCGCGGCCTCGTCCCCGACGCGGGTGGCGCCTATCTGCTGCCCAGGCTGGTCGGACCGCACCGGGCGAAGGAACTGATGTTCTTCGGCGACGCCCTCACGGCGGCCGACGCCGAACGGCTGGGTCTGGTCAACCGGGTCGTGCCGGACGCCGAGCTCGCCGTCACCGCCCGGGAGTGGGCCGGCCGTCTCGCCGAGGGCCCGACGCGCGCCCTCGCCCTGACCAAGCAGCTCGTCAACGCCTCCCTCGACAGCGACCGCGCCACCGCCTTCGCCGCGGAAGCCGCCGCGCAGGAGATCAACATGACGACCTCCGACGCCCGAGAGGGGCTGGAGAGCTTCGCGCGGCGCAGGACGCCGAAGTTCACGGGGCGCTGAACGCCGTACCGCCCCCGAATGTGCCCGAAGCGGGCTTCCTATCTGACACCGCGTCAGGTTCACTGTCCGTGTGATGGGAACCGCAGGGATGGCGGCCGCCGCCGTCCGCTACCTCAGGTCGTCCGGCCCCGCCGCGCCACACCCCGTGGAGGCGCTGCCCCGGCCGGAGTTGCGCTGCGTGGGCGCCGACGAACGGGCACCCGTGGACCAGGGCGTGTTCCGGCGGGTGCTCGGGAACTTCGCGACCGGCGTGGCCGTCGTCACGGCACCGGCGGCCGCGGACGAGGCCTCTCCCGCGGGCTTCGCCTGCCAGTCCTTCTCCTCGCTGTCCCTCGAGCCGCCGCTGGTCGCCTTCATGGTCGGCCGCGCGTCGACGACCTGGCCGCGGATCGCCCGCGCGGGCGCCTTCTGTGTGAACGTGCTGGCCGCCGGCCAGGGCGAGCTGTGCCGTGGCTTCGCGGTCAGCGGCGGCGACAAGTTCGCGGGGGTGGCGTACGACGCCGCGCCCGTCTCCGGCGCGCCCCGGCTGACGGGCACGGTGGCCTGGATCGACTGCACGATCCACGCCGTCCACACCGGCGGTGACCATCTGATCGTGGTCGGGCGGGTCGACGCCCTCGGCGCGGCCGGGGCGGGCGAGCCCCTGCTCTTCCACCGGGGCCGGTTCGCCCGGCTGGAGAACTGAGCTCCACGCCGGACCGTCAGGCGGCCGGGACCGTCAGGCCAGGGCCGGCACCCCGGCCGGCCGGCGCCGGATCACCAGCACCATCAGCGCGGCCGCCGCGCACAGCGCGCCCGAGGCGATCCACACGACGTCGTAGGAGCCGAAGACGTCCCGGGCGACTCCGCCGGCGAAGGCGACCACCGCCGCGCCGATCTGGTGCGAGGCCAGCACCCAGCCGAAGACGATCGCGCTGTCCTCGCCGTAGTGCTCGCGGCACAGGGCGATGGTCGGGGGCACGGTGGCGACCCAGTCCAGGCCGTAGAAGACGATGAAGAACAGCATCGGCGGGTGGACGTTCGGCGCCATCAGCATCGGCAGGAACAGCAGCGAGACGCCGCGCAGGGCGTAGTACACGGCGAGCAGACGGCGGGCCTCGAAGCGGTCGGTGAACCAGCCGGAGGCCACCGTGCCGATGACGTCGAAGACCCCGATGACGGCGAGCAGCGAGGCCGCAGCGGTGACCGGCATGCCGTGGTCGTGGGCGGCGGGGACGAAGTGGGTCTGGATCAGGCCGTTGGTGGAGGCGCCGCAGATCGCGAAGGAGCCGGCGAGCAGCCAGAAGGGCCCGGTGCGCGCGGCCGAGGACAGCACCTTCACCGCACGGCTCGCGGCGCCCTGGACCGGGGCGGGCCTGGGCACGAACTCCTCGGCGCCGTACGGCCGCAGACCCACGTCGGCCGGGTGGTCGCGCAGCAGCAGCCAGACGAAGGGCACCACGGCGAGGGCGGCGAGCGCGACGGTGACGGCGGCCGGGCGCCAGTCGTGGCGGGTGACGATCCAGGACAGCACCGGCAGGAAGATCAGCTGGCCGGACGCGGAGGCGGCGGTGAGGATGCCGGTGACCAGCCCGCGCCGCTCGGCGAACCAGCGGTTGGTGACGGTCGCGGCGAACGCCAGCGCCATGGAGCCGGTGCCGAGGCCGACCAGCAGGCCCCAGCAGAGCAGCAGTTGCCAGGGCGCGGTCATCCACACGGTGAGGCCCGAGCCGAGGGCGATCATCGTGAGGGCGGCGGCGACCACCCTGCGGATGCCGAAGCGGTCCATGAGCGCCGCGGCGAACGGCGCGGTCAGCCCGTACAGCGCGAGGTTGACGGAGACGGCGGCGCCGACCGTGCCGCGCGACCAGCCGAACTCCTCGTTCAGCGGGTCGAACATCAGTCCGGGGAGGGTCCGGAAGGCGGCGGCGCCGAGGATCGTCACGAAGGTGACGGCGGCGACGAACCAGGCACGGTGGACGCGCCGACGGCCACGGACGGCCTTCGGCCCCGGCACGGCGTCCGCGACGGTCTCGCTCGTCCGGCCGTCGCCTGCCCGGACCTCGCCTGCCCGGCCTCCGTTCGGCCGACCCTCACTCGTCAGGCTCTCGTTCGGCCAGCCCTCGCTCGCCCAGCCCTCGCTCGTCCGGCCCTCGCTCGTCCGGCCCTCGCTCGTCCGGCCCTGGTTCGTCTTGCTCACGACACACAGCCTCGGCGATCCGGCCAGACGCATCGAGTGGCCCGAAGGACAGCATTCGTTAGAATCGGGCCATGAGCAGTGAGCCGGAGTTCCGCCCCCACCGCGTCGTCGTCCTGGCCCTGGACGGACTGCTCCCCTTCGAGCTGGGCATCCCGCACCGCATCTTCGGCCGCCCCAAGGACGCCCGGGGCCGGCATCTTTACGAGGTGATCACCTGCTCGGTGCGCCCGCCGGGCCCGGTGGAGACCGACGCCGACTTCGCCGTCCAGGTCGGCCACGGCCCGGAGGCCCTGGCCACCGCCGACACCGTGATCGTCCCGGCCTCCTACGAGCTGGGCCCGGTCTTCGAGCAGGGCACCCTGACCGAGGAGCTGCGGGCGGCGCTCGCCCTGGTGCGCCCGGGCGCCCGGCTCGCCTCCATCTGCACGGGCGTGTACGTACTGGCCGCCGCCGGCTACCTCGACGGCCGCCCCGCGACCACGCACTGGGCCGACGCCGAGCACTTCCGGCGGACCTTCCCGCAGGTCGACCTGGACCCCGACGTGCTGTTCATCGACGACGGGGACGTGCTGACCTCGGCGGGCGTCGCGGCCGGGATCGACCTGTGCCTGCACATGGTCCGCCGCGACCACGGCACGGCCGTCGCCAACGAGGTGGCCCGCCGTACGGTCGTCCCGCCGCACCGCGACGGCGGGCAGGCGCAGTACATCGAGCGGCCGGTGCCCGACCTCCGGCAGGCCACCACCACGACGGCCCGCGCCTGGGCGCTCGGCCGGCTGCACGAACCGATCCAGCTGCGGGACATGGCCGCGCAGGAGTCGATGTCGGTACGGACCTTCACCCGCCGGTTCCGCGAGGAGACGGGCGTCAGCCCGGGCCAGTGGCTCACCCAGCAGCGCGTCGAACGGGCCCGGCATCTGCTGGAGTCCACCGGTCTGTCCGTGGACCGGATCGCCCGCGACGCCGGTTTCGGCGCCGCCCAGTCGATGCGCCAGCACCTTCAGGCGGCCCTCGGCGTCACCCCGACCGCGTACCGCCGCACCTTCCGGGTCACCGACCGCGAGGACGGGTCCCTGCCGGAGGACGAAAGCCTGCCGGAGGACGGGACCCTGCCCGAGGGCAGCGGCCTGCCAGAGGACAGCGGCCTGCCCGAGAGCGGGACGCACGCGACGACGGCACGCACCTGACGACGGCGCGCACGTGAGAACGTGACGAGTTTCCCCCCGCCTGTGGACAACTCTCGGCCAGAGGGCCGCCGGCACCCCAGATCCGACCGGGCGGCCGCAAAACCCTCAGAACCCTCAGAACGTCAGCACCGCCCTGGCCACCCTCCCCGCCCGGGCGTCCTGCGCCGCCTTGCCGAAGTCCTCCACGGGGTACGTCCGCGTCACCAGCTCGTCCAGCATCAGCCGCCCGGCCCGGTACAGCTCGGCGTACCGGGCGATGTCCCGCTGCGGCCGCGAGGAGCCGTAGCGGCAGCCGAGGACCGACTTGTCCAGGTAGAGGGAGGAGACGCGGAAGGACGCCTCGGCCGTGGCGGGCGGGACGCCGAGCAGGACCGCCTGGCCGTGCCGGTCGAGCAGGTCCACGGCCCGGCGGATCAGCTCGACCCGGCCCACACACTCGAACACGTGGTCGGCCCCGGTCGGCAGCACCCCGGCCACGTCGTCGGCGGAGGTGAAGAAGTCGGTCGCGCCGAACCGCCGGGCGGCCTCCGCCTTGTCCGGGTCGGCGTCGACGGCCACGATCCGCGAGGCCCCGGCGAGTCGGGCGCCCTGGACGACATTGAGCCCGACCCCGCCCGCGCCGATCACCACGACCCGGTCCCCCGCCTCGACCCGGGCCCGGTTGAGCACCGCCCCGACCCCGGTGAGCACCGCGCAGCCCATGAGCGCGGCGGACGGCATGGGGACGTCCTCCGGCAGCCGCACCGCCTGCACGGCCTTGACCAGGGTCCGTTCGGCGAAGGCGGAGTTGGAGGCGAACTGGAACAGCGGCTCCCCCGCCCTCGTGAAGGGCCGTCCCGGGCGCCCGATGGACTGCCGGCACATGGTCGGCCGGCCCCGGTCGCACTCGGCGCAGGCCCCGCAGCCGGCCAGCGTGGACAGGGCCACCCGGTCGCCGGGCGCGACATGGGTGACGCCCGCGCCGACCCCTTCCACCACCCCGGCGCCCTCGTGCCCGAGCACCACCGGCACGGGGAAGGGGATCGTGCCGTCCAGGACCGACAGGTCGCTGTGGCACAGCCCCGCCGCCGACACGGCCACCAGCACCTCGCCCGGCCCCGGGTCCCGCACCTGGAGGTCGTCCACGACCTCGGCCCGCCTGCCGTCGAACACCACACCACGCATCCCGGCCACTCCCCTATCCCCTGGGTCCCCTGGGCAGTCCGAGCACCCGCTCGGCGATGATCGTGCGCTGGATCTGGTCCGAGCCGCCGTAGATCGTGTCGGCACGGGAGAACAGGAACAGATGCTGATCGGCGTCGAGTTCGTACGGCCGCCCGGCGGACCACACGACGGGCCCGGCTCCCGCCGAGGCGCCCCGCGCCAGCACGGCCAGCTCCCCCAGCCGCTGATGCCAGGAGGCCCACAGCAGCTTCGCCGTGCTGGGGCCGCTCGTGCCGCCGAGCGTGCGCAGCGCGTGCCAGCGCATGACGCGCAGATCGGCCCACTGCCGTACGAGACGACTCCGTACGACGGGATCGTCGGCGGTGCCGTTCTCCACGGCGGTGCGCACCACCCGGTCCAGCTCGGCGGCGAACCCGACCTGCTGGGCGAGCGTCGACACGCCCCGCTCGACGCCGAGCAGGGTCATGGCGACCCGCCATCCGGCGCCCTCGCCGCCGAGGACGTGCTCCGCGCGGGCGTACGCGCCGTCGAAGAACACCTCGTTGAAGTCGCTGGTCCCGGTGGCCTGGCGGATCGGGCGCACCTCCACGCGTCCCGGCTGGTCCATGGGCACCAGCAGCAGGCTCAGCCCGTGGTGGCGCCGGGAGCCGGGGTCGGTGCGGGCGAGCACGAAGCACCAGTCGGCCTCGTGGGCGAGCGAGGTCCAGATCTTCTGCCCGGTGATCCGGTAGGTCCCGTCGGCCGCGCGCTCGGCCCGGGTGCGCACCCCGGCCAGGTCCGACCCGGCCTCCGGTTCGCTGTACCCCTGGCACCACAGCTCGTGGCCGGCCGCGACCGGGGGCAGGAAGCGGGCCTTCTGCTCCTCGGTGCCATGGGCGAGGAGCGTCGGGGCGAGCAGGTTCTCCCCGATGTGCCCGGAGCGCGGGGGCGCGCCGGAGCGGGCGTACTCCTCCGCCCAGACGACCTGCCGGGTGAGGCAGGCCGGCCGGTTGCCGTACCCGCCCTCGGCCCAGCCGATCCCGATCCACCCGGCCTCGCCGAGCGTACGTTCCCAGGCGCGCCGGTCCGTCGCGGCCCCGGCGTGCGCGGCCAGCCACGAGCGGGCCCCGGCACGGAACTCCTCGTCCTCGGCGGCAAACCCGAAGTCCATCGGCTCTCCTCGACTTCCGCGGACGTGTGCCCCTACGGCACCTGGCGCGCCCCGGCGTTGGGCCGGTCCCCGGCCGCCGCGGCCCGCTCCATGGCGGCGACCTTCTCCAGCAGCGGCATCGGATCGACCCCGACGGTCCCCGGCAGCAGCTCGGCGATCCGCTCGGGCGTCCAGGGGCCCTGCGCGTAGGCGGCCCGCAGTTCGCGCGGCTGCGCCCACACCGCGATCTTCGGCCCGGCGACCGTGTACACCTGCCCGGTGATCTCCCGCGCCCGCTCGGACAGCAGGTAGACCACGAGCGCGGCCACGTCCTCCGGCTCCCCGATCTCGGCGAGTTCCACGGGGACGTTCGCCGACATGCGGGTGCGGGCGACGGGTGCCACGGCGTTGGCGGTCACCCCGTACTTGTGCAGCCCCAGGGCCGCGCTGCGGACCAGGGAGATGACACCGCCCTTGGCGGCGCTGTAGTTGGCCTGGGAGACGGACCCCTGGTGGTTGCCGCTGGTGAAGCCGAGCAGGGTGCCGGCGCGCTGCCGGCGCATCACCGCCGAGGCGGCCCGGAACACGGTGAACGTGCCCTTGAGATGGGTGGCGAGGACGGGGTCCCACTCCTCCTCGGACATGTTGAACAGCATCCGTTCGCGCAGGATGCCGGCGACGCAGACCACCCCGTCGAGGCGTCCGTACGCCGACAGCGCGGTGTCGACGACGCGTTGCCCGCCGGCCATCGTGGAGACGTCGTCCGCGACGGCGACGGCCTCGCCGCCCGCGGCCTCGATCTCCTTGACGACGGTGCCGGCCGTCTCGCTCGTGGGTGAGGTGCCGTCGACGGAGACGCCGTAGTCGTTGACCACGACCCGGGCGCCCTCGGCGGCCGCGGCCCGTGCCACCGCCCGGCCGATACCCCGTCCGGCCCCGGTCACCGCGACGACCCTGCCGCTCAAGAAGTTCCCCACGCCGGCCCCTTCCCGCGGTTTCTGACGGACCGTTAGATTCTAAGTCCCGACGGACGGGCGGGGACAAGCCCCGGGGAGGCACCGATGGCACTGCCGGCCGAGTTCCACGAGATCGCCAAGAGGGTGAACAACTGGGGCCGCTGGGGGGCTGACGACGAGATCGGCACCCTGAACCTGGTCACCGACGAGGTGGTGCGCGAGGCGGCGGCCCGCGTGCGCACCGGGCGCCGCGTCCCGCTCGCGCTGCCGCTCAGGCAGGACGGTGTGCAGACGGGCATGATCCCGGGCCGGATCGATCCGCTGCACGCGATGGTGCAGGTCAATCAGGAGCTGTTCGGGCCGGGGACGGTGGCGTGCAGCGACGACGTGGTGACGATGGGCCTTCAGGCGGGCACCCACTGGGACGCGCTGCCCCATGTCTCGCACTCCGGCCGCCTCTACAACGGCCGCCCGGCCGGCACCATCACCGCGCACGGCGGCGCCGCCTTCGCGGGCATCGACAAGGTGCGCCATCTCGTCTCGCGCGGGGTGCTGCTGGACGTGGCACGTGCGCGTGGCGTCGAACGGCTGGACGGCGGTCACGCGGTCACCCCCGAGGACCTGGAGGCGGCCGAGGAGTTCGCGGGCGTACGGGTGCGCGCCGGTGACGTGGTGCTGGTGCGCACGGGGCAGATCCGGGTGCTGCTGGCCGGGGACCGGCAGGGATACGCGTATCCGTCGCCGGGGCTGTCGGTGCGTACGCCCGAGTGGTTCCACGCGCGTGACGTGGCCGCGGTCGCGAACGACACCCTGACGTTCGAGATCTTCCCGCCCGAGATCGAGGACCTGTGGCTGCCCGTGCACGCCCTGCATCTGGTGGAGATGGGCATGCTCCAGGGCCAGAACTGGAATCTGGAGGAGTTGTCCACAGCCTGTGGAGAAACGGGCCGCCACGACTTCCTGCTGTCGGCGACACCCGAACCCTTCACCGGCGCGACGGGAACCCCCGTGGCACCGGTGGCCGTTCTCTGACCCGGGGGCCCGCCCGACCCCTGGGGACCGTCGCCCCAGGGCACGCTCCCGACTCCCTCACCCCCGGCCTCCCCCGCTTCCCCGGCCGACGGCGCGCAACTGCCCGCCCCGAGCACGGCATCGCGCGCCGCCGGTCGGCTCCGGCGTCCCACCCCGCCCCTTCCGACCCTTGAAGGGGACCCGACGCCGGATCACGACCCACACTCGCCGAGGGCTCCCGTCACCGAAGCCCTCGCCGTCCCCTCACGGCGAATCGCTGTCCACAAGCGTGATCAAACGGACACGCGACGTCAACACCCCCACGGCGAATTATTACTTATGCCCGATTCAGGCATGGAGCGCACGGGAGCACGTCCGGGCGCACCCCGCCGCGTCGGCGGCGGGGAGCGGACGGAGGCTGCAACCGTGCCCCGGGAATGCCCGGCGACGCCCCAGGGATGCCCCGGAGATGCCCCCGGGGTGACCGGGCGAGGTCACACCGCCTCGTAGGCCAGCCCCTCGTAGGCACTCACGCTGCCGCCGTACGACACCGTCGCGGCGCGCGGCTCGGGGCAGCGGTCCAGTTCGCACCAGATGCGCTTGCCGACGCCGTCAGGGGTCCAGCCCCAGCGGTCGGCCAGGCCGTCCACCAGGGCGAGTCCGCGCCCTCCGGTCTCGTCGCCGTCGGCGCAACGCGGCACCGGGGCGCGGTCGCTGGTGTCGGCGACCTCCAGACGGACGGTCGCCGGTCCGGCCGCGAGCGGCAGCACCAGGCGCAGCACGGCCGGCCGGCCGGTGTGCACCACGGCGTTGGTGACCAGTTCGGACACGAGCAGGATCAGGGTCTCGGCGAGCGGTTCGTCGACCCCCGCTCCCGCACCGGTGAGCCGCGCACGCACCCACCTCCGGGCTCGCCCCACCTCCGCGGGGTCGGGCCGGACCTCCAGCTGCACTTGAAGCACCTGCACCGCTCACACCATCCGAACCGGCGGACACAAAGGCTCGCGCCTCACGAGGGCCACGATCGTAGCCATTTTCTGCATGACCAGAACAACGGCCAGAGCAAGGGTCACGGAACGTGAATCCCTTACAGGACAGCTTGGTTGACGTTGCGTCACCCCAACAAGCGCTTCGGGCATATTCCAGCGCGAAGGAGTACCCCTGCGGCATACTGTGCGACGCCCACCGCCGGAGGTCGAACAGGCGGTGGCTTCTCGCACTCCCGCCCCGCGAGCAGCGACGCGCACCGCCGGATCCGGGGCCGCCTCAGAGGCAACTCCGGCACGGCTCGTCCCCGGAACCACTCGCATCCCACACAAGGTACCGGAGCCGGACGCCGACTCCAGGACGTGACGAGTCACACGTAGGACACAACCCGGTATCAACGCTCCGTGATTCCGGTATGCCACAATCCGCGACATCCCGCTGTCCGCACGGCCGTTCCCGCAGGCCGGCGCCTGTCAGCCCGCCGGGGCGGACAGGTCGCGGGCCAACAACTCCTCACTGTGAGTGCCGCCCCCCGCACGGTGCGTCCGCACCCACGCGCGCTTCAGATGCAGATGCACCTCCGACTCCCAGGTGAACCCCATCCCGCCGTGCACCTGGAGACAGTCCCGCGCGCCGCGTACGGCGGCCTCGTCGGCCAGCAGCCGGGCGGCGGCGATGTCGGCCGGGTCGGCGGTCACGGCGGCGGCGTAGACGGCGGCCCGGGCCAGCTCGGTACGGACCAGCAGGTCGGCACAGAGATGCTGGACGGCCTGGAACGCCCCGATCGGTCTGCCGAACTGTTCCCGCACACAGGCGTGTTGCACGGCCAGCTCACCGGCGCGTCCGGCGGAGCCCAGCTGTTCGGCGGCCGTCAGCAGCGAGACGAGGGGATCCGGCTCCCCCGTCCGGTCAGGCTCCCGCCTCCGGTCCGGCTCCCGCGGCCGGTCCCGCACCCGGTGCAGCGGCGTCAGCGGGTCGACCGACCGCAGCGGTACGGCCGGCTCGCCGCCCCCTTCCCACCCCCCGGCCACCACGTCCGCCTCCGCCAGCCACTCCACCAGGCCCCCGTCGGCCCGCGTGACGACGACCTCGCCCTCCGCCGCGCCCGGCACCTGGCCCGCCGCCAGATGGGTGGCGATCAACGGGCCTGGCAGCAGCGCCCGCCCGGCCTCCTCGAACACCAGCACCGCCTCGGGCAGCCCGAGTCCGACCCCGCCCCGGTCCTCCGGCAGCCTGAGCGCGAAGAACCCGGCGGCCCCCAACTCCCGCCACAGCTCCCGGTCGAGCCGGTCCCGGCCCACGGCCGCCCGCAGCGCCTCGGGCCCGAACCGGCGCCTCAGCAGCTCCCGCAGGCTCGCCCCGAGCGCCTTCTGCTCCCCGGTCGGCCGGAACCGCACCGGCCCTCACCTCCCCCTCGGCAGGCCCAGGATCCGCTCGGCCACGATGGTCCGCTGGATCTCGGACGTCCCGGCGGCGATGGTGTACGACAGCGAGGAGAGGCGGTCGAGCACCCAGGGCCGCGCGAGGTCGAGACCGTCGGCGCCCAGGACGTCCGCGGCGGTGTCGTACAGCGCCTGACGGGCCTGCGAATAGCGCAGTTTGAAGACCGAGCCGCCCACGCCGGGCACCCCGCCGGAGGCCTCCGCCTCGCTGACGTTCCACTGGGTGAGCCGCCACAGCGCCCGGAACTCGGCGTTGAGCCTGCCCAGCCCGCGGCGCAGCACGGGATCGTCCCAGCGGCCGTTGCGCCGGGCCTCGCGGGCGAGTTCGCCGAGGACGCGGCGGCAGGCGACCACCTCGCCGACGAAGGCCGTGCCGCGCTCGAAGGACAGGGTCACCATGGTCACGCGCCAGCCGTCGTTCTCGGCGCCGACCCGGTTGGCGGCCGGCACCCGCACCTCGTCCAGGAACACCTCGGCGAACTCCTCGGACCCGGCCAGCGTCCGCAGCGGCCGTACGGTCACCCCGGGCGTGTCCATCGGCAGGGCGAGCCAGCTGATGCCACGGTGCTTCGGGGCGTCCGGGTCGGTGCGCACGAGCAGTTCGCACCAGTCGGCGACCTCGGCGTGCGAGGTCCAGATCTTGGAGCCGTTCACCACATAGGTGTCCCCGTCGCGCCACGCGCGCGTGCGCAGGGCGGCGAGGTCGGAGCCCGCGCCGGGTTCGCTGAAGCCCTGGCACCACACCTGTTCGCCGCGCAGGATCGGCGGCAGCCAGCGCTCCCGCTGCTCGGGGGTGCCCTCGGCGGCGATGGTCGGCCCGGCGTGCAGCAGCCCGACGAACCCGGCGCCCACATAGGGCGCGCCCGCGCGCTCGGTCTCCTCCAGGAAGATCAGCCGCCGGGTCGGCGAGCCATCCCAGTGCACCTCGGCGTACCCGGCGTCGTAGAGCGTCCGCTGCCAGCCCATGTCGTAGGCGCGGCGGGCGGGCCAGTCGGCCGGTGACGGCTTCGGCGGCAGTGTGGGCAGCGTCTTCGCGAGCCACTCGCGCAGCCGGGCCCGGAACTCCTCCTCCTCGGGCGGGTACGACAGGTCCATCAGCGGTCGAGGTCCAGGCCGAGCATGCGGATGGCGTTGCCGCGCATCAGCTTGTACACCGTCTCGTCGTCGAGGCCCTTCACATGGTCGAGGGCCACCTCCCTGGTGTGGGGGAAGGTGGAGTCGACGTGCGGGTAGTCGGTCTCGAAGGTGGCGTTGTCGCGGCCCACCGCGTCGAGTGACGCGACACCGTGTCTGTCGCGGAAGAAGCAGCAGAACATCTGCCGGTAGTAGTACGTGGACGGCGGCTCGGGGATCAGGTCGCGCACCCCGCCCCATGCGCGGTGCTCCTCCCAGACGTCGTCGGCACGCTCCAGGGCGTACGGGATCCAGCCCATCTGTCCCTCGGAGTAGGCGAGTCTCAGGCGCGGGAAGCGGACCAGCACGCCGCTGAAGAGGAAGTCCATCATCGAGGCCATGGCGTTGTTGAAGGACAGCGAGGCCTGGACGGCGGGCGGGGCGTCCGGGGAGGCGGCGGGCATCTGCGAGGACGAGCCGATGTGCATGTTGACGACCGTGCCGGTCTCCTCGCACACGGCGAAGAACGGGTCCCAGTGGCCGGAGTGGATGGACGGCAGCCCGAGGTGGGAGGGGATCTCGGAGAAGGTCACGGCCCGCACCCCGCGCGCGGCGTTGCGCCGGATCTCGGCGACGGCCAGGCCGATGTCCCACAGCGGGATCAGGCACAGCGGGATCAGCCGGCCGCCGCTGTCGCCGCACCACTCCTCGACCATCCAGTCGTTGTAGGCGCGCACACAGGCGAGCGCGACCTCCTTGTCGTGGGCCTCGGCGAAGGTCTGGCCGCAGAAGCGGGGGAAGGTGGGGAAGCAGAGGCTGGCCTCGACGTGGTTGAGGTCCATGTCGGCCAGCCGTGCCGCGGGGTCCCAGCAGCCGCGCCGCATCTGTTCGCGGGTGATGCCCTCCAGGGTCATCTCGTCGCGGTCGAAGCCGACGGCGGCGATGTTGCGTTTGTACGGGAACTTCAGGTCCTCGTAGATCCACCAGTCCGTGGGCGGCCCGTCGGGGTCCATGGTGATCTGGTACTTGCCGCCGACGTAGGCGAGTTCGCCGATGCCGGCGGTCAGCGGCCGGGGTCCGCGGTCGCGGTAGGCGCGCGGCAGCCAGGTCTCGAAGAGGTGCGCGGGCTCGATGACGTGGTCGTCGACGCTGATGATGCGGGGCAGTTCCGTCGTCATGGTTCCCCCTCCGCCGGACGGTGTCCGTCCGGTGTCCGTCGCGGGGCCGCGGTCCGTCCGTCCGGACCGGTGACGACCCGATGCCTGTCTGATGGTCCGTCAGATAGCATGCCATCTGACGAGTCGTCAGCCAAGGAGGGGGATGACGTGAACGAGACCCCGCACTCGCTGAGTTCCGCCCGCACCCTGTGGGACCTGCTCGACCGCCGTGCCCGTCTCACCCCGGACCTTCCCGTCCTCCTCCAGGGGGACCGCACCGTCACGTTCGGCCGGTTGCGCGCGCTGGCCGAGCGCACGGCGGCCGGGCTGTACGGCCTCGGGGTGCGCCCCGGCACGGTGGTGACCTGGCAGCTGCCCACCCGTGTCGAGACGGTCGTGCTGTCCTGCGCGCTGGCCCGCCTCGGCGCCGTGCAGTCGCCCGTCATCCCCTTCCACCGCGAGCGCGAGACCGGCTTCGCGCTGCGCGAGTCCAGGGCGGAGTTCTTCGCGGTGCCCGGCGTCTGGCGTGGCTTCGACCACACGGCGATGGCGCGGCGCCTGGGCGCCAAGGGCGTCCTCGAGGTGTACGGCGGCCTCCCGGACGGCGACCCGGACGTCCTGCCCCCGCCGCCCGCCGAGGGCACCTCGGTGCGCTGGATCTACTGGACCTCCGGCACGACCTCCGCCCCCAAGGGCGTCCTGCACACCGACCGTTCACTGATCGCGGGCGGCTCCTGCCTCGCCCACGCGCTGCGGCCCCGGCCGGACGACATCGGCTCGATCGCCTTCCCGTACGCCCACATAGGCGGCCCCGACTACCTGGTGATGCTGCTGCTGTACGGGTTCCCCGCGGTGCTGTTCGAGCGGTTCGCGCTGCCGGACGCGCTGGAGGACCTGCGCCGGCACGGCGTGACCGTCGCGGGCGGCTCCACGGCGTTCTACTCGATGTTCCTCGCCGAGCAGCGCGGCCGGCCCGGGGCCAGGGTCGTGCCGAGTCTGCGGCTGCTGGCGGGCGGCGGGGCGCCGAAGCCGCCGGAGCTGTACCACGCGGTGACCCGGGAACTGGGCGTCGCCCTCACCCACGGCTACGGCATGACCGAGGTGCCGATGATCACGATGGGCGACCCCGACGACAGCGCCGAGAACCTGGCGACGACCGAGGGCCGGCCGCCCGAGGGCATGGAGATCAGGATCGTGGACGGCGAGGTGCGCCTGCGCGGGGAGGCGGTGTGCCGGGGGTATCTGGACCCGGCGCAGACCGCCGAGGCCTTCGACGCCGAGGGGTTCCTGCGCACGGGGGACCTCGGGCGGCTCACGCCGAGCGGCCATCTGGTGCTCACCGGGCGGCTGAAGGACGTGATCATCCGCAAGGGGGAGAACGTCCCGGCGAGGGAGATCGAGGACCTGCTGTCCGCCCACCCGGGCGTCGGGGACGTGGCGGTGATCGGGCTGCCCGACGCCGAGCGCGGGGAACGCGTCTGCGCGGTCGTCGAGCAGCCGGAGGGGGCCGCGCCGCTGACGCTCGCGGACGTGACGGCGTATCTGCGCGCGGAAGGGCTGTCCGTGCACAAGCTGCCGGAGCAGCTGGAGGTGGTGGACGCCCTTCCGCGGGGCGAGACCCTGCGGAAGGTGCTCAAGTACAAGCTGCGTGAGCGTTACGCGGGTGCGTGAGGTGCCGCCGCCTCACGGGCACGAGCGGACACGGTCGGGTGCGTGAGGGACGGGTCCCGCGCGTGCCCGGGCGGGCACGCGGGGCGGGAGTGCTGCCCGGGCCCGGGCGGACACGTCGGCCGGGAGGCTACTCGGGGACGGTGAAGTAGCGGGCGAAGGCCGGGACGAGCTCGGCCTCGCCGACCCTGCCGTCCCCGTCGCCGTCAAGCGCCTCCGCGGCCGCCCGCGCGACGGTCTCCGTGACGCCCAGGAGGGCGAGCACGCGCGCGATGTCGGTGACCGCGACCGCGCCGTCCCCGTCGGTGCCGACGACGTCCAGGGCCGCGTGCAGGAAGGGACGGGCGATCTCCGCGAACCGGTCCGGGTTGTCACGCAGCCGCTTGACCGCTCCGTTGACGAACTCCTCGCGGCTGATGCGCTGGTCGCCGTCCCGGTCCGCTATCCCCGCCATGCCCTGCCAGAAGGCCTCGGCGCCCGCGTACAGCGCCTGGCCCTTGTCGGAGCGGGCGGGGGTGCCGAACTCGGCGAGCAGCGCCTTGGCGGCGCCGCTGAAGTCCTGGCGGTCGATGTAGCCGTTGCCGTCCTGGTCGAAGCCGGCGAACCTGGCCGCGATCCTGCCCTCGTACTCGCTGCTGACCATGTCTCTGGGCCGCCTCACATGACGTCGGGGTGCTTCCGGCAGGGAGCGTACGACGCCGGGCGGCCCCCCGGAGCGGGAAACCGACGGATGTGCCAAGACCGGGGGAATTTCGGAACAACAATGTGTCATTGCGGGCGCGCCGTCACGCCGACAGAGGACGGTCCTCCTCCGCGACCGCCGCGCTGACGTCGGCGTGGACGTCGAACAGCCGGCGCACTCCCAGGGCGCCGATGACGCGGTTGACGTGGGAGCCCTCGGCGGCTCCCACGGCGGGCAGGATGAGCCGCAGCCGGCCCTGGCAGGAGCGCAGCAGACGGCGGGTGGCGATGAGCACGCCTATGCCGCTGGAATCGCAGAAGACGACCCCGGAGAGGTCGACGACGAGGCTGTGGCGGCCGTCGGCCACCTTGTCGTGTACCCGTTGGCGCAAAACCGGTGATGTCACCAGGTCCAGCTCGCCCGTCACCCGGAGCACGGCCCAGTCACCGCGCTCGTCATCGGTCACATTGAACGTCACCACCGTGCCCTTCATTCGCGGGACTTCCCGGAGCAGCCCGGAAACGGAAGCAGGGCCTACGCTTCCTGTCAGCGCGGCTGCCCAGCCGCCGTTCCCTGAAACACGGGGCTGGAAACGGGAACCGATCAGAAGAGGCTTGTTTCAATCGGACTCGATCCTGTTCGATCGACTTGATGCCAAGCTTGATCAAGAACAGGGTGGGTAAGGGCGGCAGAAGGCGCGAGGTGCACCAAAGGCCCACTATCACTCGGGGCGCGCAGGGGGCGCACATTGCCATAAAGGGGCGTGCGTTCCCGGACGTGCCGACTACATTCGAGAACGCGGTGGGCGCACGCTTGTCACAGACCGGACAGGAGCAGGGGGAGGGGGCCGCATGGCGACGAAGGACGCACAGCCCCGCTGGGACCGCAGGATGCAGCAGCGGCTCGCCCGGGGCGAGGCCGCGGCCCTCGGCGAGCTCTACGACCGCTTCGCCTCGCTGGTGCACGGCCTCGCGCACACCGTCCTCGGCGACGAGCGCGCCGCCGACGCCGTCACCCGCGACGTCTTCGCCCATGTCTGGGAGCACCCCGAGAGCTACGACCCCCGGCAGGGACCGCTGCGTTCCTGGGTCGCCACGCTGACCCACCGGCTGGCCGTGCGGCGGCTGCGCGCCGCGGAGACCGCCGCGCTGGAGCGGGGCGGCCCGGGCACGGCCGAGGAACTGGAGCACAAGGTCGGCCACGCCTCCGTCGCCGCCCGTGCCGACTACATCGTCCAGTCCATGCCCGCGCCCCTGCGCGCCGCGCTGGAACTGGCCTACTTCCAGCGCCGCGACTACCGCCAGGCCGCCGTCGACCTCGGCGTCACCGAGGACGAGGCCCGGCGCCGCCTGCGCCTCGGCCTCCAGCTCCTGTCCACCGCGCACGACGCCGGCGCGCCCGGCGCACCCCCGGGCTGCGGAGGTGCGGCGTGACCGGGCCGAACCCCTTCGGGGGGTACGAGGACCGGGACGGACCGTCGCGGATACCGCCGCCCCGTACCTCCGTCGAGGACGGCGACGCGACGCTGCCGGCCGCGCCGGAGGTGGTGCCGCTCGTGCTGGAGCACCAGGTGCTGAAGGCGCTGCTCGGCGCGTGGGCGCTGGCCGCGTGCTCGTCGGAGGAGACCGCGGCCGTCGAGGAGCACCTCGGTGGCTGCGGCAGCTGCGCGGAGGAGGCGCTGCGGCTGCGCGAGGCGGTCGGGCTGCTCCAGCGTCCCGAGCCGCTCGACCTCGACCCCGGCCTGCGCACCCGTGTCCTCACCAGCTGCCTGGAACGGCGCCCGCCGCGCATCCCGGTGCCCGGCTGGGCCGCCGCCTACGACGCCGAGACCGCCCGCCTCGACGCGCTGCTGCAGGACTTCGGTGACGCCGAGTGGCACGCGCCGGTGCGGCTGCGGTGGTTCGAGGGCGGGGGGTTCGGCAACCGCCGCACCACCGTCGCCGGGGTCATCGCGCATCTCATGGCCGTCGACGGCCTGGTCGCGCTCTCCCTCGGCCTCGGCGACCCGCTCGGCGACGCGACGGACCCGCCGGGCGCGGGCGGCCCCGCCGAGCGCACCGAGGCGTACTGGCGCGGCTCGCACTTCCCGCCGACCCGCACGGTGCGGGCGCCCTGGCGGGAGCAGAGCCATGACATCGTGCGCACCGTGTCCTTCACGGGCGGCACCGCGGGCGGCCTCAGCGTGTCCTACGGCGCCTTCGAACTGTCCCTGCGCGACGCCATGCTCGACCGGGCCTTCGAGTGCTGGGTCCACGCGGGGGACATCGCGGAGGCCGTGGACTACCCCTACGAGCCGCCGTCCGGCCGTCATCTGCACGGCATGATCGACCTCGCCGCGCGGATGCTGCCCACGGTGCTGGCCTCTCGGCGGCGGGCCGGGCTGGCCTCTCGGGGGCCCGGGCGAGGGCCCGAGCGGCGGCTGGTGGCCGCGGGTGCGCCGGGGCGGAGCCTTCGGCTGGAGATCGAGGGGACGGGTGGGGGCGAGTGGCTGATCCCCCTCGACTCTCCGGCGGCGGTGGGCTCCGCGGCCCACGAGGTGGCTCATGTCGCCCTGGACTACGTGGAGTTCTGCCAGCTGGCGGCGGGGCATGTTCCTCCGGAGGAGGCGGCGGCGGGGCAGGTCGGCGACCGGGACGCCATCCGCGACGTCCTGTACGCAACGGCGTCCCTCAGCCGCATGTAGCGAGCCCGGCTCTCGCCGCCGGGTCGAGGGGTTCGTCGCGGTCTCGTCGTCGGATGCGGTCGGCCGTGGGCCGTTCGCGCAGTTCCCCGCGCCCCCAAAGACGGGCCTTCGGACACCCGCGGACCGTGGGTGGCCGTTCGCGCAGTTCCCCGCGCCCCTGAGTGGACCGTCGCTCACAGGGGCGCGGGGGACCGCGCGTTCTTTTAGGGGCGCGGGGAACTGCGCAATCCTTTAGGGGCGCGGGGAACCGCGCAGTCACTCAGGGGCGCGGGGAACCGCGCAGTCACTCAGGGGCGCGGGGAACCGCGCAGTCTTTAGGGGGCGCGGGGAACTGCGCGAGCGGCGCACTCGGCCCGCGCCCGCCGGGGCACCCGGGCCGGCCCCCACCCCGGGGCCGCGGGGGGCTACGCGAAGACGACCGTGCGGCGGCCGTTCAGGAGGATCCGCCGCTCCGCGTGCCACTTCACGGCCCGCGCCAGCGCCTGGCACTCGACGTCCCGCCCGATGGCGACCAGCTGATCGGGCGTGACGTCGTGGGACACCCGCTCGACCTCCTGCTCGATGATCGGCCCCTCGTCGAGGTCCGCGGTGACATAGTGCGCGGTCGCCCCGATGAGCTTCACACCCCGCGCATGCGCCTGGTGATACGGCTTCGCGCCCTTGAAGCTCGGCAGGAAGGAGTGATGGATGTTGATGATCCGCCCGCTGAGCTGCTTGCACAGGTCGTCGGAGAGGACCTGCATGTAGCGGGCGAGGACGACCAGCTCCACATCCTCCTCACGCACCAGCTCCAGCAGCCGCGCCTCCGCCTCCGCCTTGGTGTCCCGCGTCACCGGGATGTGGTGGAAGGGAATGTCGTAGGAGCCCACCAGCTCGGCGAAGTCCGTGTGGTTGGACACCACCGCCGCGATGTCGACGGGCAGCGCGCCGATACGTGCGCGGAACAGCAGGTCGTTCAGGCAGTGGCCGAACTTGCTGACCATCAGCACGACCCGCATCCGGTCCTCGGCCCGGTGGATCTGCCAGTCCATGTGGAAGGAGTCACCGATCGCCGCGAAGGTCGCCCGCAGCTTCTCCACCGTCACCGGCGGCTCCGCCGAGAAGTGGACGCGCATGAAGAACAGACCCGTGTCGTGGTCGCCGAACTGCTGGCTGTCCTCGATGTTGCAGCCGGTCATGAACAGGTAGCTCGACACGGCGTGCACGATGCCCTGCTTGTCGGGGCAGGACAGGGTCAGGACGTACTGCTCGGCCGGGGCCGCGGCGCGGGTGGGCTGCTCGTTCATGCAGAAAAGGGTCCCACACGCCGCCGCGCCCCCGACAACCGTTCCGCTAGGCGGACCGCGTCATGATCTGGAGCACTTCCAGCGAGCGCGGCGGCGCGTCGGGGTCGTCCCCGTCACTGGCCGCCATCCGTACGTGCGCGTCGCGCGCGGCCCGTATCGCCTCGGGCCAGCCGGCGTTCTCGAGGTAGGCGATGACCGGGGCGTCCGGGCCGACCTGGTGCATGATCCGCAGCACCCGCAGCACGGCGGTGTCGACGAGCGCCGCCTCCTGTGAGTCGCGGAAGATCGTGCCGACGTACTTCTCGGCGGACCAGTTGTCCAGCCAGGTGTCCTCCACCAGCCGGTACACGGCGTCGGTGACGTCTCCGTAGCCTTCGACACCGGCCAGCCAGACGTCCCGCTGGAACACCGGGTCGGAGAGCATGTGCAGCGCGGAGCGCACATTGCTGCGCCAGCGCCACCACGGCATGTCGTTGAGTGGCATGCCGCCCATGGTGGAGGAGCGACGGCCGCGACGGGAAGAGTTCTCCGAACCTTGCACGGTCATCGATCGTACGTTCTTCGTCTCACGTGCCGGAACGGTCCCCCGCAATTCACCTCGATGTCACTCGGCGTTGCCTGAAGGACACTCCAGGGTTAGGGATGTGGGGGAATCGTGCGTGGACATGACCGGCAGGCTAAGCGACCGCAGCACATTCCTCCCCACCCTCACCAGGCCCGTCAAGAAAAGCATCCGCACCGCGGGGGCCCTGGTGACGCTCGCGTCGCTGGCCGTCGGCTGCGGGGTCATCCCCGGCGTCACGGGGGGCGACGGGGATGACCGCATCACCGTCATGACCTGGGCGCCCCAGGACACGAACGAGACCAACAAGCCCGGAATGCCCGCGTTCGCCCGCGCCTTCGCGCGCTGGGTGAACTCCCACGGCGGCATCAACGGCCGCACCCTGCACGTGGCGACGTGCAACGAGCTCAACGACTCGGTGGCCGTCGCGAAGTGCGCCCGGCGCGCGGTGAAGGAGGACGCCGTCGCCGTCGTCGGCTCCTACAGCCAGCACCCCAACTCGTTCTTCCCGATCCTGGAGAGCGCCGGCATCCCCTACATAGGCGGCTACGGCATCACCAACGACGAGTTCACCTCCCCCCTGTCCTACCCCGTGAACGGCGGCCAGCCGACCCTTCTCGCGGGACTCGGCCAGGAGCTCGCCGACGACTGCGGCCGGGTCTCCCTGGTGCGGCCCGACACCATCGGCGGCGACCAGCTGCCCGTGATGCTCAACGCCGGGCTGAAGGCCGGCGGACACGACCCCGCCGGGGACGTACGGGCCGCCGAGGACGCCACCGAGTTCTCCGGCCAGACCCGCAGCGCGCTCGGCGACGCCACCTCCGACTCCTCCGCCACCGGCTGCGTGGTGCCCGCCCTCGGCGACCGCACCGGCACCTTCATGGACTCCTTCCGGCGCGCCCGCGGCGAGTACCCCGAGGTGCGCACCGGCACCGTGCTGGGCAACGTCGACCAGACCACGATCGACGCCTCCGGCGGCAGGTCGGGCCCCTACGAGGGGTCGTACGTCACCGGCTGGTACCCGGTGGAGACCGACCCGCGCTGGGACCGGATGAAGAGCGTCATCCGCGAGCAGGCGTTCACCGACACCCGGATCGACCCCGCGGACACCGCCGTGCAGACCAGCTGGATCGCCTTCACCGTGCTGAAGGCCGCGCTGGAGAAGATCGGCGCCGGCGAGGTGACCCAGGACACCGTGCGCCGCACCCTGGACAGCGGGCTGGAGATCGACACCGGCGGGCTCACCCCCACCCTGCGCTGGGAGTTCCAGGACCGCCTGGCCTCGATCGGGTTCCCCCGTCTGGTGAACACCGACGTCACCCTCCAGGTCGTCCGCGACGGCCGGCTGGTCGCGGCCCGCAAGGGCTTCGTGGACATGACCAAGGCGCTGCAGGACGCCGACGTGTAGCCGGAGGACGCACGCCAGGGCTCCAGGGCCTCACGTACGACGCGCGCGGGGCGCGGACCGGCCTACCGGTCCGCGCCCCGCGCGCGTGTCACAGCTGGGTCGGCTCGCGCCGGGTCAGGCCGTACTTGTCGGCGATGGTGTTCCACAGCCCGGCGGCCTTGCCCTTCTCCGTGGTGGCCGTGCCGCTCGCGCGGTCACCCGCCTGGGTCTGGCCGGTGGAACGGGCCGTGCCGCCGCGGCAGAACTTCTTCTTGTTCCCGGCCACCTGGTCCGCCCACGCCGCGTAGTGGTCGTCGGCCGACGCGGACGCCTTCCACGCGTTCGTCAGCGCCGTCTTCAGCTCGCCGTTGCCGGGCAGCTGGTCGACGGCGAGGCCCTCCAGCCGGGTCACCAGGCCGTTGCGCTGCTGGGCCGCGGCCCGCAGGTCCTGGGCGGCCTTGCCTAGGTCGTCGCAGGCACGCACGTTCGCCACCGCGTTGATCACCGAGGCCCGGCTGTTGCCGCTGTCGGCCAGCAGCTTGTCCAGCTCCTCGGCCTGCGCCTTGGCCGGGTCGTCGGACGGGGAGGCCGAGGCGGAGGGCGAGGAGCTCCCGGCGGTCGCCGGGGTGGACGCGGAGACGTTCTTGGTGTCGTCGTCACCGCCGCCGTCGCTGCCCATCAGCGCGCCCGCGCCGATGCCGAGGACCGCGATGCCGATGCCGACCGCCGCGATCAGGGGCACCCGCGAACCGGTGCCCGGGCCACGGCCACGGCCGCCGTCGTCGCGCCGGCCCTCGCCCGGGTAGGGCGAACCGTGGCCCCCGCCGCCGTGGCGGTCGTACTGCTGCTGCGGGGCGTAGCCGCCCTGCGGGGCCGGCACGCGCGGCATCTGCTGCGTGGCGCCGGACGGGCCCTGCTCGTCGCGGAAGAGGCCGGCGAACTCGGCGGGCGGCTGCCGGTCGCCGCCCGCGGGCACCGGCGGGATGTACTGGGTGGCCTCGGCGTCGGCACCGGCCGGAGCCCGGCCGCCCGCCCCGGGACCCGTCCCGAGGAAGGTCGTGGTCTCCGCGGGCGCCTCGGGCACCGCGCCGCCGTACGCCCCGGCGGGACCGCCGTACGGACCCTGCGGGGCGGCGGGGGCGCCGTAGGACGCGCCGGGCATCTCCGGCGGGAGCGCGCCCGGGGTGACGGGCGGGATGTACTGCGTCGCGCCCTCGTCCACGGCGGGCGCGGCCGCCGCCACGGGCGGGATGTACTGGGTCGCCCCGTCGTCGCCGCCGGGAGCGACCGGGGCGACCGGGGGTATGTAGCGGGTGGCGTCGTCGGCCGCGGGAGGCAGCGGCGAGCCGCCGTGCGTCCCGCCCCGCGGACCGTGCGTCCCGCCCCGCGGACCGTGCGTCCCGCCCTGCGGACTGTGCGTCCCGCCCTGCGGGCTCTGGGCCCCGTACCCGTCCTGTGGGTAGCCGTACCCGCCCTGCGGGTAGCCGTACGACGCCGTGGCCGGGGCCTCCGGCGGGAGCGGGCCGGCCGACGGCGCCGCCGGGGCGGAACCGGGCGGCTGGGCACCGGGCGCGGGCGGCACGGTGCCCTGCTGCGTGCCGGGCCAGGCGCCCTGGTCCGCGGCGCCCCACTGCTGGTCGGCCGGCTGCGGCCAGGAGGGCCGGCCGGGGGCCGGGCTCTGCTGGGCCTCGGGCCCCCAGGGCGTGCCCCAGGCCTGACCGCCGGGCGGCGTCGCCGTCGGACCGCCCGGCAGCAGCGGCGCACCGCCGTCGGAGGGCAGCACGACGCCTTCGTGCGCGGGTCGCGCCGAGGGCTCCTCGCCCTGTCCACTCTGCGTCACCGGGACTCCTACGAATGGGGGACCTTCGGGATCGTCGGCTCACGCTACCGGGTCCCCGGAGCCGCATGCCACGCAGCTCAGGCGTCGATCTCCCTTCCTGTGACGTCGGTTACACGTACTCAGGCCGCCTGCTGGAGATCCAGCCGCGCCCCGAACTCCCGTACCACCGCCTCGTCCCGGTAGGGCTCCAGCCGCTGCTGGAAGTCCTCCAGGTACTCGGCGCCGCGGTTGGAGCGCAGGGTCTCCAGGATCTCCACCGCCTTCAGGCCCGTGGCACAGGCCTGTTCGATCTCACGCTGCTGCACCTGCGCTGTGGCGAGCAGCACATAGCCGATGGCCCGGCGGCGGGCCCGCTTGGGCGGATGCCCGGCCAGGGACTGCTCGGCGTAGCGGGCGGCCGCCTCGGGCTGGCCGAGGTCGCGGTGGCAGTGCGCCAACTCGTCGGCGAGATACGCCTCGTCGAAGTGCGCGATCCACGCAGGGTCGTCCCCGGAGTCCGGGTCCGCCCGCTCCATCGCCGTCAGCGCCCGCGAGGACGCCGCCTGCGCCGCGCGTACGTCGCCCAGCAGCGCGTGGCCGCGGGCCTCTGCGGCGAGGAACATCGCCTCCGCGCGCGGGGTCACGACGCCGCGCGCCCCCTCCTGCGCCGCACGCGCCAACTGCGCGATCTCGCGAGGGTTTCCGAGCTGCGCGGCGAGATGGCTCATGGACGCGGCCAGCACATAGCCGCCGTAGCCCCGGTCGCCCGCCGCCTGCGCGAGCCGCAGCGCCTGGATGTAGTAACGCTGGGCGAGGCCCGGCTGGCCGGTGTCGACGGCCATGTACCCGGCGAGTTCGGTGAGCCGGGCCACGGCCGCGAACAGCTCGCGGCCCACCGCCTCCCGGTAGGACCCGGCCAGCAGCCCGGAGACCACGCTGTTGAGGTAGTGCACGACGACGGGCCGGACGTGCCCGCTGCCGTACTGGTGGTCGAGATCGGTCAGCGCCTGTGTCATGGCCCGTACGGCGGCCACGTCGGAGGCGCCCACCCGCGGTCCCGCCGAGCGCGACACCTGCGCGTCCGGCGAGGAGATCAGCCAGTCGCGGCTGGGCTCCACCAGCGCGGACGCGGCGACGGAGGACCCGGACAGGAAGTCCCGCCGGCCCACGTCGCTGCGCCACAGCTCACACACCTGCTCGATGGCTCCCAGTACCGTCGGCGAGAACTGGAGACCCACTCCCGAGGCGAGGTTCTTGCCGTTGGCCATGCCGATCTCGTCGATCGTGACCGTACGGCCGAGTTTGCGTCCCAGCGCCTCGGCGATGATCGCCGGGGCGCGCCCGCGCGGCTGCTGTCCGCGCAGCCAGCGGGCCACGGACGTCTTGTCGTAGCGCAGGTCGAGGCCGTGCTCGGCCCCGCACATGTTGACCCGGCGGGCCAGCCCGGCGTTCGAGCAGCCCGCTTCCTGGATGAGCGCCTGCAGCCGTTCGTTCGGCTGCCGCGCGACGAGAGGCCTTGCGGCCATGGTCCTGACCCCCTGTGGCTGCGGTGCCTGCCCGTGCACCGATGGACGTGTCTGTTCAGAACCGAACGCGGATCGGACGCACTGGCTCGCGCTCCGAAAAGTTCCGGCCGGGAAGATCGATGCCCAGCGGACATACCGAAAATGCGAGGCATGCCAGGATTGCCGGGGATGGGGCGCAAGCCGACCCCGGGTGACTACCCGGCCCGCTCCCCCGTTCCTCCCGCGCGCCCCCACCTGTGCACCCGTGCGCCCCGGACGACGAATCGATGCTCCTCGTCCGCGCGCGGGCGCGCCCGTAACCCGTGGTGGAGGCTGGAGTTGTGATGAGCGTGGAAGAGACGATCCAGGGCACCGAAACCGCACAGCTTCCTCAGCAGCGCGGGGAATCACTGCTGGAGACAGCCGTACGCTACGCCGAGGAACGCCACTGGGACGTGTTCCCCGGCGCCTGGCTGGATGCCGTGGACGGGGTGCAGCGCTGCTCCTGCAGGCAGCCGGGGTGCGAGGCGCCCGGCGCGCACCCCACGCGCCCCGACTGGGCGACGCAGGCGACGGGCAGCGCGACCGTCGCCCGCCGGATGTGGCAGAAGCAGCCGAACGCGGCGATCCTGCTGCCGACCGGACGGACCTTCGACGCGCTCTCCGTCCCGGAGACGGCCGGGTTCCTGGCGCTGGCGCGGATGGAGCGGATGGAACTGACCCTGGGGCCGGTGACCTTGACGCCGGACCGGCGTATGCACTTCTTCGTGCTGCCGGGGGCTTCGGTGAAGGTCCCGGACCTGATGCGGAAGTTGGGGTGGGCGCCGTCTTCGCTGGATCTGGTGGCGCTGGGTGAGGGGGCGTATGTGGCTGCGCCGCCTACGCGGTTCGGGTCTCGGGGGGCTGTGCAGTGGGCGTGCCGGCCTACGCCCGCGAATCGGTGGCTGCCGGATGCGGAGGAGTTGATCTCGCCGCTCGCGTATGCGTGTGGGCGGGATCGGTAACGGGTCCCCGTCCGGGGGCTGCTGTCGTCGTCCGGGCTGCTCGCCGTCGTGGCTGGTCGCGCAGTTCCCCGCGCCCCTGAGGAGCTGCGCCGTTCCCCGCGCCCCTGAAGAGCTGTGCGCCGTTCCCCGCGCGCCCGAAGGATTGCTCGGGTCCGTGCGTCACTTGGGGGCGGGCCTAGGGTTTCGGTATGACCAAGAACGCTGTTGTGGTGCGGGGGCTCTGGAAGCGGTTCGGGCGGCAGGTGGCTGTCGGGGGGATCGATCTGGAGTTGCCGGCCGGGCGGTTCATCGGGCTGGTGGGGCCCAATGGGGCCGGCAAGACCACGACCCTCTCCATGGTGACCGGGCTGCTGCGGCCGGATCAGGGGTCGGTCGAGGTCGTCGGGCACGACGTGTGGCGTGATCCCGTCGAGGTGAAGGCCCGCATCGGGGTGCTGCCCGAGGGGCTGCGGCTGTTCGAGCGGCTGTCGGGACGGGAACTGCTGGCGTACACCGGGCGGCTGCGGGGGCTGCCCGGTGACGAGGTGGACAAGCGGGCCGCGCAGCTGCTGGACGTGCTCGACCTGGCCGGGGCCCAGCACAAGCTGGTGGTCGACTACTCGACCGGTATGCGCAAGAAGATCGGACTGGCGGCCGCGCTGCTGCACAACCCCGAAGTGCTGTTCCTGGACGAGCCGTTCGAGGGCGTCGACCCGGTGTCGGCGCAGACCATCCGCGGTGTGCTGGAGCGGTACACCGCCTCCGGCGCGACCGTGGTGTTCTCCTCGCACGTGATGGAACTGGTGGAGTCGCTGTGCGACTGGGTGGCCGTGATGGCCGCCGGGCGGATCCGCGCCCACGGGACGCTGGCCGAGGTGCGGGGCCCGGCGCCCACCCTCCAGCAGGCCTTCCTCGAACTGGTCGGCGCGGGCGTCCGGGACACCGGCAGCGATCTCGACTGGCTCGGCGGCGGCGCCCGGTGACGTCCCTCACCCCCACCTTCGTCCGGCTGAAGCTGTCCCTGCTGCGCAACGGACTGCGGCGGTCCGGAGGACGGCTGGCCGCCTATGTGCTCTCGGCCGTGTTCGTGCTGCTGTTCGGGGTGGCCCAGCTGTTCGGGCTGATCCTGCTGCGGGGCACCGCGCACGCGGACGCCGTGGTGGTGCTGCTGGCCGCCGTGCTGGGGCTCGGCTGGGCCGTGATGCCGCTGTTCTTCCCCGGCGGCGACGAGACGCTGGACCCGACCCGGCTGGTGATGCTGCCGCTGCGGCCGATGCCGCTGGTGCGCGCGCTGCTGGTGGCCTCGCTGGTCGGGACAGGGCCGCTGTTCACGCTGTGCCTGGCCGTCGGCTCGGTGATCGCGGTGGCGCACGGCGGCGCCGCCTACGCGGTCGCAGTGGTGGCGGTGGCGCTGGTGCTGCTGGTGTGCGTGGCGCTCGCGCGGGCCGTGGCCGCCGCCAACGTCCGGCTGCTGAGCAGCCGCAAGGGCCGCGATCTCGCCGTGCTCAGCGGACTGGTGATCGCCGTCGGCGCCCAGCTGGTCAACTTCGGTGTCCAGCGCCTCGGTTCGGGCGGTCTCGGACAGCTCGACCCGTTCGCCGACGTACTGCGCTGGGTGCCGCCCGCCTCGGCCGTCGGCGCGGTGCACTCGGTGAGCGACGGGGACTACGGCACCGCCGCCGCGCAGCTCGCGGCGAGCGCGGCCGCGGTGGTGGCCGCGCTCGCGGTGTGGGCACGGCATCTGACCCGGCTGATGACCGCCCCGGACGGCTCCACCCTCCAGGCCGCCGACCCCGGCCCGCGCGCCCGCCCCTCCACCGGCCTGGCCCGGCTGCTGCCGGGCGGGCGCACCGGCACGGTCATGGAACGCGGCCTGCGCTACATCTGGCGCGACCCCAGGACCAAGGCCGCCTGGGTGACCTCGCTCGCCATCGGGCTGATCGTGCCCGTGTTCAACGCGCTCCAGGGCACCGGCTCGGTCTACTTCGCCTGCTTCGCCGCCGGGATGCTCGGCATCCAGATGTACAACCAGTTCGGGCAGGACACCTCGGCGTTCTGGATGGTCGCGACGACCATCTCCTCCACCCGGGACGCCTACGCCGAGCTGCGCGCGCGGGCCCTGGCGCTGATGGTGATCACCGTGCCGTACGCGGCGCTGGTGACGGTGGTGACGACGGCCCTGCTCGGCGACTGGGAGTCGCTGCCCGAGGTGCTGGGGCTGTCCTTCGCGCTGCTCGGCGCGATGCTGGCGACCGGGGCGTGGACCTCCGCCTCGTTCCCGTACTCCATCCCGCAGGAGGGCTACAAGAACGTGGCGCCCGGCCAGACCGGGCTCGCCTGGATCTCCGTCTTCGGCGGCATGGTCGCGGCGGCCCTGCTGTGCTCCCCCGTCATCGCCGCCGCCGTCTGGCTGCACGTGAGCGCCGACGGCGACGACCTGCTGTGGCTGCTGCTGCCGCTCGGCACGGCGTACGGGGCCGGGCTCGCCCTTCTCGGGCTGCGGCTGGCCGCGCCGCGCACCGCCCGGCGGCTGCCCGAGATCCTGGCGGCGGTGAGCAAGGGGTGAATCAACTCGCCTGACCCCGGCTCTCGTTGGGTACACCGTGCGTACGCACGCGGGTACGGGGACGACAGTGACCGGGGGGTCGGCGTGGCCAGATGGTTCCGCAGATCGGGCGGGGACGGCGCGGCACGGCAGGGGGCGGCCGCGACCCCGGTATCGGGCGGGGAACCGCTCACCCTCGCCGACCGGCTGCGGCTGGAGTACGGCCGCACCGGCGACCCCGCGCTGCTGGTCCGCGCCGCGCAGGCCGCCGAGACGGCCGCCGGGCTGTACCCGGCCGAGGACCTCCGGCACGCCTCCGCGCTGTCGGCGCTGTGCATGCTGCACCGGCTGCGCTGGGAGCAGGAGCGCGACACACGGCTCCTGGAACGGTCGCTGGAGTACGGGCGGCGGTCGGTGGAGGACTCGCCACCCGGTGACGAGAACCTGCCCCGGCACATGTCGGCGCTGGCCACCTCGCTCCAGGAGTCCTTCGACCAGGGCGGCCGGCGGCAGGACATCGACGAGGCGATCGCCCTGTACCGGGCCTGCCTCGACCTGCTGCCCGCCGACCACGCCGAGCGGGCGGGCATCGAGTCCAACCTCGCCAACTCCCTGCTGCGGCGCGCACGCGAGTACCCCGACCCGGCCGTCCTGGACGAGGCCGTACGGCACACCAGGGCCGCCCTCGCCGCGACCCCGCCGGACGATCCGATGCACGCGGCACGGCTGGTCAACCTCGGCGGGGTGCTGTTCTCGCTGGCGCAGAGTGGGCAGCTGAAGCATCTGGTCGAGGCGCACGAGACGTACGAGCGGGGGCTCCGCAGCGGCGGCGCGGGTGCTGACGGAGGCGGCCGTACTGCGCGGCCGGATGGCCGCGCTGCCGCGCGACCCGGAGGCCCGGTCGGCGGACGGGGCGGTGTGGTGGCGGGTCTGGGAGGAGTTCTGCGACACCGGACAGCGCGCGGCGATCGAGGCCGGACGGTGGGACACGGCACTGGAGTTCAACGCCGAGCTGTGCGCGGTGAAGACGGGCCGGGGCGCGCCCGGCACCGATGTGGCACAGGCGCGGTTCCCGGCGTACACCCCGCTTCTGCGTCTCGGCCGGGTGACCGAGGCGCTGGCGCTGCTCCACACGTGCCGGGAGGTGTTCGAGGCCGCGCAGGACGTACAGCACCTGGGCGAGGTGTTCGGCGCACTCGCCACCGTCGAGCACGCCCGCGGCCGCGGGTCGCTCGCGCTGGCCCGGGGCCGCGACTGTCTGCGCTACGCCTACCGCGGCGGCCACCCCGCCGCGATCGCCGTCAGCCACGTCAACCACGGCTCCTTTCTGCACGCCCACGCCCGGGACGCGCCCGGCGCCGCCGCGCACCACCTCGCGGGGGCGCTGCTCGGCCTGCTCACGGGCGGGCGGACCGCCGACGCGCTGGGCGCGGTGGTGAACGACGTCCGGGTCTTCGGCCCGGCCGCCACGCCCCTGCCCGCCGGTCCGCGGGAGCTGTGCGAGCGGGTCGCCGAGGTGCCCGGGGTGGCCCTGGACCGACTGCTGACCCGGCTGTGCCAGGACGGGGAACGGGTCGCGGAGACGCTGGCGGGCCTGGTCCGTCAGGTGCGGGAGGCGGCCGGGACGGGACCCGCGGCGGGCGGGGCGGCGGGCCCGGGCGGGGCCGCCGTCGCCGCGCGGCTGGTGTGGCTGCTGGTCTGGGAGCCCGCCCTCGGGGCACTGCTGGCCGCCGAACGCGGCAACACGGCGGCCCGGGTGAAGCTGCGTCAGCATCTGCACCGCTGGGGCGAGCTGGACGAGCGGTTCGCCCGGCCGGCCGCGGTGCTGCGGCGGGTGCTCGACGGGGAGCGCGATCCGGCCGTGGCCGCCGGACTGGGGCCGCTCGACGAGCCGGTCGCCGCCCGTGCCCTGGCCGCGCTGCGCGGCGGCACGGACGTGGCGGCGGAGCTGTGGCCGGTGATGCACCTGGGGCTGGCGCTGGGCAACCTGGCGGCCGCCGCCAGCGGATACGGCGAGACCGCCGAGGTCACCCGCGAGAACCTGGCCGGCCTTCGCGCGGACCCCTCCCACGCCCCGCTCGCCCCGGTCCTCGGGGAGATCCTGGCCGGGGCCCGTGACCCCGCGCTCGCCACCCGGCTCGAACTCCCGGCGCACCGGGCGGCGGTGGCGGCGGTGCTGCGCTGCGTCGAGGGGATCGAGAGGGCGTGACGGCCGCCGGGCACCGCCCTGACGTCCCGCGGGGCGCCGCCCCGGGCCGTCACGGCGTCAGCACGCCCTCCAGGAACGGCTCGACGACCACGCGCCATGCCTCGGGCTGGTCGTAGTGGACGAGATGGCCGGCCTCGGCGACCTCCGCGTACTGGCCGCGCGGCAGGACCCGGACCATCTCCTGCGCCTCGGCACGGCCCAGTTCGCCGTCCAGGCCGCGGACGACGAGCGCGGGGCAGCGGACCTGGGCCAGTTCCTCCCAGTGGGCGTCGTACACCCACGTCTCGCGGGACTTCAGCATCTGCTCGGGTTCGAACACGGGCCGCCATCCGTCGGGCGACTCCTGCATGACCTCGGCGTAGAACGCGCCCCGCGCCCGGTTCGGCCGCTCCACCCACGGGTCGTCCTCGCCGAACCACTTGCGTACGTCGGCCAGGGTGGCGAAGGGAACGGGCCAGGCCCGGAACCAGTCGGACCACTCGCGCTGCGAGGCCGCGCCGAGCGCGGAGGCCCGCATGTCACAGATGATCAGGGCGCGGACCAGATCGGGGCGCTTGGCGGCGAGCTGCCAGGCGGTCAGCGCGCCCATGGCGTGGCCGATGAGCACGGCCGGGCCGAGGCCCAGCTGTTCGAGGGCGGCCTCGGCGTCCTCGACGTAGGCCTCACGGGTGAAGGCGGCCTGCGGGGGCTTGTCGCTCTGGCCGTGGCCGCGCTGGTCGAGCGCCACGGCACGGTGGCGCTCGGAGAGCCAGCGGGCGGTGGACGCCCAGTGCGAGGCGCGGCCCATCAGGCCGTGCAGTAACAGCACACCCGGAGCGCCGGGCTCCGCGGTGTGCGGGTCACCGGCCGCGGCCGACGGGTCTCCGGGCTTGGGAGGGTCGCCGAACTCCCAGGCCGCGAGACGTACGCCGCCCGTTCCGGTCACATCGATGCGCCGCGCCATTCGTTCTGGCACCCCCCAAGCTCCGCTCGGACCGCCCGCTGCCGCCGGGCCACGCGTCCGCCCGATCCGCGTCCGCGCCGCCCCGGTACCGCCGTGTGCTGCTGGCCGTGCCGCCGGGCCACGCTGCCGCTGCGGCCGTACCCGTGTCGTAGGTACTCGTCGTGCCGGTGTCGTACGGACCTGTCGTGCGGGTGCCGTACCCCGGTGTGCCGCGGGACCCGTCGGGCCGTCCGCCGCACTCGCAGACTATCGAACCCCTATTCGAAAACGCGGTCTTCGCGGGGAACACCCCTCGTTCGAGTGACACCGCCCGAGGAATGATCGCCGCCCCCCGGGGGAGATCTTCAGCGGGAGGCGGACCGCTCGGGGAAACCGGTCCGAGGGGAACGACCCTGAGAGCTCGGGGCTCCGGGTCGACACCGGGGAGGACAGGCCCCGGCGCCGCACGGCGCCGGGGCCCTCCCCACGCTCTCGGCACATCCGCCCGCCCCTCCCGGTCACATGCCCCACCGCCAAAGCCTGGCACGCGCGGCGCCGCACGTCTGCGATTCGCCGGAGCCGGTCCGGGAATCGCCACGATCGAGGGACACCGCAAGGGCCCTCCCGCCCCGGAGCCACCGCCGGGCGCCGCAGCCTCCGGGCCCCGCCCGCCGGCGTCGGCACTCGGCCGCGTCAGCGCTTGGCGACGAAGACGTGGGAGGCGACGTCCGCCTCCAGCTCGGCCGCCTCGCCGCTGCTGCCCACCAGCACACCGCCCGCGGACTCGGTCACGCTCACCACCGAACCGGGCTGCACACCCGCCCGCCGCAGCGTGTACATCAGCTGCGCGTCCGTCTGGATGGGCTCGCCGATCCGGCGCACCACGACCGTGATGCCGTCCGCGCCCGGCTCCAGCTCGGCCAGCGAGACCATGCTCTCGTCCAGGAACGGGTCGGCGCCGTCCTTCTCGCCCAGCTCCTCCAGACCCGGGATCGGGTTGCCGTACGGCGACTCGGTGGGGTGGCGCAGCAGCTCCAGCACGCGGCGCTCCACGGCCTCGCTCATCACGTGCTCCCAGCGGCAGGCCTCCGCGTGGACCTGCTCCCACTCCAGGCCGATCACGTCGACCAGCAGACACTCGGCGAGGCGGTGCTTGCGCATCACCCGCGTGGCCAGCCGGCGGCCCTCGTCGGTCAGCTCCAGATGCCGGTCGCTCGCCACGGACACCAGACCGTCGCGCTCCATCCGCGCGACCGTCTGACTGACCGTCGGACCGCTCTGGTCCAATCGCTCGGCGATACGGGCGCGCATGGGGACAACACCTTCCTCCTCCAGCTCCAGGATGGTGCGGAGGTACATCTCCGTGGTGTCGATCAGTCCGGACATACGTGCCCCTCGGTGAGATCTGCCGGAGGCTCGAACGGTCTCCGGCCCATGCGCTGGCCCAGGATTCAATTCTGCCGGATCGCACTGACAACCGGGCCGCGCCGACGGAACGCGACTGTTACGCGCGGGTAAGGCCCGACCCGTCCTCGGCCCGGGACCGGCCGACGGGGGCCGCTCCCCGGCCGGAACCGGTCCCGGCCGAGTGCGGGGCAGACCTGCGACAAACACCCGGACCGGGCCGGCGCACCGACCGGACCGCCGTATTGACATCCCAGTGGTCCAGACCGCACGGTGATCCGCGACACAGGCACCGCCGGAAGCGGGAACCGCCGGGCGGGGGCCGGGCACCGCGAGGAGCGAAGGGGCTCTGCATGGGCGACAGCAAGCTGGCCGACCAGTACTTCGACGCCGCGATCGGCCTGCTGCGCCGGGTCCGCGACGAGGAGGCCGAGGCGATCGCGGACGCGGGCATCCTCCTCGCCGACACCGTCGCGGACGGCGGCCGCCTCTTCGCCTTCGGCGCCGGGCACTCCTCGCTGGCCGCCCAGGACGTCGTATACAGAGCGGGCGGTCTCGCGCTGATGAACCTGCTCACCGTGCCCGGCGTGGTCGGCGTCGACGTGATGCCCGCGCCCCTCGGCTCCGCGCTGGAACGCGTCGACGGCCTGGCGAGCGCCGTCCTGGACTGCTCCCCGCTGCGGGCCGGCGACGCCCTCGTGATCATCTCGCTCTCCGGGCGCAACGCGCTGCCCGTCGAGATGGCCCTGCACGCCCGCGAGCTCGGCGTGCGCGTCATCGGCGTGACCTCCGTCGCCTACACCGCCGAAACGACCTCGCGGCACAGCTCCGGCACCTTCCTCAAGGACCACTGCGACCTCGTCCTCGACTCCAAGATCCCCGTCGGCGACGCCGAGCTCACCCTGGACACCGTCCCCGCTCCCTTCGCCCCCGCCTCCACCGTCGTCACCACCGCCCTCCTCCAGGCCGTCATGGCCACCGCCGCCGGCACCCTCGCCGCCCGCGGCATCGAACCGCCCCTGCTGCGCTCGGGCAACGTCGACGGGGGCCACGAGTGGAACAGCCGCGTGATGGAGCAGTACCGGGACCGGATCTTCTACAGGCAGTGAGGTGAGGGGGCGGCCTGCCGCGCGCAGGGTCACTGCTCCGTCATCGTCACCAGCAGATTCGCCGCCAGCGGGCCCCCGGCAGCACGGTCAGCGCCAGCGACGCCGAGAAGCCCACGCGCAGCCGGCCCGTCTGACCGGCGCCCACCGCGCGGGCGGCCGCCAGCCCCTCCGCGAGGCCGGTGAGCGCCTGCCGGGCCGCGGGCAGCAGCTCCCGGCCCGCGGGCGTCAGCGACACCGGCCCCGGCGGCCGGGTGAACAGCGGATGCCCGACTTTCTCCTCCAGCCTGCGGATCTGCTGGCTCAGCGGCGGCTGCGCGATGCCCAGCCGGGCGGCCGCGTGCCCGAAATGGAGTTCCTCGGCGAGGACCACGAACGCGTGCAGCTGGGGGAGAGGCAGTTCCGGGCGCTCCATCCCGGGAGCATACGTCCGGGCGTATCAGATCTGTCTCCGGTGCGTATTCGACGTATCGCCGCCGCTCGCCTAGCTTTCCGGCCATGACTGAGCGACGCGCCATCCTCGGCGGTTCACCGTTCGAGGAGCAGATCGGCTATGCCCGCGCCGTGGTCGACGGGGACCGGGTCCATGTGTCGGGGACGACCGGCTTCGACTACGCGACGATGACGATCTCCGACGACGTGGTCGAGCAGGCCGAACAGTGTCTGCGCAACGTCGAGGACGCCCTGGCGCGGGCCGGGTGCGGGTTCCGGGACGTGGTCCGGGTGCGGTATCTGCTGCCCGAGCGGGAGGACTTCGAGCCGTGCTGGCCGGTGCTGCGCCGCTGTTTCGGGGAGGTGCGGCCGGCCGCCACGATGATGGTCTGCGGGCTGGCCGACCCCCGGATGCGGATCGAGATCGAGGTCTGCGCGCGCGTGCCGCAAACGCGTTGACGTCCGGGCGGCGCCCCCTGTTCGCTGGCCTGTGTGACTGATCTCCGTATCGAGACGGTGGACGGCGACGCCATGCTGCGGCAGTGGCGGCACGTCCACAACGTGATCGTGCCGCCCGCCGCGATGTCCCTGGACGAGGTCCGCGAACGCGCCGCCCGCCACCGGCTGTGCAACGCCTACGCCGGCGACGAGCTGGTCGGCTGCTCCACCGTGCGGGCGCCGGAGGGCGAGGAGCGGGCGGTGATGGTCATCGCGCGCGTGCTGCCCGGCCACCGCGGCCAGGGCTACGGCACGGCCCTGTACGAGGACGGCCTCGCGCACGCGCGCGGGATGCGTGCCGGGGCGGTGGACACCTGTGTGCTGGCGGTGAACGAGGAGGGGCTCGCCTTCGCCCGTGCGCGGGGGTTCGCCGAGACCGAGCGCTACACGCTGGACGGCGAGAGCGACGTCTGGGTCGACCTGCGGCTGGCTCCCGCCGCAGACTAGAGGGAAGGGCCGCGGGATATCCGCCGTACAACGATTCCCCGGCAATCTTGCAGGAACCATATGTGGGCTGCGTCACGTTCGAGTTGAATGATGACCAGTGAGCAACCGACGCGCCGTTCGTGCGGACGCAGCCTGCTTGGGGGTCCAGGTGAGTGCTTCACGGCGTAGTGGGACCACGGACGAACTGGGGCCCGACGAGCCCGGGCAGCCGCGGCAGCCGGATCAGCCGGAGCCGTCAGATCGCGACGGCTCGGACCTGCTCGCCGCGCTGCTGGACGGGATGGACGCGGCCCTGTGCGCCTTCGACGCGGACGGAGCCGTCACCCACTGGAACCGCGAGGCCGAGCGCATTCTCGGCTGGACCGCCGCCGAGGCGGTCGGCCGGCGGGGCCTCGCCGGCTGGGCCGTGCGCAGCGCGGACGCCGAGGAGGTCGAGGGCCGTCTGCTGTCGGCCATGAACGCCCCCGGACGTCAGGTGCACGAGTTCGCGCTGCTCACCAAGGACGGCGGCCGGGTCCTGGTGCGCACCCAGTCCGCGGCGGTCCGCGGCACCGACGGCAGGCCCGCGGGCGTGTACTGCGCGTTCAGCGAGGTGCACGCGCAGATAGACCTGGAACGGTCCATCGCCCTGAGCGAGGCGCTGTTCGAGGACGCCTCCTGGGGCGTCGTCCTGGTGGACGCCGATCTGCGGCCCGCCGTCGTCAACGCCCACGCCGCCCGCGCGCTCGGCACGGGCCGTACGTCGGCGCTCGGACGCCCGCTCGGCGAACTGCTCGTGCAGGGCGTGGAGGAGCTGGAGAGCGCGCTCACCCATGTGCTGGCCGAGGGTGCCCCGCCCGCGCCCGCCGAGATCTGGGTGGGGGTGCGCACTCCCGACGGCGAACGCCGCCGCTGCTGGCGCTGCGGCTTCGTCCGCCTCGCCTCCCCGCTCGCCGAGGAGCCCGTCCCGCTGGGCGTCGGCTGGCTGTTCCAGGACGTCACGGAGGCCAGACAGGGCGAGCAGGAGGCCTCCCTGCTGCGCTTCCGCGGCAACCAGCTGCACCGGGCCGCCCGCGCGGCCGCCGAGTGCGAGGACCCGACCGAGGCGGCCACCGTCCATCTGGACTTCGCCCTCGCCGGGTTCGCCGACCACGCGCTGATCGACCGCGTCGCGGGCGGCACGGCTCCCGAGGGCGAGAGCGCCGCGCCGGTACGGCTGGTGCGGCTCGCCGCGACCCCCTCCGGCGCGCCCGGCCCGAGCCTTCTCGCGGGCCGCGCCGGGCTTCCGGTCCGCTACCCCGAGGGCCACCCGGCCCTCAGCTGCGTCGACCGCGCGAGCACCGTGCGCGCCGGGGTCGGCTCGGTGTCGCCCGAGCAGGCCCGGGAGTGGGCGCTGGCCCGCCAGTGGCCCGGCGACGCCGTCCACGCCCTGTGCGCGGTGCTGCGCAGCCGGGGGCGCACCCTGGGCGTCGTGACCTTCCTGCGCGGCGCGGGCCGTACCTCGTTCGAACGCGCCGACGCCTCCTACGCCGAGGACGTCGCCGTACGGATCGCGGCGGCACTGGATCTGGCGGGGCTGGTGGGGCGGGAGTGACGCCTGAGATCGGCCCCTGAGACACCCGGGGATCCCTAGCAGCAATACCGTCTGCGTGTACCGCGCCGACGGTCCTTTTCGCACGTTCGGGCGGCCTGGTAGCCGTTTCCTCTCAGACGCACGTCCAAGCCTCTAGGGTCGGTGCTCACTTCGGAAAGGAGGTCACTCGCTCCCCGGCCGTCGGGCCGTCGAGTGACCAGCCCCAGTCATCGCGATCCCAGGATCAGGGAGGTGCCCCCGATGACTACGTTCCCCGCAGGCCGGCAGACCCACCAGGCTGTGCTTCCTCAGCAGCCTGCTCTGGAATCCGTGAGAGCAGACACCCCCGGGAGCAGGGACGAAACGGCTCATGGACACCCCACCGCCGCGTGGGACACCGGCGGGAGACATGGGCGAGGGGAGACCGGCGGGCAGAGCACCGAAGCCCATCGGCGTCACGCCGACAGCACCGCGCCAGCGGCGAGGGCGGCAGAGAACGGGAGCGGTGACGCTCCTCCGCAGATCGGAAAATACCGCGGCGGTACCGGTGCGGGCAGGGTCTTCGTGCTTTCCAGGGAGGGAAGACCCCTCATGCCCTGCCACCCCGCCCGCGCACGCGAACTCCTGGGAAAGGGCCGAGCCGCAGTCGCCCGCCAGGTGCCCTTCACCATCCGTCTCAAGGACCGCGCCCACGCCCGGTCCGAGGTCGACGGCGTTCAATTGCGCATCGACCCCGGTTCCAGGGGCGCCGGACTGGCTCTGACGGACGAGAGGAAGCAGACCAACAAGGACGGTGCGCTGGTGACGGTCCGGCGTGGGCTCATCGCCGTAGAGCTCCGGCACCGAGGAGACCGGATCCATGGCCGGATGGAACAGCGCGCGGGATACCGGCGCAGGCGGCGCTCCGCCAACTGCCGATACCGGGCACCCCGCTCGAAGAACCGCAGGCGACCGCCCGGATGGCTGCCTCCGTCCCTCCGCCATCGCGTGGACACTCTGTACTCCTTGGCCGATCGTCTGTGCCGGTCTGCGCCGGTGACCGGCATCCACTTGGAGAAGGCCCGCTTCGACACACACTCCCTGAGTGCCGGAAGGCGACTTCGAGGTGCCGAGCACGAGCAGGGACCCCTCGTCGGCAGCAGCACCCGGGCGTACCTGCGCGCCAGGTGGCAGGACGCCTGCGCCTACTGCGATGCCACCGGCGTGCCCCTGAACATCGAGCACCTCACGCCGCGCAGCAGAGGCGGCTCCAGTCGCATCGCCAACCTCGTTCTCGCCTGCATCGCCTGCAACGAGGCCAAGGGCACAAACCTCGTCGAGGTCTTCCTGGCCCAGCGCAGCGACCGTCTCGCCCGCATCCTCCAGCAGGTCGGAGCATCACTCCGCGACGCCGCCGCCATGAATACGACCGGAGAGCAGCTCGTGGCGGCTCTGAGCAGCCTGGGCAGGTGCGTACACGTCTCGAACGGCGAGTCCACCATGTCGAACCGCGCCATCACGGGACTCGCCAAGACGCACACACTCGACGCACTGTGCGTCGGCCAACTGGATCACGAGGCCGGTGATGCCATCGTGCGCTTTCCCGGGCAGGTCACCGTGGTCAGGTCCACCGGGCGCGGCTCGTACGCCCGCACCACGCCGGACCGCTACGGTTTTCCGCGCCTGCGGCGGACGCGGGTCAAGCAGCACTTCGGATACGTGACCGGCGACCTCGTACGAGCGGTGATCCGATCGGGCAGGTGGGCGGGGACATGGACGGGCCGCGTCTCGGTCCGGGCAAGGGGGCAGCACCGCCTCACCACACCCGCGGTCCGGTTCAACGTCAGCCACCGGAATCTGGAGCTCTTGCAAAGGGGCGACGGATACGCATACGACGTCCGGCGAGAGCCGGAGGGTCCATATCTCGGAAAACCCGTTGAACTCTCTCTGGACGGTTCCTAAGGTGAGGCCCATCGCTGAAAGGAGGTGATCCGGTAGATGTGTGATTCCCGGACGCGCGAGGTGACTGCGGGCTAGCGGCCCGTCGTCAAACTCGGTTCGGCGCCGGACCAGCGTGTGTGTCGTGCACGCAGCCGGCCAAACCAACGCAGTCACCCGACCCGCGAGTCGCCGGTACGTCCGGCCGGCCCTCCTTCCGGAGGACCCGACTCGCGGGTCGTTTGCGTCACCTCGCCGGATGATCTACGGCGAGTGACCCCCGTCACCTGTGAATCCTTCGGCACGCAGTACTCTGGGCACATGCTTTCGCTCGTTCGACGCCGCCACGTGGACTTCCTCCGCGTCACGAGCATGGGCTGTCGACGCTCGGTCTGAGCCTTCCGGCCCCCCGTTCCCGCATTCCCCTCCCGCGGTCCCGCAGCGCCGGGCCGCCCGGGCCTCGCCCACCTCTCCTGCACAGTTGGCACCCGTGCACCCGCCCCACCCCCGGCGGGACCGGGCCCCGTACACCCGCGGACGCATCTCATGACGAACGACTCGACGAACCCGTCGTACCAGCAACTGCCGGTCATCGATCTCTCCGCCGCCGACGGCGGCCCCGAGGCGCGGGCCGGGCTGCGGTCCAGGCTGCACCGGGCCGCGCACGACGTGGGCTTCTTCCAGCTGGTGGGGCACGGGGTCACCGGCGAGGAGACCGACCGGCTGCTGACGGCGATGCGGCGGTTCTTCGCGCTGCCGGAGGAACAGCGGCTGGCGATCGACAACGTGAACTCGCCGCACTTCCGCGGCTACACCCGCACCGGCGACGAGCGCACCGGCGGGCGGCAGGACTGGCGGGACCAGCTCGACATCGGGGCGGAGCGCCCCGCCCACGCGCCCGGCCCCGGCGAGCCCGCGTACTGGTGGCTCCAGGGGCCGAACCAGTGGCCCGAGGCGCTGCCGGAGCTGCGGACGGCCGCGCTGCGGTGGGTGGAGCGGCTGAGCGGGGTCGCCGAGAAGCTGCTGCACGAACTGCTGGCCTCGGTCGGGGCGTCCCCGGACTTCTACGACCACGTCTTCGGCGAGCACGCGCACCCGCATCTGAAGCTGGTCCGGTACCCGGGCAGTGCCGGGGACGGGGCGGACCAGGGCGTGGGGGCGCACAAGGACTACGGGTTCCTGACACTGCTGCTCCAGGACCAGGTGGGCGGGCTCCAGGTGCAGCGGGAGGACGGCCTGTTCCACGAGGTGCCGCCGATCCCGGGGGCGTTCGTGGTGAACCTGGGCGAGCTGCTGGAGGTGGCGACGAACGGCTATCTGGTGGCCACCAACCACCGGGTCGTCTCGCCGCCCGGTGCCACCGAGCGGTACTCGGTGCCGTTCTTCTACAACCCGCGTCTGGACGCCCGGGTCGAGCCGCTGGTGTTCCCCTACGCGGACACGGCGCCGGGTGTCTCGGCCGACCCGTCCAACCCGCTGTTCGCGGAGTACGGCTACAACGAGCTCAAGGGCAAGCTCCGCGCCCATCCGCTGGTGGCGAGGCGGCATCACGCGGAGCTGCTGACCCCGGCCTGAGAAACGTTCCTTCAGGGTTACGGCCTCAGGCGCGGGGTCACGGTCCCGGGCGCGGGGCGGCCTCGGCGGGCGGGAACGGGATCAGTGGACGATGTCGCCGTAGCCCTCGATCTCGCGCGGGTTGCGCGGGCCGGGGCCGATGTAGCGGGCGGAGGGGCGCACCAGGCGTCCGGTCCGCTTCTGCTCCAGGATGTGCGCGGACCAGCCGGCGGTGCGGGCGCAGCTGAACATCGAGGTGAACATGCTGGCCGGGACCTCGGCGAAGTCGAGGACGATGGCCGCCCAGAACTCCACGTTCGTCGCGAGGACGCGGTCGGGGCGGCGGTTGTGGAGTTCCTCCAGGGCGGCCTTCTCCAGGGCCTCGGCGACCTCGAAGCGGGGTGCGCCCAGTTCGCGCGCGGTGCGGCGCAGCACGCGGGCGCGGGGGTCCTCGGCCCGGTAGACGCGGTGGCCGAAGCCCATGAGGCGTTCGCCCTTGTCGAGGGAGTGCTTCACGTAGGCCTCGGCGTCGCCGGTGCGTTCGATCTCCTCGATCATGTGCAGGACGCGGGAGGGGGCGCCGCCGTGCAGGGGGCCGGACATGGCGCCGACGGCCCCGGAGAGGGCGGCGGCGACGTCGGCTCCGGTGGAGGCGATGACGCGGGCGGTGAAGGTGGAGGCGTTCATGCCGTGCTCGGCGGCGGACGTCCAGTAGGCGTCGACGGCGGCGACGTGCTTGGGGTCGGGTTCGCCGCGCCAGCGGATCATGAAGCGTTCGACGACGGACCGGGCCGTGTCGATGTGGCGCTGCGGGACCATGGGCAGGCTCTGGCCGCGGGCGGACTGGGCGACGTAGGACAGGGCCATGACGGCGGCGCGGGCGAGGTCCTCGCGGGCCTGTTCGGCGTCGATGTCCAGGAGGGGTTTGAGGCCCCAGACGGGGGCGAGCATGGCGAGCGCGGACTGCACGTCCACGCGGATGTCGCCGGAGTGCACGGGGATCGGGAAGGGCTCGGCGGGCGGCAGTCCGGGGTTGAAGGCGCCGTCGACGAGCAGGCCCCATACGTTGCCGAAGGAGACGTGGCCGACGAGATCCTCGATGTCGACGCCCCTGTAGCGGAGTGCGCCGCCCTCCTTGTCCGGCTCGGCGATCTCCGTTTCGAACGCGACGACTCCCTCGAGTCCGGGTACGAAGTCCGACATCATGCGGCTCCTCATGATCGTTCGGGAGATGACGCCGATGGATCCGCGGTCCGTGCGGGGACTGGCGGTCCTGGCTGTCATCCCAGTGATGCCCCGTACGGTCGGCGGTCACCCAACCAGGATGGCACCAGCACCCTATCCCCGGGTGCCGACGGCGGGGAGGTTTCGCGGCACTCAGTGCCATGCGGGTGCCTGCGGCCGGGGCGCCGCATGGGGGAGGATGGCCGCGTGACCGACGCCGACGCCGTGCCCGCGATGCCCGATCCCGCAGCGATGCGCAAGCAGTACCGGACGGAGGGACTCGCCGAGACCGATCTGGCCGCGACGCCCGTGGAGCAGTTCGCGCGGTGGTTCAAGCAGGCCGCCGTAGAGGCACACATGTTCGAGCCGAACGCGATGATCGTGTCCACGGTCGACGCGGAGGGCCGGCCCAGCTCCCGGACGGTGCTGCTGAAGCACTTCGACGAACAGGGCTTCGTCTTCTACACCAACTACGACTCCCGCAAGGGCCGTGACCTCGGCGGGAATCCGCACGTCTCGCTGCTGTTCCCCTGGCATCCGATGGCCCGGCAGGTCATCGTGCACGGGGTGGCCCGGCGTACGGGGCGCGACGAGACGGCCGCGTACTTCCGCAGCCGCCCGCACGGCTCGCAGCTCGGCGCCTGGGCCAGCGCGCAGTCCTCGGTGATCGCCGGCCGCGCCGGCCTGGAGGCCTCCTACGCCGAGCTGGAGGCCCGTTACCCGGAGGGCGAGCAGGTGCCGGTGCCGCCGCACTGGGGCGGTTTCCGGGTGGCACCGCACACGGTGGAGTTCTGGCAGGGCCGCGAGAACCGGCTGCACGACCGGCTGCGCTACGACGCCCGCCCGGACGGCAGCTGGCGGGTGGAGCGGCTCGCGCCCTGAGCCCACGTCCTGAGCCCGCGCCCTGAGCCAACGCCCGGAGCCCGCGCCCTGAGCCCACGTCCTGAGCCAGCATCCCGAGCCCACGTCCTGAGCCAGCATCCCGAGCCCACGTCCTGAGCTAGCATCCCGAGCCCGCGCCCTGAGCCAGCATCCCGAGCCCACGTCCTGAGCCAGCATCCCGAGCCCACGTCCTGAGCCAGCATCCCGAGCCCGCGCCCTGAGCCAGCATCCCGAGCCCACGTCCTGAGCCAGCGTCCCGAGCCCGCGCCCTGAAGGGAGCGGAGGCCCCGGACGCCCGCGGACCGGGCCTCAGTCCAGCGCCTCGTCCAGCAGCTCCGCCCACTGCGCCACGACCCGCTCGCGCCGCGCCCCGTCGTCGGTGAGGAGATTCGCCAGGCCCAGGCCCCGCGCCATGTCCAGCAGCCCCTGGACGGTCTCGCGCACTCCGGGCCGGGACTCGTCGGCGCCGAGCAGCTCCACGGCTATCCGGTGGCTCTCCCGGCCGACGCGGCCCTCCAGCTCGGTCACCCGGCCGCGCAGCTGCTCCTCGTTGGACGCGGCCACCCACAGATGCAGGGCGGCCCGGAAGAGGGGGCCGGTGTAGAGGCCGACGAGGGCCGCGACGACCGCCCGCCGGTCGCCGGGACCCTCGGGGAACAGGTCGCGCAGGGCCGTGGACCGCTCCTCGGCGACGTACTCGACGGCGGCCGTGAAGAGGTCCTCGCGGGTCGGGAAGTGGTGCTGGGCGGCGCCCCGGGACACACCGGCGCGCTCGGCGACCGCGGACACCGTGGAGCCCGCCCAGCCGTGCTCGGCGAGGCAGGCCACGGCGGCCTCCAGGAGCCGCTGCCGGGTGGCCCGGCTGCGGTCCTGCTTGGGGACGCGGTCGGCGCGGTCGACACGTTCGTCTGCCGTCACAGCACCCATGGGGGATCCCGTCGTTCGAGGAAGGCCGTCATCCCCTCGCGGGCGGGCGCGGAGGCGAACAGCCGAGCCGAGAGCGCGGTGAGCTGGGCCGCGTCCCGGTCGAATGCTGCCAGCACCCTAGCCGTGAGCAGCCGTTTCGTCTCCGCCAGGGCCTCGGGCGCGGACCGCCGCAGCCCGTCCAGGACGGGCTCCAGTACGGCGTCGACGTCCTCACCGTCCTCGCCCGCCGCCGTGAGCAGGCCGATGCGCGCGGCCTCGGCGGCGTCGAAGCGCTCGCCGGTCAGGGCGTAGCGGGCGAGGGCGCGCGGCTCGGTGCGGGGCAGCAGCGGCAGCGAGATGACGGCCGGGGCGACGCCGATGCGGACCTCGGTGAGGGCGAAGCTCGCCGTGGCGGAGGCGGCCGCGATGTCGCAGCAGCCCAGCAGGCCGAGGCCGCCCGCGCGGACGTGCCCGGTGACCCGGGCGACGACCGGCTTGGGCAGCTCGACGATCTGCCGGAGCAGCGCGACCAACGCGTCCGGGTCGGGCGGGTCGCGCAGGTCGGCGCCCGCGCAGAAGGTGTTGCCGGTGTGCGTGAGGACGACCGCGCGCACCTCGGCGTCCTTGCCGCAGTCCCGCAGCGCGTCCGCGAGTTCGCCCACCAGGGCGGCCGAGAGCGCGTTGCGGGTGGCCGGGGAGTCGAGGGCCAGCGTCTCGACCCCCCGTTCGCGGGTACGGCCGATCAGTGTCACGTGCGCTCCCTGAGTTCTCGCCGCAGGATCTTCCCGGAGGCCGCCCGCGGCACGCTGTCGATGAAGGTGACCCGGCGGACCCGCTTGTAGGGGGCGACCCGTTCGCCGACGTACGCCATGACGTCCTGTTCGGTGAGGTCCGCGGCGCCGGGCTGCCGTACGACGTGGGCGTGCGGTATCTCGTTGCCGTCGGCGTCGTACGCGCCGATGACGGCGGCGTCGGCGATGCCGGTGTGGGTGAGCAGCAGGGCCTCCAGCTCGGCGGGGGCGACCTGGTAGCCCTTGTACTTGATCAGCTCCTTGACACGGTCGACGACGAACAGCCAGCCGTCCTCGTCGACCCGGCCGACGTCGCCGGTGTGCACCCAGCCCTCGCCGTCGATCATCGCGGCGGTGGCGTCGGGGCGGCCGAGGTAGCCCTTCATGACCTGGGGGCCGCGGATCAGGATCTCGCCGGTCTCGCCGGCGCCGAGGTCCTTGCCCGGGTCGTCGAGGGACACGATCCGCATCTCGGTGCCGGCGATCAGCCGGCCGACCGTGCCGGGCGGGGCCTGGTCCATCGCGTGCAGCGGGACGACGTGGGTGCCGGGCGACAGCTCGGTCATGCCGTACGCCTGCCCGACGGGTGGCAGGCCGAGCCGGGCGGAGCAGGCCGCGGCGAGCTCGGCGTCCAGCGGGGCGGCCGCGCTGACCACGTACTTCAGCGAGGACAGGTCGTACTTCGCGACCGCCGGGTGCTTGGCCAGGGCGAGCACGATCGGCGGGGCGACGTACAGGCCGGTGATGCGGTGGTTCTGGATCGCCGCGAGGAAGGTCTCCAGCTCGAAGCGGGGCAGCACGACGACGGTGGCGCCCTGCCGCAGGGGTGCGTTCATCAGCGCGGTGAGGCCGTAGATGTGGAAGAACGGCAGGACCGCGAGGATGCGTTCGCCGGGCTCGGCGTCGATCGCCGGTTCCAGCTGGGCGAGGTTGGTGGCGATCTGGCGGTGGGTGAGCATGACGCCCTTGGGGACGCCGGTGGTGCCGGAGGAGTAGGGCAGGGCGGCGACGTCCTCGGCCGGGTCGACGGCGACGTCGGGCTCGGGCGCCTCGGAGGTGAGCATGTCGAGCAGCGAGCGGTGGCCCGGCGCGCTGTCGCACACGAAGATCTCTCTCACCCCGCCCGCGAGTTCGGCCGCCCGGCGGGCGGTCTCCAGCAGCGGGGAGACGGTGACGATCCAGCGGGCGGCGCTGTCGTCGAGCTGCTTGGCGAACTCCTGCGCGGTGGCGAGCGGGTGCACGGTGGTCACCGAGGCACCCGCCCGCGTGGCGGCGTAGAAGGCGGTCGGGAAGGCGACCGTGTTCGGGCTGTGCAGGGCGAGGACGTCGCCCTTGCGTACGCCCGCCTCGGCGAGCGCGGCGGCGATCCGCCGGTGGAACCGGTCCAGTTGGGCGTACGTGATGGTCGTGCCGTCCGTGCCGTCGATCAGCGCGGGCGTGTCTGCGTAGTCGGCGGCCCGGCCCAGGACCGCCTCGTGGATGGGCAGTTCAACGGGCCGGACGTCTGCGTACTCGCTGCGGAACACGGTTCCTCCTCGCTGGGCGCGGCACCGGTCAGTACGACTTGGGCAGGCCCAGGGTCTGGTGGGAGACGTAGTTGAGAATCATCTCCCGGCTCACCGGAGCAATACGAGCCACGCGTGCGGCGGTTATCAATCTGGCGAGGCCGAACTCGCGTGTGAGGCCGTTGCCGCCGAGGGTGTGCACGGCCTGGTCGACGGCCTTCACACAGGCCTCTCCGGCCGCGTACTTGGCCATGTTCGCGGCCTCTCCGGCGCCGACGTCGTCACCGGCGTCGTAGAGGTGGGCCGCCTTCTGCATCATCAGCCGGGCCAGCTCCAGTTCGATGTGCGCCTGGGCGAGGGGGTGGGCGATGGCCTGGTGGGCGCCGATGGGCGTCTTCCACACCGTGCGGTCGCGGGCGTACTCGACGGCCTTGCCGAGCGCGTGGCGGCCCATGCCGATCGCGAACGCGGCCGTCATGATCCGCTCGGGGTTGAGTCCGGCGAACAGCTGGAGCAGCCCGGCGTCCTCGTCGCCGACCAGGGCGTCGGCGGGCAGCCGCACATCGTCGAGCACCAGCTCGAACTGCTTCTCCGCGGCCTGGAGTTCCATCTCGATATGGCGGCGCTGGAAGCCTTCGGCGTCCCGGGGGACGATGAACAGGCAGGGCTTCAGGCTGCCCGTGCGGGCGTCCTCGGTGCGGCCGACGATGAGGGTCGCGTCCGCGATGTCCACGCCGGAGACGAACACCTTGCGGCCGGTGAGCAGCCAGTCGCCCGACGCGGGGTCCCGGCGGGCGGTTGTGGTGATGCGGTGGCTGTTGGACCCCGCGTCCGGTTCGGTGATGCCGAAGGCCATCGTCCTCGTGCCGTCGGCGAGGGCCGGGAGCCAGTGCTGTTTCTGGGCCTCCGTGCCGAAGCGGGCGATCACGGTGCCGCAGATCGCGGGGCTGACCACCAGCATGAGCAGGGGTGAGCCCGCGGCTCCCAGCTCCTCCAGGACGATGGAGAGTTCTGTGATGCCGCCGCCTCCACCGCCGTATGCCTCCGGCAGGTTGACGCCCAGGTAGCCCAGTTTGCCGGCTTCTGACCAGAGGTGTTCGCGGTTGTAGTCGGGGCCGTGGCGTTTGCCGAGGGCGGCGACTGCGTCTCGGAGGGCTTTTTGTTCTTCCGATTCGATGTGGGTGGTCATTGCTCTCCTTCGGACTTTCCGTCGTGGGTGGCTGGTCGCGCAGTTCCCGCGCCCCTAAAAGACGGGTGGCTCGCGCTCACGCGGCGGAGTCGCATGTCGATACAGGCCCGCGCCCCTAAAAGCGGGTTGGTCGTGCTCACTCGGCGGAGTCGTGAATCGGTACGGGCCCGTGCCCCTGAGCGGCGTCGCTCTCGACCACGGCCAGAAGTGCTCCCATCTCCACCTGCTGGCCGGGGGCGGCGTGGAGGGCTGCCAGGGTTCCGGTCGCCGGGGCGGTGATTTGATGCTGCATCTTCATCGCCTCCAGCCAGATCAGGGGGTCGCCCGCCTTTACGGGTGAGCCGGGGGTGAGGCCGTCGGCGACTCGGACGACCGTGCCCGGCATGGGGGCCAGCAGGGAGCCGGGGGCGTGCTGGGTCTCGGGTTCGGGGAAGCGGGGCAGGGCGCGCAGGGCCGTGTCGTTGACGTGGATCCGGTCGCCGTAGGCCGCGACCTCGAACTTGCGGGCCACTCCGTCGGTTTCGAGGACGACGAGAGAGGCGCTCGCGTGGACGACTCGCACGCCGTCCGCCCGCAGTCCCTCTCGGGTCCACGCGTAGCGGGCCTCCACCTCCTCCCCCGCCAGCTCGTAGCGCCTGAGCTGCGGCCGGGAGGGGACGTTGCGCCAGCCGCCGCCGAAGCGGGAGCCGCGGTGGGCGGCGTCGGCGAGGGCGGCGGCCAGCGGGGCGAGCGGGTCGCCCGGCGCGCCGAGGTCCGCGAGATGGCGGTCGTAGAAGCCGGTGTCCATGCGGGCCGAGGCGAACTCCTCGTGCCGCAGGGACGCCAGCAGCAGCGCCCTGTTGGTGACGGGGCCGTGCAGGGTCAGGCGTTCCAGGGCGCCGGCCAGTCTGCGGACGGCCTCGGCCCGGGTCGGGGCGTGGGCGACCAGCTTGGCGAGCATCGGGTCGTAGTGGACGCCGATGGCGTCGCCGTCGGTGTAGCCGGTGTCCAGGCGGACGGCGCCGGGGGCGGTGAGGCGGTGCAGGGTGCCGGTCTGGGGGGCCCAGTCGCGGGCCGGGTCCTCGGCGTAGAGGCGGGCCTCGACGGCGTGGCCGCGGGCGGGCGGCGGGTCCTGTGCGAGCGCCTCGCCCTCGGCGATCCTGATCTGCTCCGCGACGAGGTCGAGGCCGAAGATCTCCTCCGTGACGGGGTGTTCGACCTGGAGGCGGGTGTTCATCTCCAGGAAGTGCGCCCGGCCGTCGGCGACGAGGAACTCGACGGTGCCCGCGCCGACGTAGTCCACGGACCGCGCGGCGCGGACGGCCACCGTGCGCAGTTCCTCGGCGAGTGCGGCGGACAGGCCGGGTGCCGGAGCCTCCTCGATCACCTTCTGGTGGCGGCGCTGGAGGGAGCAGTCGCGGGTGCCGAGGGCCCAGACCGTGCCGTGGGTGTCGGCGAGGATCTGCACCTCGACGTGGCGGCCGTTCTCGACGTAGGGCTCGGTGAACACCTCGCCGTCGCCGAAGGCGCTCGCCGCCTCGGCGCGGGCGCCCTCCAGGGCGGCTGTCAGGTCCTCCAGGCGGCGTACGACGCGCATGCCGCGCCCGCCGCCGCCCGCGGCGGCCTTCACCAGCACCGGCAGATCGGCCTCGGTGACCTCGGTGAGCGGGGCGATGCCGAGGAGCTGCTTGGCGCGGGTCTTGGACGCCATGGCCTCGATGGCCTCCGGCGGCGGCCCGATCCACACCAGTCCGGCGTCCAGGACGGCCCGCGCGAAGCCGGCGTTCTCGGAGAGGAAGCCGTAGCCGGGGTGGACGGCGTCGGCGCCCGCGGCGAGGGCGGCCTTCACGACGAGGTCGCCGCGCAGATAGGTGTCGGCGGGGGCCGCGCCCGGGAGTCGTACGGCCGTGTCGGCGACGCGCGCGTGCAGGGCGTTCGCGTCGGCGTCCGAGTGCACGGCGACGGTACGGATGCCCAGCTCACGGCAGGTACGGAAGACGCGGCAGGCGATCTCGCCCCGGTTCGCGACCAGAACAGAAGTAATCATTCGTCTCACATCCGGAAGACGCCGAAGCCGCCGCGCACGCCCTCGAAGGGCGCGGTGTGGACGGCGGACAGGCACAGGCCTAGGACGGTGCGGGTGTCGCGCGGGTCGATGACGCCGTCGTCGTAGAGCCGCCCGGACAGGAACATGGGCAGCGACTCCGACTCGATCTGCTGCTCCACCATGGCGCGCAGGGCGGCGTCCGCCTCGTCGTCGTACGGGTGCCCCTTCGCGGCGGCGGACTGCCGGGCCACGATGGACAGCACGCCGGCGAGCTGCTGCGGGCCCATGACGGCCGACTTGGCGCCGGGCCAGGCGAACAGGAAGCGCGGGTCGTAGGCGCGGCCGCACATGCCGTAGTGCCCGGCGCCGTAGGAGGCGCCCATGAGGACGGACAGGTGCGGGACCCTCGAGTTGCTGACCGCGTTGATCATCATCGAGCCGTGCTTGATGATGCCGCCCTGCTCGTACTCGCGGCCGACCATGTAGCCGGTGGTGTTGTGCAGGAAAAGCAGTGGGATGTCGCGCTGGTTGGCGAGCTGGATGAACTGGGCGGCCTTCTGCGACTCCTCGCTGAACAGGACGCCCTGGGCGTTGGCGAGGATGCCGACCGGGTAGCCGTGCAGGGTGGCCCAGCCGGTCGCCAGGCTCGTCCCGTACAGCGGCTTGAACTCGTCGAAGTCGGAGGCGTCGACGATCCTCGCGATCACCTCGCGCGGGTCGAAGGGGACCTTGAGGTCGCCGGGCACGATGCCCAGCAGCTCGTCGGGGTCGTACTTGGGCGGCTCGGCCGGGCCCGGATCGCCGTACGCCTTGCGGTGGTTGAGGCGGGCGACCACCCGCCGCGCCTGCCGCAGGGCGTCGTGCTCGTCGACGGCGAAGTAGTCGGCGAGGCCGGACACGCGCGCGTGCATGTCGGCGCCGCCCAGCGACTCGTCGTCGCTCTCCTCGCCGGTCGCCATCTTCACCAGCGGCGGGCCGCCGAGGAACACCTTGGCCCGCTCCTTGACCATGATCACGTGGTCGGACATGCCGGGGATGTAGGCGCCGCCGGCGGTGGAGTTGCCGAACACGACGGCGACCGTGGGGATTCCGGCGGCGGACAGCCGGGTGAGGTCCCGGAAGATCGCACCCCCGGGGATGAAGATCTCCTTCTGGGAGGGCAGGTCGGCGCCGCCCGACTCCACGAGGCTGATGCAGGGCAGCCGGTTGGCGAGCGCGATGTCGTTGGCCCTGAGCGCCTTCTTCAGCGACCAGGGGTTCGAGGCACCGCCGCGCACGGTCGGGTCGTTGGCGGTGATCAGGCACTCCACGCCCTCGACCACGCCGATCCCGGTGACGAGCGAGCCGCCGACGGCGTACTCGCTGCCCCACGCCGCGAGGGGCGACAGCTCCAGGAACGGCGTGTCCGGGTCGAGCAGCAGCTCGATGCGCTCCCGTGCGAGCAGCTTGCCGCGCTTCCTGTGCCGTTCGATGTACTTCTCACCGCCGCCCGCCAGCGCCTTGGCGTGCTCGGTGTCCAGCTCGGCGAGCTTGGCGAGCATGGCCTCGCGGTGGGCCCGGTACTCCGTGCTCGCGGGGTCGAGGGCCGAGGACAGGACCGTCACAGCAGGGCCTCCAGCGGTTCGGGGGCGGTCACAGAAGTACCTCCGGGATGTCCAGGTGGCGGGAGCGCAGCCATTCGCCGAGGGCCTTGGCCTGCGGGTCGAAGCGGTGCCGGGCGGCGACGCCCTGGCCGAGGACGCCCTCGACGACGAAGTTCAGCGCCCGCAGGTTCGGCAGCACGTGCCGGGTGACCGTCAGGTCGCGGCTCTCGGGGATCAGCTCCCGGAACCGGCCGGCGGTCAGTTCGTGCGCGAGCCAGCGCCAGGCGTCGTCCGTGCGCGCCCACACGCCGACGTTGGCGTCGCCGCCCTTGTCGCCGCTGCGGGCCCCGGCGACCAGTCCCAGGGGCGCGCGGCGCACCGGCCCGGCGGGCAGCGGTACGGGCAGCGCGGGCTCCGGCACGTCCCCGGGTACGAGGGTGAGGCCCGGCGGCGGCACGGGGACGCGCCTGCCGTCGTCCAGCACGGCGACATGGCCGACGGTCTCCTGAGGGACGTACGCCGCCTCGAAGACGCCGTAGGGCGTGCCCTTCCCGGGCAGGTCGGCGACGTGGAAGCCGGGGTAGCTCGCGAGGGCCAGTTCCACGGCGGCACCGCCGAGCGCCTTGCCCACGGCGGCCTGGTCGGGGTCGCGCACGACGAGCCGCAGCAGGGCGCTGGCGGTCTCCTCGGTGGCGGCGTCGCCGTGGTCGGTGCGGGCCAGCTCCCAGCGGGCCTCGGCGATCTTGGCGAGGGCGGGCTCCAGCTGCCGCCGCACCAGCGCCGCCTTGGCGTCGACGTCGAGGCCGGTGAGCACGAACACGACCTCGTTGCGCCAGCCGCCGAGGGTGTTGCGGCCGACCTTGAGGGTCGGCGGCGGGGCCTCGCCGCGCACGCCCTCGACACGGACCCGGTCGGAGCCTTCCTGGGTGAGCCGTACGGAGTCCAGACGGGCGGTGACGTCCGGGCCGGCGTAGCGGGCGCCCTGCGTCTCGTACAGCAGCTGAGCGGTGACCGTGCCGACGTCGACGAAGCCGCCGGTGCCGGGGTGCTTGGTGATGACGCTGCTGCCGTCCTCATGGATCTCGGCGAGCGGGAAGCCGGGGCGGGTGACGTCGCCCTCGGTGAAGAAGGCGTAGTTGCCGCCGGTGACCTGGGGGCCGCACTCCAGCAGATGCCCGGCGACGACCGCGCCCGCGAGCCGGTCCAGGTCGCCCGGACCCCAGCCGAAGTGCGCGGCGGCCGGCCCGGTGACCAGCGCGGCGTCCGTGACGCGCCCGGTGACCACGATGTCCGCGCCCTGCCTCAGGCACTCGGCGATACCGAAGCCGCCGAGGTAGGCGTGCGCGGCGAGGCTGCCGGGGTGGGCGGCGGTGAGGTCGTCGCCCTCGACGTGGGCGACCCGGACGGGAAGCCCGAGCCGCTCGGCCAACTCCCTGACACGCAGCGCCAGTCCGGCGGGGTTCAGCCCGCCCGCGTTGGAGACGATCCGTACCCCGCGCTCCCGGGCCAGGCCCAGACACTCCTCCAACTGCCCCAGGAACGTACGGGCGTACCCGGCGCCGGGGTCCTTCAGCCGGTCCCGGCCGAGGATCAGCATGGTCAGTTCGGCCAGGTAGTCGCCGGTGAGGACGTCGAGTTCGCCGCCGGTGAGCATCTCGCGCATCGCGTCGAAACGGTCGCCGTAGAAGCCGGAGGCATTGCCGATGCGCAGCGTCACGCCCCGGCCCCCTTGGGCTTGCGGCCCTCACCGGGCGGCCCCGCGAAGGCCTGCGCGACGTCCAGCCAGCGGTCGGCGTCCGCGCCGGCGGCGGTGAGGGCGACGTCGTCCCGGTGGGCCCGCTGGGTGACCAGCAGGCAGAAGTCGAGCGCGCTCCCGGTGACCCGCTGGGCGGCGTCCTCGGGCCCGTAGACCCACAAGTCCCCTGCCGGAGCGACGAGTTCGACACGGAACTCCTCCGTCGGCGGGGTCAGCCCGTGCACGCCGAACGCGAAGTCGCGGGCGCGGACGCCGATCCGGGCCACATGCCGCAGCCGGTCGGTCGGCGGCCGCACGACGCCCAGCGCGTCGGCCACGTCCTGGCCGTGCGCCCAGGTCTCCATCAGCCGCCCGGTGGCCATGGACGCGCCCGACATCGGCGGCCCGTACCAGGGGAAACGGGCGCCGGGCGGCGCAGCACGCAGGGCCTGGTCCAGGGCCCGGCGCCCCTCCCGCCAGCGGGCGAGCAGCTCGGCGGGCGCCAGCGCGGCACCCGCGTCGGCGCCGTCGTCGACGAACGACCCGGGCGCCTTCAGCGCCTGCTCCACCAGCGCGGTGAAGCCGTCGTGGTCGGTCACGGCCAGCAGGGCCGAGTGGTCGGTCCAGGCCAGGTGGGCGATCTGATGGGCCACGCTCCAGCGGGGCGCGGGGGTGGCCGTGGCCCACTCCCCCGGCCCCAGCCCGGCCACGAGCCGGTCGAGCTCCTCGCTCTCGGTACGCAGATCGTCGAACACGGGCGTCGGATCGGACACGGGTTCGCTCCCCTCCGGGGTGTCGTGGTGGGGAGCATGGCAGCGACACCAGAAACAATCAAGCGTGCTTGCATTAATTAGTTCTCCACATCCCCGCACCTTTTCGCAGTTGCATGGCTACGCTCGGTGACAGGAGGTGGTCACCGTGCACATCCGCGAACTCGACCCCAGCGCATCCCCGTTGGACTACTACGGCTACGAACTGCGCCGCGCGCGAGAGGCGGCCGGGCTGACCCAGAAGGCCCTGGGCTCGATCGCCTTCTGCACGGGCTCCCTGATCGGCCAGATCGACTGGCCGTCCGCGACTCCAAGGCCAAGGACGGCCCGGCACTCGCCTTCCCCGCAACCGCCTGGTCGGCCTTCCTGGGGTCGGTGAAGAACTGAAGGGTCGGCGTCAGGCCGCCCCTGAAGCCGCCTCGCGGTAGAGCGCGCTCGCGGTGGTGAGGTGCTCGCGTGCCTCCTCCGGGGCGGTGGCGATCCGGGCCGGGTACACCGCGTGGCGGTACCGCTTCGCCGCCTCCGGATGCCGCTCGATCTCGATCAGAGCGGCCCAGTGGGCGAGCCAGGCGTGCACGGGTGCCAGCGAGCCGCGCTCGACGGCCTCGTCCAGCGCCTGGTCCTTGGCCCTGCCATAGGGCCGGGAGGAGCGCGGGGCCACGACGGCGCAGGCCGCCCGCAGGGCGGCCGGTGACCGCTCGGGGCGAGGGATCACGGGCCGGCCGAGCGCCGGGCCCGGGTTGGTTCGGAGCACGGCTCCGACCCTATGGCCCTTCTGACGGATCTCCGCGGCGTCGCGACGCCCGGCACGCACTCCCCCACCGTCTCAAGGGCGTGGGAGGTACCCCCAGCCGCACGGCGCGAAGGGACAGGTGGCGGCTCCGCCACACGACCCTCCGCACCGCACGCCGATCGCCCGCACCGGACGCCGCTCCTACTCCCACGGAGATCCGTCGGAAGGGCCCTGGTCGCGCCCCACCGGCCGGACTTCCGCCGGTCAGCAGCCGAGGCCGCTACTCCACAGGCGCCTTCCGGCGGCCCACCTGTGTCCGCACCGCGCCCATGCTCGCGGCGATGACGAGGGCTATCGCGGCGGACTGGGTGGTGGTGAGGGCCTGGTCGAGGATGAGGAAGCCGGCTGCCGCGGCGATGGCCGGTTCCAGGCTCATCAGGACGGCGAAGGTGTGGGCGGGGAGGCGGCGCAGGGCGAGGAGTTCGAGGGTGTAGGGCAGGACGGAGGAAAGGATCGCCACGCCCGCGCCGAGGGCGATGGTCACCGGGTCGGCGAGCTTCGCGCCGGACTCGGCGAGGCCCAGGGGGAGGAAGAGCAGGGCGGCCACGGCCATGGCCAGGGCGAGGCCGTCGGCCTGCGGGAAGCGGCGGCCCGTGCGGGCGCTGAAGACGATGTACGCCGCCCACATCGCGCCCGCCCCCAGCGCGAACGCCACACCCACCGGGTCGAGCCCGCCGAAGCCTCCACCGCTGAGCAGGAACACCCCCGCGAGGGCCAGCCCGGCCCAGACGAGGTTCACCGCGCGCCGGGAGGCGATCACGGACAGGGCGAGCGGGCCGAGCACCTCCAGGGTGACGGCCGCGCCGAGCGGGATGCGGTCGACGGACGCGTAGAACAGCCCGTTCATCGCGCCCATGGTGATGCCGAAGACGACCACCGTGCCCCAGTCGGCACGCGAGTGGCCGCGCAGCCGGGGCCGGCACACGACCAGCAGCACGACCGCCGCGACCAGCAGCCGCAGGGTCACCACGCCGAGCGCGCCGGCCCGCGGCATGAGCGTCACGGCGAGCGCCCCGCCGAACTGCACGGAGATCCCGCCCGCCAGCACCAGCCCGACGGGCCCCAGGGAACCCAGCGAGCCGCCGGGTCGCCGGCCGGGCTTGCCCGCGCTCACCGGCGCGGACGCCGCCGTGGACGCCGGGGCCGGCGTGGGAGTGGTGCTCGAAGTGCTCACGGGGCTTCCTGAGGCTGGGCGCGGACATGATCATGTTCATCACGATGCACTTACCAGTCCACAGTAATGGACTCACGTCAGGCGTGTACAGCCCTCACACCCCTGACTCCCCGTCGGTCGGGCCCTCCGCCAGGCCCTCCGCCAGGATCTCCGCGAGATGCCGCCCCCGCACCCCGCCCACCTGCTCCAGCTGCGTACGGCAGGAGAACCCGTCCGCCAGCACCACCGCCCCCGCCGGGGCCGACCGCACGGACGGCAGCAGTCGCTCCTCCGCGCAGGCCACCGACACGTCGTAGTGCCCGCGCTCGAACCCGAAGTTCCCGGCGAGACCGCAGCACCCGCCGGACAGCTCCCCGCTCAGGCCCGCCGCCGCCCGCAGCCGCCGTTCGGCCGCGTCGCCGAGGACCGCGTGCTGATGGCAGTGGGTCTGCCCGGTCACGGGCCGGTCCAGCACCGGCGGCCGCCAGCCGGGCGCACACCGCTCCAGCGCCTCGGCGAACGTGACCACCAGTCCGGCCAGCCGCGCCGCCCGGGGATCGTCCGCGAGCAGCTCGGGCAGATCGGTGCGCAGCGCGGCCGCGCAGCTCGGCTCCAGCACGACGACCGGCGCCCCGGAGTCGAGGACCGGCTCCATCAGGTCAAGGGTGCGGCGCAGCACCGTACGGGCACGGTCGAGCTGCCCGGTGGAGACGTACGTCAGCCCGCAGCACACGCGCCCCCGGCGCACGCCCAGCAGCGCGGCGGCGGACCGGGTGCGCCCGTCCGCGAGCCGCCGCCCGCGCGGCAGCAGCGTCGGCGGCAGCGCCACCCGCAGCCCGGCCGCCTCCAGCACGCGTACGGCCGCCCGCCCCACGGACGGGGACAGGTGCTCGGTGAAGGTGTCCGGCCACAGCACCACCAGGGCACCCGCACCCGCGCCCTGCTCGCGGCGGCGCCACCAGCGGCCGAACGGCTCGGCCGCCAGCCGTGGGATCTCCCGCTCGGCCGCGACACCGCCGAGCCGCTTGGCGAGCCGGGAGAGCGGCCGTACGCCCGCCAGAGCGTTGAGCACGCGGGCCGCCCGCAGCCGGGCCGCCCACCGCAGCCACTCCGGCAGCCGCCCCATGACGATGTGCGCGGCCGGGCGGCGGCGCCCCGCGTAGTGGTGGTGCAGGAACTCCGCCTTGTACGTGGCCATGTCGACGCCGACCGGGCAGTCCGAGCGGCAGCCCTTGCAGGACAGACAGAGGTCCAGGGCGTCACGGACCTCGGTGGACCGCCAGCCGTCGGTCACCAGTTCCCCGGCGAGCATCTCGTGCAGCAGCCGGGCCCGCCCGCGCGTGGAGTGCTCCTCCTCTCCGGTCGCCCGGAAGGACGGGCACATCACGGAGGGACCGGCCGACGACGTCGTACGGCACTTGGCGACGCCGACACAGCGGCGGACGGCGGCCGAGAAGTCGCCGCCGTCGGCCGGGTAGCCGAAGGCCACGTCGACGGGCCGGCGGGGCAGGACCGCGAACCGCAGGTTGGAGTCCAGGGGGGCCGGGCGGACCAGGACGCCCGGGTTGAGCAGGTCTTCGGGGTCCCACACGGCCTTGGCGCGCTCGAAGAGGGCGACCGTCTCGGGGCCGTACATCACCGGCAGCAGCTCGGCACGCGCCTGCCCGTCACCGTGCTCGCCCGAGAGCGAACCGCCGTGGGCCACGACCAGACGGGCCAGATCCCCGGAGAAGCGCCGGAAGCGGGCCACCCCGGCCTCACTCAGCAGATCGAAGTCGATGCGGACATGAACACAGCCGTCCCCGAAGTGACCGTACGGCGTCCCGCGCAGCCCGTGCGCGGCCAGCAGCCCCCGGAACTCACGCAGATACCCTCCGAGCCGCGCGGGTGGTACTGCGCAGTCCTCCCAGCCGGGCCAGGCTTCCGTACCGTCCGGCATACGTGTCGCCGTGCCGGCCGCGTCCTCACGGATGCGCCACAGCGCCCGCTGCCCGACCGGATCGCTCACCACCATCGCGTCGAGGCAGTCGGCCGCACGGACGATCGCGTCCGCACGCGCGCGTGCCTCCCCCTGCGTTTCCCCGCCGGTCTCCACGAACAGCCAGGCCCTGCCGAGCGGCAGATCGGCGAGCGACGGCACCAGATCGGCGGCCATGCCCTCCACGGTCAGCGGCCCGTACGGCAACAGCCCGGCCGCCGCCTCCGCCGCCGCGCTCTCGTCGACGTATCCGAGCACCGCGAGGGCACGCGCGCGGGGCACCTCCACGAGACCGACGACCGCCTCCGTCAACACGCCCAACGTCCCCTCCGATCCGCAGAAGGAGCGGGCGACGTCCACACCCCTCTCCGGCAGCAGCGCGTCCAGGGCGTACCCGGAGATGCGACGGGGCAGCGCAGGAAAACCGGTCCGCAGCCGCGCCAGCTCCCCCTCGGCCAGCTCCCTCAGCCCGGAGGGCGCCCCGGCCCAGCCCTTCCCGAGCCGCAGCCGCTCACCACGCGTGGTGACGACATCCAGCTCCCGCACGTTGTCCGCGGTCGTGCCCCAGGCCACCGAGTGCGAACCGCAGGCGTTGTTGCCGATCATCCCGCCGAGGGTGCAGCGGCTGTGCGTGGAGGGGTCCGGCCCGAAGCGGAGCCCGTGCGGGGCGGCGGCCTCCTGGAGCCGATCGAGGACGAGCCCCGGCTGGACGACGGCCGTCCGGCTCTCGGGGTCCAGGCCGACCAGCCGGTTCATGTACCGCGTGAAGTCGAGGACGACGCCCGTCCCGGTCGCCTGCCCCGCGATGGACGTACCGCCGCCCCGCGGCACGACCGGCACGCCGTGCTCGCGGCACACCGCCAGTACGGCCGCCACGTCGTCGGCGTCCCGAGGGGCGACCACCCCTACCGGGACCCGGCGGTAGTTGGAGGCGTCCATGGTGACGAGGGCACGGGAGGTGACGTCGAAACGGACGTCGCCGCGGACTGAGGAACGCAGGGCGGCCTGCAACTCGGGCATGCCGCCACTCAACCAGCCGTGAGGCGAGGGACGTCGGGAAGCCGCGGCGTTTCGCAACTCGGCGTCAGCGAGGTGCCGCCCGGCGGTTGCTGAAGCGGGGGCGGTGCGCAACTCGGCGTCAGCGACGTACCGCCCGGTGGGGGCTGAGGACGGGGCGGTGCGCAACTCGGCGCGACGAGGTGCCGCAGCGCCCACCCGTGCCGCCCTTAGCGGCACGCATGCCCGCAGCGGCGCCGCGTACGGCGGCAAGGGGACGGGGCGGGGGGTGTCCGCCCGCAGCGGCCGCCGTCAGACACCAGAACCCCCGTAAGCAACCAGTCCGGCGGACCGAGGACGGATACCCCCCCCCCCGGCCCCGCACCACCACCCCACCGAACGCGCCACGCCGACCCCCACCGGACAGGAACGGGCCGCCGCAGGCACTCCCAGCCCGTCCGGCGCTTGAGGACAAGGGGGCACAGCCCCCAGCCCCTCGACACGCACCCCGTCTCACGCGACGGACGACGTTTCACCGAGCCGACCCCCACCGGCTACGCTCCCCCCGTGGCTGAGATCCAGATTCCCGCTGACATCAAGCCCGCCGACGGACGTTTCGGCGCGGGTCCCTCCAAGGTGCGGACGGAGGCGCTGGACGCCCTGGCCGCCACCGGCACGTCCCTGCTCGGCACCTCCCACCGCCAGGCCCCGGTGAAGAACCTGGTCGGCCAGGTGCGCGAGGGCATCTCCGAGCTGTTCTCGCTGCCCGAGGGCTACGAGGTGATCCTCGGCAACGGCGGCTCGACCGCGTTCTGGGACATCGCCACCCACGGCCTGATCGAGAACAAGTCGCAGCACCTGAACTTCGGCGAGTTCTCCTCGAAGTTCGCCAAGGCGGCCAAGCTGGCCCCCTGGCTCGCCGAGCCGGACGTCATCGTCTCCGAGCCGGGCACGCACCCCGAGGCCGTCGCGCAGGAGGGTGTGGACGTCTACGCCCTCACCCACAACGAGACCTCCACCGGCGTGGCCATGCCGCTCAAGCGCGTGGCCGACGCCGACGAGGGCGCCCTCGTGCTGGTCGACGCGACCTCCGGCGCGGGCGGCCTGCCGGTCGACATCGCCGAGACGGACGTCTACTACTTCGCCCCGCAGAAGTCCTTCGCCTCCGACGGCGGCCTGTGGATCGGCGTGTTCTCCCCGGCGGCGATCGAGCGCGCCGAGCGGATCCACGCGTCCGGCCGGCACATCCCGGAGTTCTTCAGCCTGCCCACGGCGATCGACAACTCCCGCAAGAACCAGACGTACAACACCCCGGCCCTGTCCACCCTCTTCCTGCTGAACCAGCAGCTGGAGTGGATCAACGGCCAGGGCGGCCTGGACTGGTCGGTCCGCCGCACGGCCACCTCCGCGCGCACGCTGTACGGCTGGGCAGAGGACGTGAAGTACGCCAACCCGTTCGTCACCGACCCGGCGAAGCGCTCGGCGGTCATCGGCACGATCGACTTCACCGACGACGTGGACGCGGCCGCGGTCGCCAAGGTGCTGCGCGCCAACGGCATCGTGGACACCGAGCCCTACCGCAAGCTCGGCCGCAACCAGCTGCGCATCGCGATGTTCCCGGCGATCGACCCGGCGGACGTCGAGGCGCTGACGAAGTGCGTGGACTACGTGATCGAGAAGCTGTAACCGTCACCGGTACGACGAAGGGGCGCCCGCCAGGACGGCGGACGCCCCTTCGTCGTCTCTCAGCGGCCAAGACCCCGGAACCGCCGGACGGCCAGGGGCAGGAACACAGCCGTGAGGACGACGGGCCACACCCCCGCCATCAGCAGCGCGTGCTGTTCCACCCAGGAGTCACCGGCCCCGGCGGGCGTGCCGAACAGCTCACGGGTGGCGGCGGCGGTGGAGGAGATCGGGTTCCACGCGGCGACCCACCCCAGCCAGTCGGGCATCAGCTGCGGGGCGACGAAGATGCTGGAGATCATCGTTAGCGGGAAGGCGACCGCGAACAGCCCGCCCGCGGCCTCCGGGTTGGGCACCAGCAGGCCGAGCCAGACGCCGAGCCAGATCAGCGCGAACCGCAGCCACAGCAGCAGCCCGAAGGCGGCGAGGAAGCCGAAGCCGCCGTCCGGCCGCCAGCCCATGGCGAGGGCGGTGAGCACCATGATGGCCAACTCGGCGCAGGCGATCAGCAGATCGGTGACCCCGCGCCCGGCGACCACGGCCGAGGACGCCATCGGCATGGAGCGGAACCGGTCGATGACCCCCTTGGTGGAGTCGTACACGACGACGGTCGCGGTGTTGATGAAGCCGAAGGCCATCGTCATCACGAACATGCCGGGCATCAGGAACTCGGTGTAGTCGCCGCCGCCCGGCACGGTCATCGCCGAGCCGAAGACATACCCGTACAGCAGTACCGACAGGATCGGGAAGCCGAGCTGCCAGGCGATGTTGACGGGCTGGCGCTGGTAGTGGGTCAGACCGCGGCGGACGATGTTCCAGCAGTCGGCGAGCGCCCAGTGGACGCGTCCGCGGCGCGGGGCGGTGAGGTCCGGGGCGCTCATACGGCCGCCTCCTCCTTCTCGGTGCGGTGTCCGGTCAGGCGCAGGAACACGTCGTCGAGGCTCGGCCTGCGCAGTCCGATGTCCTCCACCCGCACGCCCTCGTCCTGAAGGGTGCGGGCCACCTCGGTGAGCGCGGCGACCCGGTCCGTGACCTGGGCGTGCACCCTCAACTCGGCCTCGTCCGAATCGGGTTCGCCGTCACAGACCCGGGCGACGGTCTTCACGACCCGGGGGATGTCCGACCGTTCGGCGACGACGACCTCGATGCGGTCGCCTCCCACCGCGCTCTTCAGGCCGTCGGGGGTGTCGTCGGCGATGGCCCGCCCCTGGTCGATGACGGTGATCCGGGAGGCGAGCCGGTCGGCCTCCTCCAGGTACTGGGTGGTCAGCAGCACGGTCGTGCCGCCCGCCACCAGCGCCCGTACGGACTCCCAGACCTCGCCGCGGCTGCGCGGGTCGAGCCCGGTCGTCGGCTCGTCGAGGAACAGCACGGCCGGAGCGAGGATCATCGAGGCGGCGAGGTCGAGGCGGCGCCGCATGCCGCCGCTGTACTTGCCGACGCCCCGGTCGGCGGCGTCGGTGAGGTCGAACCGCTCCAGCAGTTCGCTCGCACGGGACTTCGCGAGCCTGCCGCCCAGGTGGAACAGCCGCCCGAACATCTCCAGGTTCTGCCGGCCGGTGAGCACCTCGTCGACCGCCGCGTACTGCCCGGTCAGTCCGATCCGCGCGCGCACCTCGCGCGGCTGCCGGGCCACGTCCAGGCCCGCCACCGTGGCGCTGCCCCCGTCCAGCCCGACCAGCGTGGACAGGATGCGCACGGCGGTCGTCTTGCCGGCGCCGTTCGGCCCCAGCAGGCCGTGCACGGTGCCCTCCCGGACGGTCAGGTCGAAGCCGTCCAGGGCGCGCTTGTCGCCGTACCTCTTCTCCAGCCCGTGCGCCCGTACCGCGTATCCGTCGTCGTCCATAGCCCCTCCTTCAGAACTGAGTACACCGTACCCGATTACGCGTACGCCGTACTCAGTTTTTCGGCGGGGTCCTAGACTGGCCCGCATGACGAGCGGTGACAGCGGTACGCAGGCCAGCGGCAGGGGTGACATCGTCCGCACCCTCGAACTGCTGTGGGACACCGGACACCGGCCCACCCGGGGGCCGAAACCGGCCCTGTCGCTCGACCGGATCGTGGACGCGGCCGTCCGGGTCGCGGACGCAGAGGGCCTAGCGGCGCTCTCGATGCGACGGGTGGCCACCGAGCTCGGCACCGGCGCCATGTCCCTGTACCGCCACGTCCCCGGGAAGGCCGAGCTGCTCGACCTGATGCTGGACCGCGTCCAGGTCCCGTCGCCGGAACTCACCGCCACCGCCCCCGAGGACGGCTGGCGGGCCGCCCTGGAGGCCTCGGCCCGCGGACTCCTCGGCCTCTACCGCCGCCACCCCTGGCTGCTGGGGGTCAACCAGTACCGCCCGATCCTCGGTCCCAGCGCCCTCGGCGGCATGGAGGAGGTGCTGACCCGCATCAAGCCGCCCATGGGGCTGACCGACCCCGAGCTGGTCTCCGTGATCATCATGATCGACGCCTACGTCGTGGGCGCCGCCCGCACCCAGCTGTACGCCCAGGAGGCCGAGCGGCACACCGGCCTGACCGACGCCGAGTTCTGGCAGGCGCAGTACCCGTTCCTCGAACGGGTCATGACGAGCGGCCGCTACCCCGCCCTCGCCTCCCTCTCCGAGGACGCCTTCGGCCCCGAGTTCGACCACTTCGAGTTCGGACTGCAACGGATGCTCGACGGCCTCGAGTCGCTGGTGTCACAGCGCGCCCGGAATTGATCATTTCGGCATAGGCTCCCGGAACGACGGCCCGCGAACGGACCGTCACCAACGGGAGGGGACCCGCCACATGGCACTTCGCACGTTCCTGCGCACGCTCGGCTCCAACGCCCCGACGGTGGACACCGTGGTCGACACCGAGCGCGTCCTGCCCGGCGCCCCGCTCGACCTCACCGTCCGGCTCCGCGGCGGCGGCGCCGACCTCGACGTGGAGCGGCTGCGCCTGGAGCTCGTCGTCCGGGCCGAGGACCGCGAGGTGGACGGCTCCACCGCCTGGAACCACCCGTACGCCGTCACCGCCGTCACCGAGGAGCCCTTCCGACTCCCGGCCGGGGCGGAACTCGCCCGCCAGGTCCGCGTCGACGTGCCCTGGACCATGCCGTTCACCCACGCCCGCGGCGAGCGCCTGCGCGGCAGCCGGGTGGCCGTGCGCACCGAGCTGGCCGTCGACGGGGCCGTCGACCGCGGCGACTTCGACGAGATCGAGGTGCACGCGCTGCCGGCGCAGGACATGCTCTTCGACATCTACGAGGACCTGGGCTTCCGCTTCCACGAGTCGGAGGTGAAGGTCTTCTCCCAGGCCTGGCCCGAGCGCTACAAGGCCCGCCGCTCCACGGACTACTGGCAGGAGCTGGACTTCCACTTCCCCGAGTCCTGGGACTACCAGGGCTGGGAGCTGGAGACCGTCCTCATCGCCTTCGCCGAGGAGATGGACGTCCACCCGGGCGGCAACCCGCCGGTGACGCTCGCCTACGCGGACATGGACCGGGAGAAGTGGGCGCGGGCCGTCGAGGAGCACGTGCGCCGGCACTGGAACAGGTGAGCACGGCTCACCGGCCCGGGCCCGGCGCACCTCGGCGCCGGGCCGCCGGGCCCCCGGTCCCTACGAGCGCCGCCTCCTGAGCCGGGTGACGCCGAACAGGCCGAGGGCGACGGCGCCGACGACGACGTACTCGACGCGCAGGCCCGGCCCGCCCTCGTCGCCGTCGGCGGCCGCGCCCGAACCGCCGCCGGACGAGGGCGAGTCGGAGCCGCCGGGGCCGCCGGGCGCGTCCTGCGCCTCCACCGCGCTGCCGGCGCCCTCCATGCCGAGCATCAGCTTCGTGCCGTCGGCCGAGTAGCTGACGGACTCACCCTGGCCCAGCGGCACGCTGACCCGCTCCAGCCGCCGGGGCTTGCCGTCGTTCCAGTCGTAGGCGATGCCGCCCAGGTAGCCGCGCACGACGAACCGCTCGCCGTCCGGGGAGAAGGCGGCGTCGGTGGCCCACAGGTCGATCGGGGCGACCCGCTCGAACATGTTCGTGCCGGTGGGGGACAGCGGGGCGCGGGCGGTGTAGAGGTGCCCGCCGTCCTCGTTCTTGTCGATGAGGTAGACGTCCCCGGTCTTCGGGTGCACCAGGATCGACTCGGCGTCGCGGGGGCCGTCGGCGTACTTGACGACGTACTGGGTGGCCCGCACCGACTGGTCCTTCAGCTCCTTGGGCTCGGGGAGCCTGTACACCCAGACGTGTTCCCAGGTGCCGCCGAGGTTGTCGCCGATGTCGCCGACGTAGAGCTGGTTGTCGGGTCCCATGGCGATGCCCTCCACGTCGCGCGGGGCGCCGACGCCGGTCATGGTGACCGTGGCGACGGTCTCGCCGGTGGCGCTGTCGACGGCGTAGAGGAAGGCGCCGGTGTCCTGGTCGTTGTGGGTCCAGTAGACGCCCGGGTGCTGCCGGGAGGCGGTCAGGCCGCTGGACTCGGTGATGCGCGGGTCCTTGATGGTGAACCCCTCGTCCCCGTCGGCGGCGGAGGCGGGCTGGGCGAGGCCCACGAGCAGGCAGGCGGCGGCCGCGGACAGCACGGCGGCGAGGGATCGGCGCATGCGCTCAAGCCTGCCACCTCGGCGGCGGTTTGATCGGCCCGGGGACCGCGCGGGACCTGCCGGGTGGTGGTCCTCACACCGCCAGGGGACTCCGGCGGGACGTCCGATCCTCCATGATGAGCGGATGCTCAGGTTCATGCCCGTAGGCGACTCGATGACCATAGGCAGCGCGGGCGAACACACCTGGCGCCACCGGATGTGGCAGCACCTGCGCGACACCCACGGCGGGCCCTTCGCGCTGGTCGGCCCCCGCGAGACGCTCCACGACCCGGCCACGGGCGAGCCCACCTCCCACGAGTACGCCGACCCCGGCTTCCCCCGCGCCCATCTGGCCGGCTGGGGCGAGGGCTGGCTCCACATGGCCCCGCTGATCGCCGACGCGGTCAGGCGCTGCCGGGCCGACGTCCTGCTGGTCTCGCTCGGCCTGATCGACCTGGGCTTCTACACCAACGCCGAGCAGACCGCGGAGAACGTCCGCGCCTTCGTGACGGCCGCCCGGTCGGCCAACCCCCGGATCCGCATGGTCGTGCTGCCGGTCATCCCGAACGTCCGGGCCCAGGACGACGCGGACTTCGCCGAGCAGGTCGCGCAGTTCAACGTGCTGCTGGCCAAGGAGATCGCCGACCTCGACGAACCGGGCTCCCCGCTGCTGCTGGCCTCGGTCGGGGAGTCCTACGACCTCCTCACCGACACCTACGACGGCACCCACCCGAGCGCGAGCGGCGAACACAAGCTGGCGGCGGCCTTCGCGGAGGCGATGCACCAGGCGTGGGGGCTGGGAAACAGGTACACGCCGAACCCGTGAAGCAACGGCGGGTCTTGCCTAGAGCGCACTCCAGGCCGTTGGCTGGGGACATGGAGTACACACAGCTCGGACGCACCGGACTCAAGGTCAGCCGACTGGTCCTCGGCACGATGAACTTCGGCCCCCAGACGGACGAGGCCGACAGCCACGCCATCATGGACGCGGCGCTGGACGCCGGCATCAATCTTTTCGACACGGCCAACGTCTACGGCTGGGGCGAGAACAAGGGCCGCACCGAGTCGATCATCGGCAGCTGGTTCGCCAAGGGCGGCGGGCGCCGCGACAAGGTCGTGCTCGCCACGAAGGTGTACGGCAACATGGCCGCCGACGGCGAGGCCTGGCCCAACCACGACAAGCTGTCCGCGCTCAACATCCGGCGGGCCGTGGACGCATCGCTGAAGCGGCTGGGCACGGACCACATCGACCTGTACCAGTTCCACCACGTCGACCGGTCGACGCCGTTCGAGGAGATCTGGCAGGCCGTCGACACCCTCGTCGCCCAGGGCAAGATCCTCTACGCCGGGTCCAGCAACTTCCCCGGCTACAAGATCGCCCAGGCCAACGAGACCGCGGCCCGGCGCGGCTCCTACGGCCTGGTGAGCGAGCAGTGCCTCTACAACCTCTTCGAGCGCCGCGCCGAGATGGAGGTCGTCCCGGCCGCGCGGGAGTACGGGCTCGGCGTCATCCCGTGGTCGCCCCTGCACGGCGGACTGCTGGGCGGGGTGATCCGCAAGGAGGTCGAGGGCGGCCGGCGCGCCGGCGGCCGCACGGCCGAGGCACTCACCGACACGGCCGTACGGACGCAGGTGCAGGCCTACGAGGAACTGCTCGACAAGCACGGGCTGGAGCCCGGCGAGGTCGCGCTGGCGTGGCTGCTCACCCGGCCGGGAGTGACGGGGCCGATCGTGGGCCCGCGCACCGCGGAACAGCTCGGCTCCGCGCTGCGGGCCGTCGAGCTGGACCTCGCCCCCGAGCTGCTCGCCGAGCTGGACGAGATCTTCCCCGGCCCGGGCCCCTCCCCGGAGGCCTTCGCCTGGTAGGCGCGAAGGCAGCGCGATGCGGCGGCCTGGTCTACTTCCCCACGGCCGCCGCCATCGCCACGACTACGAACATCAGCACGAGCGCACCGGCCATGATCCGGTTCCTGGTCTTCGGGTCCACGGCACCGAGCCTAACCGGACGCGCCGAGCGGCAGTCGGGCGACCGCCTCGTAGCGGGGCTGCTCGCCGGGCACTCCGGAGACGGGCAGGCTGCTGCGCACCAGGGCCAGCTCGCCCACCGTCCAGGTGCTGCCGGTGAAACGGGCGAGCAGGTCGAGCTGGGGCCGCACGTCGACCGCGTCGCGGCTGCGGGCCACCGTGAGGTGCGGGGTGTAGCGCCGGTGGGCGCCCATGTCGACGCCCGCCCTGCGCGCCGCCGCCTCACTGCGGTCGGCGAGGCGCCGCAGCGCCTCCAGATCGCCCTCGGCCCCCGCCCACAGGGCCCGGCCGTGGCCGAACTGGCCCCCTCCGCGCACGGCCAGCGGGAAGGGGTCACTACGGTGCGCGGCCCGCTCCAGCCGCTCCGACAGTTCCGGTACGACGGTGTCGTCGACCTCGCCGTAGAAGGCCAGGGTGAAGTGCCAGCCCGGGCGGCCGGTCCAGCGCAGCCGGTCGGCACCGGGCAGCTTCTTCAACTCGGCGACCTCTGCGGCCAGTTCGCTGATCGCGTCGGTGGGGGGCAGCACGGCGGCGAAGAGTCTCATAGGGGCCACCCTGCCACCGGCGGGGACCGGAGGCTGCCGACCGGGGCGGGCCCGCCGCCTCCGGTCCCCGCCCGGTCCCGCAGATCCCGCCCGCCGCCTCCGGCCCCGCCCGGGGCCGCAGATCCCGCCCGGGCGGCCGCCGCGGGTCACGCCACCGCGGCCAGCTCCTCGCGCCGCTCGCGCGGCACGAACCGCACCACCGGGTGGCCGTGCGCCCAGCCCACCGAGAGCCGCAGTCCGCCCGTGCGGGCCAGGACCAGCCCGATCACCGCGGCCGCGAGCGCGGCGACGGCGCCGCCCGCCGCGAGGCCGACGCGCGGGCCGTAGGTGTCCGTGACCCAGCCGACGATCGGGGCCCCGATCGGCGATCCGCCGAGGAACACCATCATGTAGAGCGCCATCACCCGGCCGCGCATGGCCGGGTCGGTGGCCATCTGGATGCCCGTGTTGGCCGTGACGTTGATCGTCATGCCGAACAGGCCCAGCGGGATCATCAGCAGCGCGAACATCCACAGGGCGGGGCTCGCGGCGGCGACGATCTCGACCAGGCCGAAGACCATGGCCGCCACGCTCATCACCCGCAGCCGGGCCGTGCCGCGCCGGGCGGCCAGCAGCGCGCCGGCGAGCGAGCCGACGGCCATCAGGGTGTTGAGGAGGCTGTAGGTGCCCGCGCCGCCGTGGAAGACGTCGTCCGTGAAGGCCGACAGATAGACCGGGAAGTTGAAGGCGAAGGTGCCGACGAACCCGACGAGCACGATCGGCCAGATCAGCTCGGGCCGGCCTGAGACATGGCGCAGGCCCTCGCGGAGCTGGCCCTTGCCGCGCGGGGCGCGTTCCACCACGTGCAGTTCACGGGCCCGCATCAGCAGCAGTCCGGCGACCGGTGCCACGAAGGACAGGCCGTTGAACAGGAACGCCCAGCCCGTGCCCACGCCGGTGATCATCAGGCCCGCGACGGCGGGGCCGACCAGCCGGGCGGACTGGAAGTTGGCGGAGTTCAGGCTGACGGCGTTCTGGAGCTGGTCGGGGCCGACCATCTCGGTGACGAAGGACTGCCGGGCCGGGTTGTCGACCACGGTGGCGAGTCCGACGGCGAGGGCGGCGACGTAGACGTGCCAGACCTCCACCCGGCCGGTGAGGGTCAGCAGTGCCAGGGCCAGGCCGGTGACGGCCATCGCGGCCTGGGTGACCAGCAGGGTGCCGCGCTTGGGCAGCCGGTCGACGAGGACGCCGCCGTAGAGGCCGAGCAGCAGCATCGGCAGGAACTGGAGGGCCGTGGTGACACCCACGGCGGTGGCCGAGCCGGTGAGGCTGAGGACCAGCCAGTCCTGGGCGATGCGCTGCATCCAGGTGCCGATGTTCGACACCGCCTGGCCCAGGAAGAAGAGGCGGTAGTTACGGATTCCCAGCGAGGCGAACATCGAGGTCCGGCGACGGGCCTCGGGCGGTGGTGCGGGGGTCCGGCGGACGCCCCCGGCCGGGGGCGAGTCGGAGTCGTGGGTGGTCGGTGCGGGGGCGGAGTGTGCTCCGGGTCCCGTACTCAAAAGGGTTCGCCTCCTCGGTGTCTGCTTACAGATGCGCGAGCTTCTCCAGCACGGGGGCGGCGGCGCGCAGTTTCGCCCACTCGTCCTCGTCGAGGTCCTCGACCAGAGCCGCCAGGAAGGCGTTGCGCTTGCGGCGGCTCTCGTCGAGCATCGCCTCGGCCTGCTCGGTGCGGGTGACCACCTTCTGGCGTCGGTCCTCGGGGTGCGGCTCGAGCCGGACCAGGCCCTTGGCCTCCAGCAGCGCGACGATGCGGGTCATCGACGGCGGCTGGACGTGCTCCTTGCGGGCCAGTTCGCCCGGGGTCGCCCGGCCGCAGAGGGACAGGGTGCCCAGCACCGACATCTCGGTGGGGCTCAGCGACTCGTCGACCCGCTGGTGCTTGAGTCGGCGGGAGAGCCGCATCACGGCGGAGCGCAGGGAGTTCACGGCGGCAGCGTCGTCGCCATGGGTGAGGTCCGGCATGTCATTAGCGTAACTCATTACTCTCGCTAAAGACCACTCGGGGCACGCCGGGACACCCGTGACCCGTGCCACTCGAACGCCCTCGTCATCCGGGCTAACGCGAGGTCACCCATATGAGTGAGAGGGTGGCGAAAAGCCACCCATCGGGCGCCCGCATGCCGCGACTCTCGTACGCATGGGGACCAGCGTGCTCAGCCTGCGCATAGACGGGGAGCTGCTCGAACGGCTCCGGCATCATGCGGCGAAAAGAGGAATGAGCGTCCAGGACTATGTGGTCCGGACGCTCATCCGCGACGACTTCGACCAGCGGTTCCAGACCGCCGTCGAGGAGACCGAGAAGTTCTACGGCCACGCCTGAGGCGCCCCGCGACGGCCTTCCGCCGAAGCCCCGGCCGCCTCCGTCAGGTGAGCTGGAGGGCGGGCATCAGGTAGTAGAAGAGGAACACGGCGGAGACGACGTACATCGCCACCGGGACGTCCTTGCCCCGGCCGGCCGCCAGCCGCATCACCACGAAGGTGATGAAGCCCATGCCGATGCCGTTGGTGATCGAGTACGTGAACGGCATCATCACCATGGTCACGAAGGCCGGGACGGCGATCGTGTAGTCGGCCCAGTCGATGTCCTTGACCGAGCCCGCCAGGATCAGGAAGCCCACCGCGAGCAGCGCCGGGGTGGCGGCCTGGGACGGGACCATCGTGGCGACGGGCGTGAGGAACAGCGCCAGCGTGAACAGACCGCCGGTGACGAGGTTCGCGAAGCCGGTGCGGGCGCCCTCGCCGACACCGGCGGTGGACTCCACGAAGGCCGTGGTGGCCGAGGAGGAGCTGGCACCGCCCGCGGCGACCGCGAGGCCGTCGACGAAGAGCACCTTGTTGATGCCGGGCATCTGGCCCTGGGCGTCGGTCAGCTTGGCCTCGTCGCTGACGCCCATGATCGTGCCCATCGCGTCGAAGAAGCACGACAGCAGCACGGTGAAGACGAACAGGACGCCGGTGAGCACGCCGACCTTGCCGAAGCCGCCGAACAGGCTGACCTCGCCGACCAGCCCGAAGTCGGGGGTGGCGACCGGGTTGCCCGGCCACTTCGGGGTGGTCAGACCCCAGGAAGGGATGTGCGCGACGGCCTCGATGACCATCGCGAGGGCGGTCATGGCGACGATCGAGATCAGGATCGCCCCGGGCACCTTGCGCACGATCAGGGACAGGGTCAGCAGGGCGCCCAGGATGAAGACCAGCACCGGCCAGCCGTTGAGGTGACCGTCCAGGCCGAGCTGGAGCGGGACCGTGGTGTGGGCGGCGTCCGGGATGCGGGAGACGAAGCCGGCGTCGACCAGACCGATCAGCATGATGAACAGGCCGATACCGATCGAGATCGCCTTGCGCAGCCCGAAGGGCACCGCGTTCATCACGCGCTCGCGCAGACCCGTGGCGACCAGCAGCATCACCACGAAGCCGGCCAGCACGACCATGCCCATGGCGTCCGGCCAGGACATCCGCGGGGCGAGCTGGAGGGCGACGACGGAGTTCACGCCGAGGCCGGCGGCCAGCGCGATCGGGACGTTGCCGATCACGCCCATGAGCAGGGTGGTGAACGCGGCCGTCAGCGCGGTGGCCGTGACCAGCTGGCCGTTGTCGAGCTGGTGGCCGTACACGTCCTTCGCGCTGCCGAGGATGATCGGGTTCAGCACGATGATGTAGGCCATCGCGAAGAAGGTGGCGAAACCACCGCGGACCTCGCGGGACAGGGTGCTGCCGCGCTCGGAGATCTTGAAGAAACGGTCGAGGGCGCCGTAGGCCGGCGCGCCGCCGGGCTGCTCCGGAGCGGGGACCTTGGCGGGGGCCGAGGTGGGCATTTGTTGGTTCCTACGAACAGAAGTGGTCAGACATAAACGGTTTCAGTATGAACATATGAGGTTCTCAGCCGCCATCTCCGCGCGTAGACCCGGTTCGGGGCGTGCAGCCGCGGGCAGGCCCGATCGGCCTCGTAAGCTGTGCGCATGGCGAAGTGGATCCCCAAGCACGAGGCGCCGGAACCCCTGGAGGGTCCGGTGGTGCCCGTCGTCGTCGGCGGCACGATCCTCTGGTTCGTCCTCTTCCTGGTCCAGCTGCCGTTCTACGGCTGGTTCGACGACCGCGGGCACGCCTGGTGGGTGTGGACCTGTCTGGCGGGCGCCGGCCTCGGGCTGATCGGCATCTGGTACGTCCGCCGACGCGACGCGGCGATCAAGCGGGCCGAGGCGGCGGGGCCGGAAGCACCGGCCTCCTAGGCCCTGTCGTCGAACTCCCGCCCGCCCCGCGACGCCATGCACGCTCCCCCACTTCGTGGGAGGCGCACCCACTCGCCGCACCGGGCACCAGCCCGAGTACGTCCGGTACGAGGGCTTGCACCCGGCACTCCCCCCGGAGGGGGGAACCCCCAGAGCACGCACCTGACGCCGCGGGGCCGCCCTCCGGACGACGACGGGAGTCCGACGACAGGGCCTAGCCGCGCCCAGCCGCGCCGAAGCGGCGAGGCTGGAGGCGCCGGCCCCCTACCTGTCCGACGGCACCGGCCTTCCGGGCCTGTCCGACGGATACGGGCCCGAGGCTCACAGGGCGGGATACGGGGAGCGGCCGGGCGGGTCCGCCGGGCACGCCCACGGCGTCCCCCGTACGACCACGGCAGGAGCCGTCTCCTCCCGTGGTCGGAACTTGCGCGCACTCGGCGGGTGAACGCCACGCTCCGCACGTACCGTCGAAGGCATGTCGCACATCGACGCGGGCGCCGAACTCGATCCTGTGCATCCCCTACCCGTGCCGTCCCACCCGGCGCACGGACTGACCGCGGCCGAGGTCGCGGAGCGGGTCGCCGACGGCCGGGTCAACGACGTACCGGTCCGCAGCAGCCGGTCCCTGACCGAGATCGTCCGCGCCAACGTCTTCACGCGGTTCAACGCGATCATCGGTGTGCTGTGGCTGATCATGCTGGTCGTGGCACCGATCCAGGACAGCCTGTTCGGCTTCGTGATCATCGCGAACACCGGGATCGGCATCTTCCAGGAGTGGCGGGCGAAGAAGACCCTGGACTCGCTCGCGGTGATCGGCGAGGTCCGGCCGACCGTACGCCGCGCCGGGGCGGCCGTGGAGGTCGGCACCTCGGAGATCGTGCTGGACGACATCCTGGAGATCGGGCCGGGCGACAAGATCGTCGTGGACGGCGTGTGCGTCGAGGCCGACAGCCTGGAGATCGACGAGTCGCTGCTGACCGGTGAGGCCGACCCGGTCGTCAAACGCCCCGGCGACCAGGTGATGTCCGGCAGCTTCGTGGTCGCGGGCGGCGGCGCCTTCCAGGCCACCAAGGTCGGCCGCGAGGCGTACGCCGCCCAGCTCGCCGAGGAGGCCTCCCGCTTCACCCTCGTCCACTCCGAGCTGCGCTCGGGCATCTCCACGATCCTGAAGTACGTGACCTGGATGATGATCCCGGCCGCGCTCGGCCTGATCGTCACCCAGCTGGTCGTCGAGAGCAACGACCTGCGGGACTCCATCGCCCGCACGGTCGGCGGCATCGTGCCGATGGTCCCCGAGGGGCTGGTGCTGCTCACCTCCGTCGCCTTCGCCATCGGCGTGATCCGGCTCGGCCGCAAACAGTGCCTCGTGCAGGAGCTGCCCGCCATCGAGGGCCTCGCCCGGGTCGACACCGTCTGCCTGGACAAGACCGGCACCCTCACCGAGGGCGGCATGGACGTCACCTCCCTGCGCGTCCTCGACGGCTTCGACGAGACCTACGTCCGCCGGGTGCTGGGCGCGCTCGGCGAGTCCGACCCGCGGCCCAACGCCTCCCTGAAGGCGATCATCGACGCCTACCCGGACAGCGAGGAGTGGCGGTGCGTACAGGCGCTGCCCTTCTCCTCCGCGCGCAAGTACAGCGGCGCCGCCTTCAGCGAGGGCGACGGGGAGTCCAGCAGCTGGCTGCTGGGCGCCCCCGACGTGCTGCTCGCCGACGACGACCCCGCCCTCGGCGAGACCGTGCGGCTGAACGAGGAGGGGCTGCGGGTCCTGCTGCTCGCCCGCACCGGGCGCGAACTCGACGACCCGGAGGTCGGCCGGGACGCCCGGCCCGCCGCGCTGGTCGTGCTGGAGCAGCGGCTGCGCCCGGACGCCGCGGACACCCTGCGCTACTTCGCCGAGCAGAACGTCCGCGCGAAGGTCATCTCCGGCGACAACGCGGTGTCGGTGGGCGCGGTCGCGGGCAAGCTGGGCCTCGCCGGATCGGCGGTGGACGCGCGCCGGATACCCGCCGACCGGGACGGCATGGCCGCGGCGCTGGACGAGGGCACGGTGTTCGGGCGGGTCACCCCGCAGCAGAAGCGGGACATGGTCGGCGCCCTCCAGTCCCACGGGCACACGGTCGCCATGACCGGCGACGGGGTGAACGACGTCCTCGCGCTGAAGGACGCCGACATCGGCGTCGCCATGGGCACCGGCTCGGAGGCGACCCGGGCGGTCGCGCAGATCGTGCTGCTGAACAACAGCTTCGCCACGCTGCCGTCGGTGGTCGCGGAGGGCCGCCGGGTGATCGGGAACATCACACGGGTGGCGACGCTGTTCCTGGTCAAGACCGTCTACTCGGTGCTGCTGGCGGTCCTCGTGGTCTGCACGCAGGTGGACTACCCGTTCCTGCCCCGCCATCTGACCCTGCTGTCGACCCTCACCATCGGCGTCCCGGCCTTCTTCCTGGCCCTCGCGCCCAACAAGGAACGCGCGAAACCGCACTTCGTGCGGCGGGTCATGCGCTACGCGATCCCGGGCGGGGTCGTCGCCGCGGCCGCGACCTTCACCACGTATCTGATCGCCGGCCGGTACTACTCGGGCGAGGACGCGCTGGACGCCGAGACCAGCGCGGCGACCCTGACGCTGTTCCTGGTGTCGATGTGGGTGCTGGCCATCATCGCCCGCCCCTACACCTGGTGGCGCGTCCTGCTGGTCGCCTCCATGGGCGGCGCCTTCCTGCTGGTGCTGGTGGTGCCGTGGCTCCAGGAGTTCTTCGCGCTGCGGCTGGTCGGGGTGACGATGCCCTGGCTCGCCGTCGGCATCGCCGCGGTCGCGGCGGCCGCCCTGGAACTCCTGTGGAGAGGGGTCGACCGCCGCTTCCCGGCGTAGGCGGCAGCGCGGCTCGGCGCATGCCGACGAGGGTCACGAGGACCCGACGGGACTACTGCACGTCGATGTAGTCGGCCGCGGAGACGGCCGAGGAGCTGGTGGTGACGCCCGCGTAGAAGAAGCGGTAGTAGCCGTCGTAGGTCGCCGTGGTGGTCGTGCTCAGGGCGCCCGTGGAGCTCGACCTGACCGTCTTCAGGGTCGACCAGGCGGTCGCGCCCTTCTTCTTGTACTGGAGCTTCACGTACTGGCTGCTGAAGTTGCCGTAGTTGGCGTAGTTCCAGCTGGCGCGGGTCAGCTTGCTCGTGACGGTGAGCGTCTTGCCCTTGCGGACCGGCTCCGGGGAGGCGTTGGCCGCCGCGAGCCGGGACAGGCGCTGGAGCTTGAAGGTCTTGACGTTGTCCTTCTGGACGAAGTCGGCGTCCTTGCCGGAGGCGAGCGCCCAGACCTTCCAGTAGCCGGCGACCTGGTCGACGGCGTTGTAGCGCGGCTTGAGGTCGTAGGTCGCCTTGCAGGTCGAGGTGGTGGCGCTCACCGCGGTGCAGACGGAGTAGTGGTTGCTCGTGTTGGCCACGGCACCGCTGTCGGAGGTGTCGAACGTCGTGCCGTGCCAGAGCAGGGCCATGGCGTTCTTGACGCCCGACGGGTCCTTGACGGTGAAGGAGACCGTGATCCGCTTCGTCGTGGTGGCGCCCACCACGACCGGCTTGCCCCCGTTCACGACGACGTTCGAGATCGTCGTGTCCCCGGCGCCGTCGTCGGCCTGTGCGACCGGGACGGCGAGGGCGGACACGGCGAGAGCGGCGAGAGCGGTGGCCACGGTGGCACGGGTACGCATGCAGATCCTTCGTGATTCGGTGTGCGAACGGGTCCGGCCCCGGCTGGTTGCCGGGGCCGGTCGACGGTCTTGTGGGACCGGGGGACTTACTGGACGTCGATGTAGTCGGCGGCCGAGTAGACCGGCGCGGCGGCGCTGGTGCCGGCGTAGACGAAGCGGTAGTAACCGTCGTACGTGGCCGTGGTGGTCGTGCTCAGGTTGCCGAGGCTGTTCGACTTGATCGTCTTCAGCGTGGACCAGGCGGTCGCGGTCCTCTTCTTGTACTGGAGCTTCACGTACTGGCTGCTGAAGTTGTTGTACTTCAGCGTCTCCCAGTTGACGCGGGTGAGCTTGCCGGTGACCGTGACGGTCTTGCCCTTGCGGACCGGCTCGGGAGAGGCGTTGGTCGTCAGCTTGGTGTGGCGCTGGAACTTGAAGGGGCCCGCCTTCTCCTTCCAGATGTAGTCCTCGTCCTTCGCGTCGATCCACGCGTCGACGTACCACGTGCCGGCGTTGTTGTTGAACAGCATGTCGGTCTTCGGGTCGACCGTGACCCAGCCGGTGCAGGTCGAGGTGGTGGCGTTGGCGGCCACGCAGGTGGGCTTGGTGCTGTCGAGGATGCCGTAGCCCGGCCCGTAGAGGGTGAACTCCTCGGCGCCCAGGATGCCCGAGTCGTCCGTCGCCGTGACGCTGACCTTGAACTTCTTCGCGGTCGTACCGACAGCCACCGCGTTGTCGCCGTCCACGACAACCTTGGTGATCTTGGTGTCGCCCTCGGAACTGTCGGCCATGGCGGCCGGCGCGGCGAAAGCGGACAGGACCAGGGCGCCGGTGACGACGCCGAGGGTGGCACGCATACGCATGTCTGTTCCCCACGTAAGGAGAGGCCTCGTTGCCCTTCGATGCACACGGTCCGTGAGCGCGGCGAGGCCTAAGTGGTCGAGGAGTCTGTTGACTCGGATGATCAGATCGGTGACGCGGGGGAATGGTTGTACGGCTGCGGAGATTTTGTGCGAAGTTTTTCGGTCGCCCGCGCCGGTCCGGGGCAGGCCTGTAAGGGGCGCCGGGACGGCAGGGTGGAAAGCGCCACGACGCCCGGGGCGACTCGCCCGCCCATGTCCGGTTTCCCCACGTCGACCGATCGCGGAGCCGGTCGGCTCGCACGACCGGATCGACGTGGCCGAACCCCGGGTGGGGCTCAGTCGAACCAGCGGTCCCGCGCCAACTCCGCGGTGCGGGACGGGTCTTCGAGCAGCGCGGCCACCTCGAACCGGCGCGGCCACTGCCCCGCCGCCCAGGCCAGCCCGGCGGCGACACCCTCCAGGGTCGAGGCGTGCAGCACACCGTCGTCGGTCAGCCGCCAGTCGATCTCCACGCCGTCGACCACCAGCTCCTCGTGCTCGACGTACGACGAGGGCGTACGCGGGCCGAGCAGCACCCGGACCGACTCGGGCACCTCGTGCTCGGTGCCCTCGGAGTCGACCGCCCCGGACACGGACTCGCTCAGCCGCCGCACCTGGAACAGCTCGGCCAGCTCGGCGGCCCGCACCGGACGCACCGGCAGCAGCGGCACGCCCCCGGTGAAGGGCAGCAGGTCGGGCGAGTCCACGACCACCGCGTCCGCCGCGTCGACCACCTCGGTGTGCCCGTCGACCACCGCCCGCACCTCGTCGGGGAGCGTGACCTGCTCGGGGTCGAGATCGGCCAGCGCCCCGTACAGTCCGTGCAGTTGAGCGCCCGTCACCTCGCGCCCGGGGTCCGCCAGCCGGTCCAGCAGCTCGGCGGCGCCGCCGGGCTCGTCCACCAGCGCGGCGACCGAGGTGCGCACCCCCAGCGCCCGCAGCACCTGCTCGTCGTCGAAGCCGGTCGCGTCGGCCTCCTCGTACAGCCCGCGCAGCAGCGGGTCCCCGCCCGCCGCGAGCAGACCGGCGGGCTTGCGGCCGTCCAGCACCGGGTGCCCGCGCAGCCACCATGCCGTGTACGGCCGTACGACCTCGTGGGTGCCGTCGGGCAGCAGGATGCGCACCGGCTGGGTCAGCGCGTCCCGCAGCGGGGGCTGGGCGAGCAGGGCGAGCGCCTGCGGCCAGCGGTCGTCGTCCACCAGGTCCAGATCACGCACGGCGACCAGTTCGGTGGCCACCGGCGGCACCGGCGAGTCGGGGAACCGGTCGAGGACGTCCTCGCACCACACGTCGACCGCGTCCAGCAGCCCGGCGTCGTCGGGCTCGGCGAAGTCGCCCTCGCGGGGCTCCAGTTCGTCCGGGTCCAGCACCACGTCCGTGGCGCGGACCAGCGCGAAGTTGGCCAGCACCCCGCAGGCGGCCAGCGGACCCTGGCCCCACTTCTCGGCCAGTTCGGCTTCCACGGAGGCCAGTTCGCCCTCGCGCATGACCTGGTGGAAGGCGCTGCCGGGCAGCACCAGCTCGCCGGCCGGGGCGAGTTCGCCGTCCTCGTCGGGCAGGGCGAGCGCGCCCAGCCAGGGCTCGTCACCGGGTTCCAGCCCGGCGTCCCGCACCAGCGCGAGCACGGTGTCGGCGAGCTCCTCGGCGTCGGGGGCCTCGGCCTCCCAGTCCAGGGCGCCGTCGTCGTCCAGCGAGGCCGCGACCGCCGCCCGCACCTGGGGTGTGGTCAGCACGGCCCGCGGGGTCGCGGGCAGCGCGCCGAGCTTCTCCAGGAGGGGGTGCGCGGCGTCCGCGTGGGCGACCTTCAGGCCGAGTCGGGACAGCACGCCCGGGTCGATGCTCACGGCGTCCGCGGTGGGCAGCAGCACCTGCCGCGGCCCGATCGTCGTACGCCCGTCGGCGAGCGGCACCGGCAGTCCGGTCAGCCGGTCGGGGTCCACGCCCGCGAGGCTGTCGTAGAGCCGCCGCCACCAGACGGGGTCCTTCTCCAGCCCGGCCAGCCGGTCCACGGCGTCGGTCAGCGGCACCCGGGCCACGCCCAGCGTGCGCAGCTCCGCGCGGCGCTCCAGCCCGGCGGGCAGCAGCGTCGGCAGCACCTCGGCCAGTACGCGCACGGTGTCGGCGCCCGCGCCCTCGACGACCTCGGCCTCGCGCGGCCGCAGGGCCTCGGGGAGCTCCTCGTGGTCCTCGCCGCCCTCGACGGCGGGCGGCAGGAAGGCGGTGCGCGGCAGCCGCTCCAGGATCGCCTGGCGCAGCGCCCCGTCCAGCTCGCCGCGGCCGAGCGGGCCGGGCACGAGCTCGATGATGCCGGTCGTCACCGGGCGCCATCCGGCGAGCAGCTCGGTGTAGGCGTCGGCGGCGCGCTGGACGAGGAAGTCGGTCAGCGGGCCCGCCGCGGCGTGCCGGCGGGTGGGGTCGAGCGGGAAGGAGCCGATGAGCAGGGCGGGCACGCCGAGCGCCTCGTCGCTGGGCGTCGGCGCGTGCACGACCGGGCTGGTGCGCGGCCGCGCGGGCGTGCCGTCGGCGTCCACGGGCACGGCCCAGGTGACCGACCAGTACGGGCGCAGCCGCTCCTCGACGGGCCGGTCGGCGAGCAGTTCGGGCCGCAGCTGCCCGTGCGCGGCGGCGGTGCGCCAGCGGGTGGTGCCGTCGCGCGAGTCCTCCACGACGGTCAGGGTGCCGTCGGTGGAGCGGCGCAGGGTGCGGGTGTCGCCGCCCGCGTCGATCACGACCTCCTCCAGGCCGGGCAGGGCCAGCAGCAGGGCGTCGTCCACGGCGGCGAGGAGCCGTTCGGCGAGGTCGGTGGCGGCGGTGTCGCGCAGTGGCAGGATGACGGCGGTGTCGTACGGGTCGGGGGCGCTGCCCTCGGCGGCGAACGGCAGCCGCAGCAGGGGTACGTGGCCGTCGCGGCGGCGGATCTCGTCGCCCAGGCCGGGGCTGTGCCGGGCGGTCTCGGCGGCCAGGTCGCGGGCCTCGGGGAGCGACCAGCGCACGCCTCCGTGGCGGCCGACGACCGCGGGCTCGTCGGTGACGGCGAGGACCGCGGCGAAGCCGACGCCGAACCGGCCGACGGCCGCGGTGCCGGTCTCCCGCTTGGCGGAGGCGCGCAGGGTGGCCAGGGACTCCACGCCGGCCGCGTCCAGGGGTGCGCCGGTGTTCGCGGCGACCAGGACGCCGTCTCGCAGGGTGAGGCGCAGACGGCCGGGGACCTGGGCTCTGGCGGCGGCGTCGGCGGCGTTCTGGGCGAGCTCGACGACGAGCCGGTCCCGGTAGCCGCCGAGGACCAGGTCCTCCTCGGCGTTCGCGTCCTCGCGGAAACGGGCGGGGCTGGTGGCCCAGGCGTCGAGTACCCCGCGCCGTAGACGTGCCGTCCCGAAGGGGTCGGCGCCTTCGGCTGCGGGCCGCACGAACTTGGTCACGTCCACACTCTCCTCATCGGCGTGACCTTGAAGGTACCGCGCGGAGGTGGTCGTGATTCCCCGGCGCGGGGTGGGGGCGCGTCTGGGGGTGCGGTTGTGTGGTGCCCTTGCCCCGGGGCCTGGGCGGGTGCGCGGGCTTGCGGGGGTGCGTCTGCCGGGGGCTGTCGGGAGCCGACTTTCCGTGCGTCGTGGTTGTTCGCGCAGTTCCCCGCGCCCCTAAAAGACCGCGCGGTTCCTCGCGCCCCTGAAGACTGCGCGGTTCCTCGCGCCCCTGAAGACTGCGCCAGCGGCACGCCTGCCTGCGGCTAGGCGGCCTTTGGGCGGGCGGGGGTGCGTCTGCCGGGGGCTGTGGATTGCCGACCTACCGTGCGTCGTGGTTGTTCGCGCAGTTCCCCGCGCCCCTAAAAGACCGCGCAGTTCCCCGCACCCCTCAAGACCGCGCGGTTCCCCGCGCCCCTCAAGACCGCGCGGTTCCCCGCGCCCCTGAAAGACCGCGCGGTTCCCCGCGCCCCTGAAAGACCGCGCGGTTCCGCGCGCCCCTTAGGGGCACGTCCGTCGGGGCGCCGCGGGCCCGGGCGGGTTACGAGTGGCCCAGTTCCGCTGTGGATTCGTCGGGGAGGTCGGGGACCGAGCCGGAGTCGGGGGCGGGGCGGAGGGGGAAGGGGTCGACGCGGGTCTCGTCGACGACCGGCGGGGCCGGCTGGGGAGGCTTCGGCATGACCGCGGCCTCGGAGTGGCCGCCGCAGCCGTAGGACAGGGAGACCACGCGGCCGTCGGCGGGCGAGAACTCGTTGGCGCAGACACCGAAGGCCTGGCCGAGGGAGCCGCCGATCGGGGTGAGGAAGCCACAGCTGACACAGGTGGCGGGGGCGGCCTGGGCCATCGGCGTCTTGGCGCCGAACGACTCGTCCCAGCGGTCGGCGGCGGTGTGCAGGCCGTAGCGGGACAGCACGCGGGCGCGGCGCATGCCGAGTTCCTCGGCGACGGCGGCGATGGAGCCGCGGGTCGGCGCGCTGGGCAGATGGGCCGGGACACCGGCGGTGACGTCCGCGTCCTCCGCCTCGGCCAGCTCGGCCATGTCCGGGGAGACCGCGGAGTCGGGCGAGGGTTCGTCCTCGCCCGAGAAGCCGGGCTCCAGACGCAGGTCCTCGGCGTCGGTGGGCAGCAGATCGCCGGGACCCATGTCGCCGGGGCGCAGCCGCTCGCTCCACGGCACCCACTCGGGGGCCAGCAGGGCGTCGGGGCCGGGCAGCAGGACGACCTCGTCCAGGGTCACGATCTTCGCGCGGGAGGCACGGGCCACGGTCACCGCCCAGCGCCAGCCGCGGTAGCCCATCTCCTTGCACTCGAAGAAGTGCGTGACCACACGGTCGCCCTCGGAGACGAGTCCTGAGTGCTCGCCGACGACGCCGGGGGCGGCCGCCTCCTCGGCGGCGGTGCGGGCGAGGTCGACCGCCTCGGCGCACAGGCGGTCGGGGGTGCGGCTTCGCGTGGTCGCTGCGCTCACAGGTATCGCTTCTCTCCTACGCCGTCTCTCATGGGGTGCTTCCGGCGACGGAGCGGACGGAGCGGACCTGTGGGCCGCGTCGACGTCCGCGTCCGATCGCACTCGGGCGCACCTGTGCCATCCATTGTGCGGGATGGCTGAGATACGCACGCTACCTGTTCGCGGGCGCTCGGCCTACACCGACGTGGTTTCCGGTGCGATCGGAGTGATCTTCCGGGGCGCCCGGAACCTCGGACGCCGGTGGATTCCCGCCGGGGACAACCACGAAAGTGCAGGGCCATACGCGCGGTAACCGCACTACACCCGTCCTCTTCGGGGCACTATGGCGTCGTGGCAGCCGCGAGGTCGCCCCAGGACGCCACCGGGGTCGGTGGGGCCAAGGGGAACAGCCGAAGTGGCGGTTCGAGCCGGTTCCGCGGCTTCGTCCGCTCCCTCGGGCGTGCCCTGCACCTGCCGGTGACGGGCCCGGCCCGGGGCATCCGCAAGGCCACCCACGCGCAGGGCGCGGGCGAGTCGGGCCTCGGCAAGCTGATCGAGCTGCACGCGGTGAACGGCGCGGGCGACATGATGATCACGGTCGCGCTGGCCTCCACCGTGTTCTTCTCGGTGCCCACCGACGAGGCCCGTGGCCGGGTCGCGCTCTACCTCGCCATCACCATGGCGCCCTTCACGCTGCTCGCCCCGGTCATCGGCCCGCTCCTGGACCGGGTACCGCACGGCCGGCGCGCGGCGATGGCCTGCGCGATGCTGGCGCGGGCGCTGCTCGCCCTGGTGCTGTCCGGGGCGGTGATCAGCGGCAGCATCCAGCTGTACCCGGCGGCGCTCGGCGTGCTGGTCGCGTCCCGGTCGTACGGGGTGGTGCGCAGCGCGGTGGTGCCCCGGCTGCTGCCGCCGAAGTTCTCCCTGGTGAAGGCGAACTCCCGGGTCACCCTGGGCGGTCTGCTGGCGACCGGCATCGCGGCACCCGTAGGGGCCGGGCTCCAGGCGCTGGGGCCGCGATGGCCGCTGTACGGGGCGTTCGTGATCTTCATGGCGGGAACGTTCCTGTCGTTCTCGCTGCCCCGCAAGGTCGACTCGGCCCGCGGCGAGGACACCGCGCTGCTCGCGGCCGACGCCCAGCATCTGCACGGCCCGCACCGCCAGCCGGTCAAACGGCCGGGCCTGCGTACGGTCGGCATCGCCGTCACCCACGCCCTCGGCGCGAACTGCTCGCTGCGCTGTCTGTCCGGGTTCCTGATCTTCTTCCTCGCGTTCCTGCTGCGCGAGCATCCGCTGAGCGGGCAGAGCGCGGCCGTCTCGCTCGGCATGGTCGCGGTCTCGGCGGGCGTGGGCAACGCGTGCGGCACGGCGGTCGGGGCCTGGCTGCGTTCGCGGGCCCCGGAGATCATCATCGTGACGGTGGTGGCGCTGGTGGCGGGCGCGGCGATCGTGGCGGCCGTGTTCTTCGGGGCGGCGCTGGTGGCCGCCCTGACGGCGGTCGCGGGCTTCGCGCAGGCGCTGTCCAAGCTGTCCCTGGACGCGCTGATCCAGCGGGACGTGCCCGAACAGGTGCGTACGTCGGCGTTCGCCCGCTCCGAGACGCTGCTCCAGGTGTCGTGGGTCTTCGGCGGCGCGATCGGCATCGCCATGCCGCTGAACGGCGCGCTGGGGCTGTCGGTGGGCGCCGCGATCGTGGCGGCGGGCTGGCTGACGACCGTACGGGGGCTGCTGAGCTCGGCCCGGCACGGCGGCGCGGCGCGACCGCGCGTGAACTGAGACCGGGCCAGCCTCCGCGTCCCGGCGCCGGGGCGGCTGAGGCGGGGGCGGCCTCTGCGGTCCGGCGCCGGGCCGCGTGGACTGAGACCGGCGCGGCCTCCGCGGTCCGGCGCCGGGGCGCCCGCGGCCCTGGTCCGGGCCCTGTCGCGGCCCCGCCGCCCGGGTGCCTCCGGCCGTCCCCGGACGCGAGTGGCGTAACCCACGGCATGGCCCGGCCCCCAGGTGGGAGAGCGGACAGGAGGGCCCGATAGCCTTCGCCCATGACCTCGATGCAATCCGCTGTGCGACGCCGCCGCGCCGTCGCCGCCGCCGGCGCCGTTTCCGCCGGACTGCTCGTCCTCACGGCCTGCGACAAGCCGACCCCCGTGGCGACGGTCACCATCGGCTCCAACTCGGTCACCTCCGAGGCCGTCTGCTACAACGACGGCGACCCGCTGGACGCCAAGGCGCTGGAGGGGTGCGCCAAGAACACCGGCGACATCCAGTCGATCGAACTCGGAGAGGACGAGACCGTCCGCTTCGGTGTCGACCCGGAGATCGCGGACGGCCGCTGGACGGTCCTGGTGAACGGCCGCCAGTTCATCGACTTCAGCGAGAACACGTACCGCACGCTCCCCGGCAGCGCGTTCTTCCAGGCCCAGTACGGCACCGAGGGCAACACCAACACCGTCACCATCCGCATGGGTGAGAAGGCGGTGGAGGGCATGTGGTCGTTCAAGCTCAAGAACAAGGACCCGGACGGGAACTCCTGACCACGTCCAGCACCCGGGTCCTCGTCGCCACCGCCGTCCCCGCCGAACGGGACGCGGTGGCACGGGCGTTCCCGCGCCGGCCCGTCGAGGCGCTCCTGCCCGGCGCGCTGCTGCACCGGGTCCCGGACGGCCCCGACCTGCTGGCCGCCGGGGTCGGCCCCGCGCGCGCCGCCGCCTCCGTCGCGGCCGCGCTCACCGCGGCCGCCCTCGACGGCGCGCCCTACACACTCGTCGTCTCCGCCGGCATCGCGGGCGGGTTCCTGCCCGGCGCGCCGGTCGGCTCGCTCGTGGTGGCCGACGAGATCACCGCCGCCGACCTGGGCGCGGAGACGGCCGACGGTTTCCTGCCGGTCACCGAGCTGGGCTTCGGCACCGTCACCCACCGCCCGCCCGGGGACCTCGTCCGGCGGGCCGCCGCCGCGGCCGGGGCGCGCACCGGGGCCGTGCTCACCGTCTCGACCGTCACCGGCACCGCCGCCGGCGCCGCCGCGCTGCGCGCACGCCACCCGGAGGCCCTCGCCGAGGCCATGGAGGGCTTCGGCGTCGCCGAGGCGGCGGTCGCCCTGCACGGCACGCCCGTCATGGAGATACGCGCGATCTCCAACCCCGTGGGCCCCCGTGACCGGGCCGCCTGGCGCATCGGCGAGGCCCTGGCCGCGCTGGCCGAGGGCTTCGGGAAGCTCGCACCCGTCCTGACGAGTTGGAAAACGGCATGAGTCTCCAGATCGCGTACTCCCCCTGCCCGAACGACACCTTCGTCTTCGACGCCCTCGCGCACGGCCGGGTGCCCGGCGCGCCCGCCCTGGACGTCACCTTCGCCGACATCGACATCACCAACGGCATGGCCGAGCGCGGCGAGCACGACGTGCTGAAGGTGTCCTACGCGGTGCTGCCGTACGTCCTGGACACGTACACCCTGCTGCCCTGCGGCGGCGCGCTCGGCCGGGGCTGCGGCCCGCTGGTCCTCACCCGCGAGGCCGGGACCGGGGGCGCCTCCGCGCTCGGCGACGGGGGACTGACGGGCCGTACGGTCGCGGTGCCGAGCGAGCGGTCGACGGCGTACCTGCTGTTCCGGCTGTGGGCGGCGGACACCGTGCCCGGCGGTGTGGGCGAGATCGTGGTGATGCCGTTCCACGAGATCATGCCGGCCGTGCGCGACGGCAAGGTCGACGCGGGCCTGGTCATCCACGAGGCCCGCTTCACGTACCGGAACTACGGCCTGCACAAGCTCGCCGACATGGGCGAGCACTGGGAGGCCACCACCGGTCTGCCGATCCCGCTGGGCGCGATCATCGCCAAGCGCTCCCTCGGCGAGGAGACCCTGCGGCGGCTCGCGGACGCGATCCGTACCTCCGTACGGGCCGCCTGGGACGACCCCGAGGTCTCCCGCCCCTACGTCATGGAACACGCCCAGGAGATGGACCCGGCCGTCGCCGACCAGCACATCGGGCTCTACGTCAACGAGTTCACCGCGGCACTCGGCGAGGACGGCTACGCGGCCGTGCGCGGGCTGCTGGCCCGCGCGGCGGCCGAGGGGCTGCTGCCGCCCCTCGGCCCGGACGCGCTGGAGTTCCCGTAAGGGATACGGGGATCAGACGTCGAGCTGGTCGGCGACCGCGCGCAGCAGGCCGGCGACCTTCTTGCCGGCGACCTTGTCGGGGTAGCGGCCGCGCTCCAGGGTCTGGGTCACGTTCTCCAGGAGGGTCGTGAGGTCCTGGACGATGGAGGCCAGCTCGTCGGGCTTCTTGCGCTGGGCGGCCGCGACCGACGGGGTGGGCTCCAGGAGCGTCACCGACAGGGCCTGGTCGCCGCGCTGGCCGGCGACCACTCCGAACTCCACACGCTGTCCCGGCTTGAGCGCCTCGACTCCGGCGGGGAGGACCGAGGAATGGACGAAGACGTCCCCGCCGTCGTCACGGGAGAGAAAGCCGAAGCCCTTCTCGCTGTTGAACCACTTGACCTTGCCGGTAGGCACGTCTGTCCTCGTCCTCGTACTCGTCGGAAAACTGCTGCTTATAACGTCATGAGGCGGGTCGTCCCTGACCCGCCGGTACCAAGGCTAATGGTCCCGGGGCGGCTGACAAGACGTCGCCGGGTTGTTCCTTCGGGCTGGGAACTACCCTGGTCGGGTGCGTGACAAAACCCAAACGAATTCCGCCGTGCCCGGTGACGGACTGATCCGTGCCGGTGCAGTCGTGTTCTTCATCGGTGCCGTGGCCACTCTGGTCACGGTGGCCCCGTTCCTGCTGGGGACGACACCGTTTCCGACGTACATGTTCGGACTGAGCATGCTCATGGGCGTCGGATTCCTCGTCGCCGGTGCCGGGGTGCTGCGTTCGGCCGCCGACGGGCGCCGCCGGGCGCGGGCGGACGCGGCGGGCTGACCCGGCGGGTCGACGCGGCGGGCTGACGGGACGGTCGCGACGGGTGAGCCGGGAGCGGCCGTGGTGTCGGACGGCCGTGGTTCCTACGGCCGAGGTCTCAGACGGCTGACGTCTGGAGATGGCCCGTCAGCCAGGCCGGGAACTCCGTCAGGTCGCGGAGGACGACGTCGGCACCCACCGTGTGCAGCTGCGCCTCGGTGAAGGGGCCCGTCGCCACGGTCACCGACAGTGCGCCGGCCGCGCGCGCCCCGCGCACGTCGCCCTCGTGGTCCCCGACGTACACCTGTGCGCCGTGCTCGCGCAACGCGCGCGCCTTCTGCTCGGCCCACAGGTCGCCGACCAGCGCGTCGGGCTCGATGCCCAGGTGGTCCAGATGGAGCCGGGCGTTGGGCTCGTACTTCGCCGTGACCACGACGGAGCGGCCGCCGGCCCGCCCCACGGCGTCGACGGCCTCACGGGCGCCGGGCAGCGCCGCCGTGCCGGTGATCGCGTGCGCCGGGTACATCGACCGGTACAGGTCGGCCATCTCCGTCACGTGCTCCGCCGGGAACCAGTTCGCAAGCTCCTCCACGAGCGGCGGCCCCAGCCGGGTGACCGCCAGGTCCGCGTCGATGTACGTCCCGGTCCGCTCGGCCAGCGCCGTGTAGCAGGCGTGGATGCCGGGACGGGAGTCGATCAGGGTCATGTCGAGGTCGAAGCCGACGGTGAGCGCGGACGCGGTGGGGTAAGCCATACGGGCCATTGTGCCGGGGCCCGTACGGCCGGGGCCGCCGGTGCCCAGGGCCCGGACACACCCCGTCTCACCTGCCGCGCTGCGAGCGCCACACCAGGAACAGGGCCGAGGCGACGGCCGCGCCGCGCAGCACCCAGGGCCAGGTGCCGGACAGGGCGTCGCGCATCGCGTCCTCGGCGATCGGGTCGCCCCAGCGGCCGGTGTCGCGGCCCCACAGCCAGACCACTCCCGCGGCGACGGCGAGACCCGGCACGACGATCACCGCGCCCTTGATCTCTGCCTTGGTCAGCCGCCTCGACGCCCATGCGATCAGCCAGCCCAGGGCCAGCGGCAGCAGGCTGCCGAGCACCGCGCCGGCCACGAGCAGCGCGGCCGCGCACAGCAGCAGGGGGTTGTTCCACTCCCGTACGGCGGGCATCCTCAGCCGCCGGGCGCGGGAGGCACCCTCCTCGGCCGTCTCCTCCGGGTCCTCCTCCGGCTCGTCCCCGGGTTCCGTCTCCCCCTTGCCCTTCGTGTCCTTCGGGGGCCGCTTGAGGAGCTCGGGGACGATCACTCCGCCGACGAAGCCGGGGACGTCGTCGCCGGTGCCGAAGGGGCTGCTCTCCACGCGCCACCAGTCGGGCTGGACCGTGCTGTCGCCGAGTTCGTCCGCGCCGGCGAGGTGGGGCGGCAGGGCGGCCTCGGAGCGTGGCCGGGGTACGGCGCCGCGCGGCCGGTCCTCGCCGTCGCGCTGCGCGGGCACGGCCGCCGGGCCGGGGGGCCTGCCGCGGGTGCCGCCCGCCGCGGCGACGACCTCGTCGGGGGTGCCGATGCGGTCGAGGATGCGGCGGACCGCGGCCGGGGTGTCCACGGCCGACTTCGCGCGGCGGCGGTCGATCTCGTCGCGCAGGGCCGATACGAGGCGCATGCGTTCGGAGGAGGGCAGCTGGCTCTGGTGAGCGACGTCTCCGACGCGGCTCAGATACTCGTAGACGACCTGGTCGCTCTCGATCCCCACGAAGTCCCCTCCGGGGCGGCAGTGTTGGTAACCCCGTCGGGGACGAAGGTACCGCGCGGGGCGGGTGCGGAGGTCTGTGGCGGGGGTTGGGGGGGGCGGTTTGTCGCGCAGTTCCCCGCGCCCCCAAAGGACTGCGCAGTTCCTCGCGCCCCTGGGGTGGGATCCTGCCCGTCCTCGGGTGCCGGTCGCCTGTGGCTGGTCGCGCAGTTCCCCGCGCCCCTGAAAGACTGCGCAGTTCCCCGCGCCCCTGAAAGACTGCGCAGTTCCCCGCGCCCCCAAAGACTGCGCGGTCCCCCGCGCCCCTAGAAGATCGCGCCTAGCCGCGGGCAGTCGTGCCGCTGGGCGGCACGGGTGGGCGCGGCGGCACCCGGCGACTCGGCTGTCGTCCGACGCCCCGTGCCTGCGCGGCGGAGCCGCATGTCGGTGCAGGGGGGTGGGCAGGCTCGCCGCAGGGCGGTCGGGGAGAAACCCGGTCATGGGTCGTGTCTCCGTGTCGTACCCACCCGCTACCGTGGGTCAGATGAGCACCGAGGCCACGGCTCCACGGTCCCTCGCGGAGGCGCTTCGCGGCAGGGACGACACCTCGCTGGCGGCGCTGTTGCGCAGCCGACCCGACCTCATCACGCCCGTGCCCACGGACCTGACGCAGCTGGCGACCAGGGCCGGCACGCGCGCGTCCGTCGTCAGGGCGCTGGAGCGGCTGGACCGGTTCGCGCTGCAGACGGCGGAGGCACTGGCCGTGGCCGGGGACCCTGCGTCGTACGGCGAACTGCTGGGGCTGATGGCGGGCGACGACGGCGACCAGGTCGTCGCGGCGGCGCTGCCGCAGGCGCTCGGCACGCTGCGGGAGCAGGCGCTGGTGTGGGGTGGCGACGACCGGCTGCGGCTGGTGCGCACCGCCCGCGAGCTGCTCGTGCCCTCCCCGCAGCACCCGTCCCCGACGGGTCTCGGCCCGAGCGTGCGGGAGGCGACGGCCGGCATGTCGCCGGGGCGGATCCAGGAGATCGTGACCACCGCCGGGCTGCCCACCACGCACGACCCCGTGTCGGCGGCCGAGGCGCTGAGCAGCCTGTTCAAGGACCGGGACCGGCTCGCGGCCCTGCTCGGCGGGGCCCCGAAGGACTCCGTCGAGGTGCTGGAGCGGCTCGTGTGGGGGCCGCCGTACGGGCAGGTCACCGCCGATCCGGCGGCCCGGCTGCGCTGGCTGCTGGACCGCGGGCTGCTGCTGCCGACCTCCCCGGGCACGGTCGTACTGCCCCGGGAGGTCGCGCTCGCGCTGCGCGGCGGACGCGCCCACCGGGTCGTGGAGCCGGCGCCGCCCGCGGTCGCCGCGGCGGCCACGCACGCGCCGAAGGTGGTGGACGCGACGGCGGCCGGGCAGGCGTTCACCACGCTGGCGACGGTGGAGGAGCTGCTGAAGGACTGGGACGAGGGCGGCCCCGCGGTGATGCGGGCCGGCGGACTGAGCGTGCGCGACCTCAAGCGGACCGCCGTGGCGCTGGACGTGTCCGAACCGGTCGCCGCGTTCTGGGTGGAACTGGCCTACGCCGCGGGCCTGATCGCCTCCGACGGGGAGGCCGACGAGCGCTATGCCGCCACCCCCGGCTACGACGAGTGGCTGGAGCGCCCCGCCGCCGAGCGCTGGGCGCACCTCGCCGAGACCTGGCTGACGGCGACCCGCGCCTCGGGCGTGGTCGGCGGCCGGGACGCGAAGGACCGCCCGCTGTCGGCGCTGGGCCCGGGGCTGGACCGTTCCGCCGCCCCCGAGGTGCGCCACCGGGTGCTGGCCCTGCTGGCCGGGCTGCCGGAGGGCGCGGCCGCGGACGCCGAGTCGGTGCTGGCCCGGCTGCACTGGGAGCGGCCGCTGCGTGGTGGCCGGCGCGGCGAGGACGACCTGCGCACCCGGCTCGCCCGCTGGACCCTGGCCGAGGCGGAACTGCTCGGCGTGACCGGGCGCGGCGCGCTGTCCTCGCAGGGCCGCGCCCTGCTCGCGCTGCCCTCGGCGGCGGAGAGAGGGGCTACCGAGGGACCCGGCGACCGACTGCCCGTGCATCACCGCACCGCCCACGCCGAGCCGCTCTCCCCCGCCGAACAGGCCGTCGCCTCCGCGGCCGCCGCCCGGCTGCTCGCACCCCTTCTGCCCGAACCGCTGGACCATGTTCTGCTCCAGGCCGACCTGACGGCGGTGGCGCCGGGCCCGCTGCGGCGGCCGCTGGCCGACATGCTGGCTGTGCTCGCCGATGTGGAGTCCAAGGGCGGCGCGACCGTCTACCGCTTCACGCCGGGCTCGGTGCGGCGCGCCCTGGACGCCGGGCGCAGCGCCTCCGACCTGCACGCCTTCCTCTCCGCGCACTCCCGTACGCCGGTGCCGCAGCCGCTCGCCTATCTGATCGACGACGTGGCCCGTCGGCACGGGCATCTGCGGGTGGGCGCGGCCTCGGCGTACGTCCGCTGCGACGACGACGGCGTGCTGAACGAGATCCTCGCCGACAAGCGCGCGGCCGGACTGCGGCTGCGCCGCCTCGCGCCGACCGTGCTGGCCGCGCAGACCGACCCGGCGGGCCTGCTGGAGGGGCTGCGCGCGATGGGCTTCGCCCCGGCGGCCGAGTCCGCGGAGGGCGATGTGGTGATCACCCGCGCGCACGCCCACCGCACCCCGCCGCGCACCGCCCCCGAGCCGGTGCCGGAAGGGCCGCCGACCCCGGACGCCACGCTGCTGACCGCGGCGATCCGCGCGATCCGGGCGGGCGACCTGGCCTCCACCGCCCCGCGCAAGGCGCCCGACAGCGCCCCGCTCGCGGCCGGCGAGCTGCCCCGTACCTCCTCCGCCGAGACCCTCGCGACCATGCAGGCCGCCGTCCTGACCGGCCAGTCCCTGTGGATCGGGTACGTCAACGCCGAGGGCTCCGCCAGCCAGCGGGTCATCGCCCCGGTCCGCGTCGAGGGCGGCTTCGTCACGGCGTACGACCACACCGCCGACGAGGTCCGCACGTATCCGCTGCACCGGATCACGGGAGTCGCCGAACTCGCGGACGACTGAGGAGCCTCCATGCGGCGGGCCCGGGCGCGGCGGGAGCGGCACCGGGCTCCCCTCCCACGGGTTCACCGACGGCCCGCCCACTTCGGCGGGCCGTGCGGCACACTGGAGGTTTGGCCCGCGTGGAAGGGATGGACGCACACGTGAACGGACCGCTGATCGTCCAGTCGGACAAAACCCTGCTCCTGGAAGTCGACCACGAGCAGGCGGACGACTGCCGCCGGGCCATCGCGCCGTTCGCGGAGCTGGAGCGGGCGCCGGAACACATCCACACCTACCGGGTCACCCCGCTGGGCCTGTGGAACGCGCGCGCCGCCGGGCACGACGCCGAGCAGGTCGTGGACGCGCTGGTGCAGTACAGCCGCTATCCCGTGCCGCACGCGCTGCTCGTGGACATCGCCGAGACGATGGACCGCTACGGACGGCTCAGCCTGCTCAAGCATCCCGCGCACGGGCTGGTGCTCACCAGCACCGACCGGCCGGTGCTGGAGGAGATTCTGCGCTCCAAGCGGATCGCCCCGCTGGTCGGCGCCCGGATCGACCCCGACACCGTCGCCGTGCACCCCTCCGAGCGCGGGCAGATCAAGCAGACGCTGCTCAAGCTGGGCTGGCCGGCCGAGGACCTCGCCGGGTACGTGGACGGCGAGGCGCACCCGATCGACCTGGACGAGAACGGCTGGGCGCTGCGGCCCTACCAGCGGCAGGCCGTGGAGAACTTCTGGCACGGCGGCAGCGGTGTCGTCGTCCTGCCCTGCGGCGCCGGGAAGACGCTGGTGGGCGCCGGGGCCATGGCCGAGGCCAAGTCGACGACGCTGATCCTCGTCACCAACACGGTCTCGGCCCGGCAGTGGAAGCACGAGCTGGTGAAGCGGACCTCGCTGACCGAGGACGAGATCGGCGAGTACAGCGGCACCCGCAAGGAGATCCGCCCGGTCACCATCGCCACCTACCAGGTGCTGACGACCCGGCGGAAGGGCGTCTACCCGCACCTGGAGCTCTTCGACTCCCGGGACTGGGGGCTGATCCTCTACGACGAGGTGCATCTGCTGCCCGCGCCGGTGTTCAAGTTCACCGCCGACCTCCAGGCGCGCAGGCGGCTCGGTCTGACGGCGACCCTCGTGCGCGAGGACGGCCGCGAGTCGGACGTGTTCTCGCTGATCGGGCCCAAACGGTTCGACGCGCCCTGGAAGGAGATCGAGGCGCAGGGGTACATCGCGCCCGCCGACTGCGTCGAGGTGCGGGTGAACCTGACCGACTCCGAGCGGCTCGCCTACGCGACCGCGGAGGCGGAGGAGAAGTACCGGTTCTGTGCGACCACCGCGACCAAGCGGAAGGTCACCGAGGCGATCGTGCGCCGGTTCGCCGGGCAGCAGATCCTGGTCATCGGGCAGTACATCGACCAGCTCGACGAGCTGGGAGAGCATCTGGACGCGCCGGTGATCAAGGGCGAGACCTCCAACGCGCAGCGCGAGAAGCTCTTCGACGCCTTCCGGGAGGGCGAGATCAGCGTGCTGGTGGTGTCGAAGGTGGCGAACTTCTCCATCGACCTGCCGGAGGCCACGGTCGCCATCCAGGTGTCGGGCACCTTCGGGTCGCGCCAGGAGGAGGCCCAGCGTCTCGGCCGGGTGCTGCGGCCCAAGGCGGACGGCCATCAGGCGCACTTCTACTCGGTCGTCGCCCGCGACACCATCGACCAGGACTTCGCCGCACACCGGCAGCGCTTCCTGGCCGAGCAGGGGTACGCGTACCGGATCATGGACGCGGACGAGCTGCTCGCGGAGAGCTGAGGGTGGTGGCTTCCCGGGGCTAGCGCCGGCGGACTCCGGCCTCCTCGCCGTACTCCCCCAGCAGCACCACGTCCACGGCGGCGCCCACGAACACGCGTATCGCGTGCAGGGTGTCGCCGAGACGGTGCTGCCGGTGGGTGCCGGTCTGGGAGGCGGTCGCTCCGGAGGGGATGACGGGGGCTGGGTGGATGGTCGCTGCGCTCATGTCTCCATGGTGCGGTTTCCGACATAAAGCGGGCATCGGTCCCCGGGCGGAACCGTGCGGAGGCCCGCCTCCCCCTGCGGACGGACCCGCTCCCCCGGGGGATGGGCGGGCCTTCCCCTAGGTGCCCCGCGCCCGGGCGGCGTTTTCGGGTGCGGGCCGCCCATGGCTGCTCGCGCGGTTCCCCGCGCCCCTGAGAAGACCGCGCAGTTTCCCCGCGCCCCTTCCTCGGGGGCACGGGGAACTGCGCGAGTTCTCGGGGGCGCGGGGACGAGTTCTCGCAGCCGCCCACGCCCGGCGACAGGGCTCCCTTGCTCCCACGGCGGTACCCGCACGCAACCGCCCTCAGGGGGCGGGGAACTGCGCGAGGAACCCCGGCCAACCCGCACCCGCACACGCGCACCAGCCACGCAGCTCCCCTAGGGGCGCGGGGAACTGCGCGACAAGCCACGACGCACCCGCAGCCGCCCCACCTCGCGGAAAACGACTGGCACCCCCGCCCCCGCCCCACCTAGACTCTCCGCTCTTGCCCACCCCCCTGGAGGGGGCACGGCCCTCCCGCCTCCCCACGGAGCGCGGCCACCCGGACGGAAACCGGGCGGCACCCCGCAACCAGCAGCCAGCAGGTCACCCGGAGGCACCCCCTTGTCCACGCCCATCGTCGACCCCCTGACCCGAGAGCGCTCCCACCTCGCCTCCTCCCGCGCCGCCCTGCGCGCCATGCGCGAGGACGTGGAGTCCCTGGACATCAGCGACGTCACCGCGAACTGGGTCAACGCCGAGGTCCTGGCCCGCCAGATCGAGGAACGCGTCAAGGCACTGGCCGACCTCAGCGACACCCCCCTCTTCTTCGGCCGCCTCGACTACCTGCACGCGCCGGGCGCGGACCGGGCCGAGGGCGCGGGGGGCGCGGAGGGCGAGCGCCCGCGGCCGGAGGCCGCTGAACAGACGCTGTACATCGGACGTCGGCACGTCCACGACGCCGGCGGCGACCCGATGGTCATCGACTGGCGCGCCCCCGTCTCGCAGCCGTTCTACCGCGCCTCCAAGAAGGACCCGATGGCCGTCGGCCTGCGCCGCCGCTTCGGCTACACCGGCGGCGACCTCACGGCGTACGAGGACGAACGGCTGTCCGACCCGGCGGAGGCCGCCCGCACCAGCAAGCTGCTCCAGCGGGAGATCGAGCGCCCGCGCGTCGGCCCGATGCGGGACATCGTGGCGACGATCCAGCCCGAGCAGGACGAGATCGTCCGCTCCGGCCTCGGGGGCACGGTCTGCGTGCAGGGCGGCCCCGGCACCGGTAAGACCGCGGTCGGCCTGCACCGGGTCGCCTATCTGCTCTACGCGCACCGCGAGCGGCTGGCCCGCACCGGCACGCTCGTCATCGGGCCGAACAAGTCCTTCCTCCACTACATCGAGCAAGTCCTCCCCGCCCTGGGCGAGCTGACAGTCCGCCAGGCAACCGTCGACGACCTGGTCGCCCATGTGGAGGTGCGCGGCACCGACGAGGCGGCCGCCGCGGTCGTCAAGGGTGACGCGAGGATGGCGCAGGTGCTGCGCCGGGCGGTGTACGCGCAGGTCACCATGCCCACCGAGCCGGTCGTCGTGGTCCGCGGCTCCCGGCGCTGGCGCGTCCCCGCCTACGAACTGGAGGACATCGTCCGCGAGCTGCTGGACCGCGGCATGCGCTACGGCGCCGCGCGCGAGGCCCTGCCGCAGCGGATCGCGCACGCGGTGCTGGTGCAGATGGAACGGTCCGGCGAGGCCCCGGACGACCGTGTGCAGGACGCGGTGGCCCGCAACAGCGCGGTCAAGGCGGCGGTGAAGGCGCTCTGGCCCCCCGTGGACCCGGCCAAGCTGGTGCTGCGCCTGCTCACGGACGCCGACTTCCTCGCCGAGCACGCCGAGGGGCTGCTCACGGAGGAGGAGCGCAAGACGATCCTGTGGGCGAAGCCGGTGCGCTCGGTGAAGTCGGCGAAGTGGTCCGCGGCCGACGCGGTGCTGGTCGACGAGACCGCCGACCTGGTGGACCGCACGCCGTCGCTCGGGCATGTCGTACTGGACGAGGCGCAGGACCTGTCGCCGATGCAGTACCGCGCGGTGGGGCGCCGCTGCACGACCGGTTCCGCGACCGTGCTGGGCGACCTCGCGCAGGGGACGACGCCGTGGGCGACCCGGAGCTGGGAGGAGGCGCTGGAGCACCTCGGCAAGGCCGACGCGGTGGTCGAGGAGCTGACCGCCGGTTTCCGGGTGCCGACGGATGTGATCACGTACGCCTCCCGGCTCCTCACCCACATCGCGCCCGGTCTGACGCCCGTCGCCTCGGTCCGGGAGAATCCGGGCTCCTTCGAGGTGCGCGAGGTCGGCGGGGACGCCGAGGTGATCGCCGCGGTGCGGGAGTCTCTGCGGCGGGAGGGGTCGATCGGGCTCATCGCCGCGGACGCGCGGGTCGCCGCGCTGGCGGGGGCACTGGGTGAGGCGGGGATCGGCTACCTGGATCCCGGTGAGGAGACGACCCCCGACACGCGCCTCACGCTCGTACCGGCGTCCCTCGCGAAGGGCCTGGAGTACGACTACGTCGTCCTGGACGAGCCGCAGGCCGTGGTCGACGGCGAGCCGGACGAACGGACGGGGCTGCGCCGCCTGTACGTCGCCCTCACCCGCGCGGTCTCCGGCCTGACCGTGACCCACACATCCCCCCTGCCCCCGGCCCTCCGCTAGGTCCTGTCGTCGGACTCCCGTCGTCGCCCGGAGGGCGGCCCCGCGGCGTCAGGTGCGTGCTCTGGGGGTCCCCCTCCGGGGGAGTGCCGGGTGCAGGCCCTCGTACCGGACGTACTCGGGCTGGTGCCCGGTGCGGCGAGTGGGGGCACCTCCCACGAAGTGGGGGAGCGTGCACGGCGTCGCGGGGCAGGCGGGAGTTCGACGACAGGACCTAGCCCCCGGTCGGGCGACGCCCCCTCCCACGAACGGTGACGATCATCGTCAGAGTGCAGGCCGCCCCTGGCTGGTCGCGCAGGGAACTGCGCAACCTTCCAGGGGCGCGGGAAACCGCGCGACCAGCCGCAACGGACCCGCAGGGACCCACGGTCCCAAAGGGGCGCGGGGAACCGCGCGGACAGGACCGGTCACAGCCCCCCGTCCAGCGCCCGGCGCCACTCCGCGACCGAGGCGACGGACACCGCACCGGCCCAGCCCGCAGGGCGAGCCGCCCCACCGATGTGGAACCCGTCGATCCCCGCCTCCAACAACCGCGGCACATGCTCCAGCCGCAACCCGCCCCCGACCAGAATCTGCTGCTCGTACCCCGGCTCCCCCCGTCGCCCCGCCTCGGAGAGCAACGTCGGCAGCCCGTCGTCGACCCCACCCGCCGCCCCAGCGGTGAGATACGTGTCGAGCCCCGGCACCCCGTCGAGCTGCTTGCGCAGGGCGTCCCGGTCGGCGGCCCGGTCGATCGCCCGGTGGAAGGTCCACGAGCAGCCGGACAACTCGGCGACGACCCGCTCGACCGCGTACATGTCGACCTCACCGTGCGCGTCGAGGAAGCCGAGGACGAACTCCGTCGCCCCGGCCCCCTTCATCTCGTGCACGGCGTCGACCAGCCGGTCGACCTCCCCCGCGGCGAACCCGTCCGCGAGCCGCAGCATCACGCGCAGCGGAATGTCGACGGCGGCGCGGATCGCGGCGACGGTGCCGGACCGCGGGGTGAGCCCGTCGGCAGCCATGTCGGTGACCAGCTCCAGCCGGTCCGCGCCTCCGGCCTGGGCGGCGACCGCGTCCTCGGCGTCGAGGGCGATCACCTCCAGGACTGCACGCGTGCTCATACGACCCCTTCCGTCGGTGTTCCCCTGGAGCGACTACAGGTCTAGTCCAATCTCAGGGTACGTCGGGAAGGCACCGCCCCGCGAGATCGCACCTCGGCCGAAGACGGCGAGTTCGGCCACCTCCAAGCCGCCCCGAACGCGACCGAGCCGGGGCAGGCCGGTCCCAGGTAGCGGGAGACCGGCCCCAGGCCGCGGCAGACCGGCCCCAGGTAGCGGGAGAATGGCCGTATGGCCGATCCCGACGTCCTGCGCGCCCGCTTCGCCCGTGCCCTGGAGGCCGCCCGCGGCCTCACCGAGGGCCCCGACCCGACGCCGTACGCCGACAACCTGCTGACCCGCTGGCAGGAGCCGCAGCGGCACTACCACACGCTCGCCCATCTGGCGGCGGTCCTGGACCACGTCGACACGCTGGAGAGATACGCGACGGACGCGGACACCGTACGGCTGGCCGCCTGGTTCCACGACGCCGTCTATCTGCCGGACCGCTCCGAGAACGAGGAGCGGTCGGCCCGCCTCGCCGAGCTCGCCCTCGCGGAGGCCGGGGTGCCGGAGGAGAGGACGGCGGAGGTGGCCCGGCTGGTGCGGCTGACCGTCACCCACGACCCGGGCGAGGACGACTTCGACGGGCAGGTGCTGTGCGACGCGGACCTCGCGGTGCTGGCCGCGCCGCCGTCGGCGTACGCCGCGTACACGGCGGCCGTGCGCGAGGAGTACCACTTCGTGCCGAACGACGCGTTCCGCGCGGGCCGTTCGGAGATTCTGCGCCAACTCCTGGGCCTGCCGAGGCTGTTCCGCACCCCGTACGGCGAACGGCACTGGGAGGCGACCGCCCGCTACAACCTGCGGGCCGAGCTCGAAATGCTGTCGACCTGAGATCGCCCGCGGCCTAGCCTGCCCGCATGCGATTCATGGGTGCGGAACGAGTGGAACAGGCCGCCGAGAGCTGCGCGACCTTGCTGCGGACGGTGGCCGGCGAGGACTGGGAGAACACCAAGGCCGGTGGCCTGGAATGGAGTTGCCGGTTCACCGCCACGCACATCGCGAGCGACTTCATCGGCTACGCGAGCAACCTCGCCGGCCGGGCGCAGTCGTCGTACGTGCCCTTCGACATCACCGTCGACGGCGACGAGAACGGCAACTACCGCGCCGACAACGCCGGCCTGATCCATGTCGTCACGACGACGGGCGCCCTGTTCGCCGCGACCCTGCGCACCACCTCGCACGAGGTGCGCGCCTTCCACCCGTACCCCTTCCGCAGCGCGAACCGCGACGGCTTCGCCGCGATGGGCGTCGCCGAGGCGCTGCTGCACACCCATGACATCGCCCAGGGCTTCGGCGTGCCCTACGAGGCACCGGCCGAGCTCGCCGAGTACGTCCTCACCACGATCTTCCCCTCCGTCCAGCCCGGCCCCGCCCCCTGGCCGACCCTGCTGTGGGCCACGGGCCGCGGCGAACTCCCCGGCCGCACCCGGGTCACGGACTGGCGCTGGTCGAACAACCTGGTCCTGCCCACCGAGCACCTCACCCTCGAAGGCGTCACCCCGGCCGCCGCGGCCGACCTCCAGGCGGGCGGCGACGGCGGCTTCGACTGGGTCGAGGACGGCCCCTTCGACGGCACCCGGGTCGCGTCCGGGATGATGTCCAAGGCGTACGAGGCCGGGGTGCACCGACCGGAGTTCGGGGTGTACGTCCTGGTCCGGCGCGAGGACGGCCGCGCGATCGGCGGCATGGGCTTCCACGGCTCGCCCGACGGGGACGGCCGTGTGGAGGTCGGCTACGACCTCGCCGAGTCCGCCCGTGGCCGGGGCCACGCCACCGAGGCGCTGCGCGCGCTGGCGGAGTGGGCCCTGGCCCGCGAGGACGTCACCTCGGTGTTCGCGACGATCGAGCGCGACAACCTGCCGTCGCAGGCGGTCGTCGCCCGCAGCGGCTTCACGCCGGTCGGCGAGACGGGCGAGCACGGGGAGATGCTGGCGTACGAGCGCCGCGACTGACGCCCGGCCCGTACCCCCGACCCACCGGGGTCTCAGACGCTCCGCCTCTTGCGCCGGCGCAGCCCGGCGCCGTGCAGCAGCCGCACCACCTCGCGGCTGCTGACCTCCACGGCACCGGCCCGCACCGCGTCGGGGTAGCGGTGCGCCGGGATGTCGTAGTGATCGCGCTCGAAGGCCCGGCGCGGCACACCCAACCGGTCGGCGAAGAGATGCAGTTCGTCGTAGGAGACGTCACTGACCAGGTGGGACCAGAGGCGGCCGTGTCCCGGCCACGCGGGCGGGTCGATGTAGACGGTCACGAGGGCGACGGCCCGCCCGCGGCCCCCAGCGAGCCCAGGGAGGCCACCCGCACGCCCGCCTTGTGGCACACCCAGTGCGGATCGGGCCCCAGTTCGGGCTCCACGTCGAGCGCGTGCGGGTCGCCGGAGCCGCACACCGGGCACAGCGGCCATCGCCCGTACCGCTCCAGGAGCGCGTCCTGCACGTCCTGCGCGATCAGCCCGGCCACGTACTCGGCGCCCTGCGGCCACTGTTCGACCCACCAGCGCCGCTCGGCGACGGACTCCTCGACGAGCGAGACCACGTCGGCCTCGGCCACCCGGCCCGCGACGAGATCGGCCAGCACGAGGGCGCGCGCCGTGTGCAGGGCCTGTTCCTGCGGACCAATGGCTTCCATGCTCCCATTGTGCGCACCCTTGACCGTGGCCCGAGCCGAAAATATCTTTCATGGGTGACCCGGAACGTGAAGGAAACTTTCGCAGCCGCCGGCGCGGGCCCCGAGACCCCGCCCGCCCCGGCCGCCCTCGCCGCCAAGGTGCGCACCCTCGCCCCCTCGATGACCCGTTCCATGCAGCGCGTCGCCGAGGCCGTCGCGAGCGACCCGGCCGGCTGCGCCGCCCTCACGGTCACCGGCCTCGCCGGACTGACCGGCACGAGCGAGGCGACCGTCGTACGCACCGCGCGCCTCCTCGGCTACCCCGGCTACCGCGATCTGCGCCTGGCCCTGGCCGGCCTCGCCGCGCAGCAGCAGTCCGGGCGCGCCCCGTCCATCACCACCGACATCGCGGTCGACGACCCGCTCTCCGACGTCGTCGCCAAACTCGCCTACGAGGAACAGCAGACCCTCGCCGACACCGCGGCCGCCCTCGACACGGTCCAGCTCGGCGCGGCGGTCGCGGCGGCCGCCACCGCCCGCCGCATCGACGTCTACGGCATCGGCGCCTCCGGCCTGGTCGCCCAGGACCTCACCCAGAAGCTGCTGCGCATAGGCCTCATAGCCCACGCCCACAGCGATCCCCACCTGGCGGTGACCAACGCCGTGCAGCTGCGGGCGAAGGACGTGGCGATCGCCATCACCCACTCCGGCTCCACGGGCGATGTCATCGAACCGCTGCGGGTCGCCTTCGAGCACGGCGCCACCACGGTCGCGATCACCGGCCGCCCGGACTCCCCGGTCACGCAGTACGCCGACCACGTACTGACCACCTCGACCTCCCGCGAGACCGAACTGCGCCCCGCCGCCATGTCCTCCCGCACCAGCCAACTCCTGGTCGTGGACTGCCTGTTCGTAGGCGTGGCCCAACGCACCTACGAAACAGCCGCCCCAGCCCTGGCAGCCTCCTACGAGGCCCTGGCCCACCGCCACCGCCGCTGACCCCAAGTCTGCGAGGGGCACGCAGTCCTTCAGGGGCGCGAGGGACCGCGCAAGCTCTCAGGGGCGCGGGGAACCGCGCAAACCAGGGCCACGAGGAACCACGCAATCTTCAGGTGGCGTCGGGAAACGCGCAAAAAGGGGCGCGGGGAACTGCGCAAACACCCCGCCACCCCCACCCGCACCACCCGACCGCCCCACCCAAAACCACACCCCAGACAACCCACGGCCTGCAACCGAAGAGAGCCGCACGCCATGACCACCCCCCAAGAACTCCGCACCACCCTGGAAACCCTCGGCACAGAAGCCTTCCGCCAGGACCTCGCCGAGATCGACCAGCTCCCCACCCTCGACATCGCCCGCCTCATGAACACCGGCGACGCAGCCGTACCCGCCGCCGTATCCGCCCGCCTCCCCGAGATCGCCACCGCCGTCGACGCCATCACCCGCCGGATGGCGACCGGCGGCCGCCTGGTCTACGCCGGCGCCGGAACCGCCGGCCGCCTCGGCGTCCTGGACGCCTCCGAGTGCCCGCCCACCTTCAACACCGCCCCCGGCCAGGTCGTCGGCCTGATCGCGGGCGGCCCGCAGGCGATGGTGACCTCGGTGGAGGGCGCGGAGGACTCCGAGGACCTGGCCCGCGCGGACCTGGACGCCCTCGCGCTGACCCCCGCCGACACGGTGATCGGCGTCTCGGCCTCCGGCCGCACCCCCTACGCCGTGGGAGCGGTGGCCCACGCCCGGGCCCTGGGCGCCCTGACCGTCGGCCTGTCCTGCAACGCGGGCAGCGCGCTGGGGGCCGCGGCCGAGCACCGCATCGAGATCGCCACCGGCCCGGAACTGGTCACCGGCTCCACCCGGCTGAAGGCCGGCACCGCGCAGAAGCTCGTCCTCAACATGATCTCGACGATCACGATGATCCGGCTGGGCAAGACGTACGGGAACCTGATGGTCGACGTGCGCGCCTCCAACGACAAGCTGCGCGCCCGCTCACGCCGCATCGTCGCGCTGGCCACCGGCGCGGCCGACGAGGAGATCGAGACGGCGCTCGCGGCGACCGACGGCGAGGTCAAGAACGCGATCCTCACCATCCTGGCCGGGGTGGACGGCCCGCGCGCCGCCCGCCTTCTGGAGGACTCCGGCGGCCATCTGCGCGCCGCGCTGGCAGCCGCCGCGAAGTGACCGCACGCTCGGGGCATGCGCCCCAGCCCGGACGAACCCCGCGCGGACACCCCGCACGCCACGGCCGCCGCCCTCCTCCCCCTGGTCGGCGGCCCGGCCAACGTCACCTCCGTCGCCCACTGCATGACCCGCCTGCGGCTGGGCCTGGCCGACCCCTCCCTCGTCGACGAGGAACGGGTGCGCGCGCTGCCGGCCGTCCTCGGGGTCGTGGCCGACGACACGTACCAGGTCGTGCTGGGTCCGGGCGTGGTCGGCCGGGTGACGGCGGCGTTCGAGGAACTGCTCGCCACCGCGAACGAGGACGAGGATGCCGAGGTCGGCACGGCCGCCCGGCTGGCCGCCCGCGGCGCGGAGCTGAAGGCCGAGCAGCGCCGGCGCAACGCCACCCCGCTGAAGCTGGTCCTGCGCCGCGTGGCGAACATCTTCGTCCCCCTGATCCCGGCCCTGATCGGCTGCGGCGTCCTCGCCGGCGTCAACGGGCTGCTGGTCAACGCCGGCTGGCTGCCCGGCCTCACCCCCGCCCTCGCGGCGATCGCGTCGGGCTTCATGGCGCTGATCGCGGTGTTCGTCGGCCACAACACGGCGAAGGAGTTCGGCGGCACGCCCGTGCTCGGCGGCGCGGTCGCGGCCGTGGTCGTCTACCCGGGCGTGGCGAAGGTGACGGCGTTCGGCCTGGCCCTCTCCCCCGGCCAGGGCGGTGTCCTCGGCGCCCTGGGCGCGGCCCTGCTGGGCACGTACGTCGAGAAGTGGTGCCACCGCCATGTCCCGCCGACGCTCGACGTGCTGCTCACCCCCGCCCTGACCGTGCTGGTCGCGGGACTGGCCACGCTGTACGGCCTGATGTACGCGGCCGGCGAGATCTCCACGGCCATCGGCACGGCGGCGAACTGGCTGCTGTCCACGACCGGCGCGTTCGCGGGCCTGGTGCTGGGCGGACTGTTCCTGCCGCTGGTGATGCTGGGCCTGCACCAGGCCCTCATCCCCATCCACACCACGCTCATCGAACAGCAGGGCTACACGGTCCTGCTCCCCGTGCTGGCCATGGCGGGCGCCGGCCAGGTGGGCGCGGCGACGGCGGTGTACGTCCGCCGCCGCCACGACACCTCCCTGCGTACGACGATCAGGTCGGCCCTGCCCGCCGGGCTGCTCGGCGTCGGTGAGCCGCTGATCTACGGTGTCTCGCTGCCCCTGGGCCGTCCCTTCCTCACCGCCTGCGCGGGCGGCGCGGCCGGCGGCGCCTTCATCGGCTTCTTCGCGATGCTCGGCCACCAGGTCGGCGCGACGGCGATCGGCCCGTCGGGCTGGGCCCTCTTCCCGCTGCTGGCGGGCAGCCGGAGCCTGCTGACGACGACCGCGATCTACGCGGGCGGCCTGGCCACGGGTTACGCGGTCGGCTTCGCGGCCACCTGGGCGTTCGGCGGCCTGGGCGGCCCGGACGAGGACGAGGGGACGGACGCCGGCCAGGCCGTGGCGGACGCGACGGCCCGCTGAACGACCCCCGTCACTCCTCCGCCGCTCCCCCGTCACTTCCGCCAGAACAGATGGTGCGTTACCCCGCTCGAGCTGGGCACCACGTCGAGGTGGAAGCGGTCGCGCAGCTCGTCCGGGGAGTGCCACAGCCGTACCCCGGAGCCGAGCTTCACCGGGGAGACCACGACATGCAGGGTGTCGACGAGATCGGCGTCGAGGAACTCGCGGATCGTCGTGGTGCCGCCGCCGAGGCGGACGTCCTTGCCCCCAGCGGCCTCGCGGGCCCGCCCGAGAACCGTCGCGGGGTCGGCGTCGACGAAGTGGAACGTGGTGTCGGAGAGCGTGAACGAGGGGCGGGGGTGGTGGGTCAGGACGAAGACGGGGGTGTGGAACGGGGGCTCGTCGCCCCACCAGCCCTGCCAGGTGTGGTCCTGCCAGGGCCCGCGCTGGGGCCCGAACTTGTTGCGGCCCATGATCTCGGCCCCGATGTTGCGGTCGTAGTCACGGGTGAAGTAGTCGTCCAGCCCCCTGCTGCCGCCGGGCTCGGTGCGGTGGGACCAGCTCGCGGTGGCTCCCGCCCAGGCGAACAGCTCGCCGGGATCGGCGTGGCCGAACGGCCGCTCCAGACTCTGGCCCTCACCGGCACCGAAGCCGTCGCTCGACACACAGAAGTTCTGGACTCTCAGCAACTGACTCACGGGGCTCCTCCTGGCTGGGTCGACAGGAGGATGACTGCCCGGGCGGACGAAACTCATCGCCCGCCCGAAGCCCGACCACACGAACGCACCGCACCCCCACCCCGCGCCCGACGCAACGCCCCGCACACGCCCCGCGCCCACACCCCGGCACGTTCCCGACGACAGCGCCTACCCTGGGACACCATGAACCACGCCCAGCTCACCGCTCTCGGCCGTGCCCTGCGTCTGCTCGGGGAGCACGGGGAGACTCTGACCACCGAGACGGCCGACGGCAAGCTGCGGGAGGTACGGGCGGACCTGCGGCGGGCCCTGGACCTGCTGGACGACAGCATCTCCACGGCGGCACCGAGCACCCGCTGCGCCGAGCACCCGAACGGCCCCGTCGACAAGGCCGCGCCCGACCTGTGCCTGCTGTGCGAGACGCGGCGCAGGGCGGCCCGGAACGCGGAGATCAACGGGCCGGCGGCGCCCCGGGCCACGGAGAGCGCGCCCTCGCGGTACGGGGTGCGCGAGGACCGTCCGCAGCCCCAGCAGCGATGGCTGCCGGAGCTGTGGAACGGCCAGGAGTGGCAGCTGTGCGGGACGCCCCGGCGGGACCGCCGGGAGGCGGAGCTCTACCTCGCCGCCCAGCGGCGCGGCTCGCGTCCCGCGATGGCCTACCGGCTGGTGCACGAGTTCACCGACTACGAGGTGCTGCGGGTGTGGGGCACCCCGGTCCGCGTGGACATCGAGCCGCTGGGCAACCTCTAGGGCCCTTCTGACGGCTCTCCGCGGCGTCGCGACGCCCGGCACGCATTCCCCCACTGCCTCAGGGGCGTGAGAGGTACCCCCAGCCGCACGGCGCGAAGGGTCAGGTGGCTCCGGCACACGACCCTCCGCACCGCACACCGATCGCACGCACCGAACGCCGCTCCTACTCCCACGGAGAGCCGTAAGAAGGGCCCTGGCCGCTCAGCCAGACGCAGACGCTCAGCTCAGGGTCTGCACCGCGGCGCCGTCGTAGGGCAGCAGCTCCTCGAAGCGGCCGGCCAGCACCTTGGCGGCCCACTGGGGGTCCTGGAGGATCGCCCGGCCGACCGCGACCATGTCGAACTCCTCGCGCTCCATCCGGTCCAGCAGGTTGTCGAGGCTGCCGACCGGCGCGCCCTCGCCCGCGAAGGCGCGGATGAAGTCGCCGTCGAGGCCGACCGAGCCGACGGTGATGGCCTGCTTGCCGGTGAGCTTCTTGGTCCAGCCGGCCAGGTTGAGGTCGGAGCCCTCGAACTCGGGCACCCAGTAGCGGCGTGTGGAGGCGTGGAAGGCGTCGACACCGGCCGCCGCGAGCGGGGTCAGGATGGCCTCCAGCTCCTCGGGGGTCTCGGCGAGCCGCGCGTCGTACGCCTCCTGCTTCCACTGCGAGTAGCGGAAGATGACCGGGAAGTCCGGTGACACGGCCGCCCGGACCGCCGCCACGATCTCCGCCCCGAACTTCGTACGGGCCACCGGGTCACCGCCGTAGGCGTCGGTACGGCGGTTGGTGCCGGCCCACAGGAACTGGTCGATGAGGTAGCCGTGGGCGCCGTGCAGCTCGACGCCGTCGAAGCCGATGCGCTCGGCCGCGGCGGCGGCCTCGGCGAACGCGGCGATCACGTCGTCCAGGTCGCCCTGGGTCATCGCCCTGCCGGTGGGCTCGGTCTCGCCGATGCGCAGCCCGGAGGGGCCGACGGCGGGGGCGTCCGCGAACGGCGGCTGACCGTCCTTGCGGACCATGCCGATGTGCCACAGCTGCGGCACGATCCGCCCGCCCGCCGCGTGCACGGCCTCCGCGACCTTCGCCCACCCGGCCAGCTGCTCCTCCCCGTGGAACCGCGGGATCCGGGTGCTCTGTCCCGCCGAGTCGTGGCCGACGTACGTCCCCTCGGTGACGACCAGGCCGACGCCTGCCGCGGCCCGGCGGCCGTAGTAGGAGGCGACGTCCTCGCCGGGCACACCGCCGGGCGAGAACATACGGGTCATGGGCGCCATGGCGATGCGGTTCGGGACGGTCAGGCCGTTGATCGAGACGGGCCGGGAGAGGATCTCGGCCGCGCGGGAGGCGGCGGACTCGGTGGCGGTGGCGGTCATGCGGGGGCTCCTCGGGACGTGCTCGGCTAACCGGTTGGTATGTGCGCGTGCATCGTTGCACTGCCTTAAGTAAGTTCTCACGCCGGTCCGCGCATTCCCAGTCCCGTCCGGCTGTGACGCCGGACACGCCCGAGGGCGGCACCCCCCTCTCGGGGGGTGCCGCCCTCGGTCCGCAGGACGGTCGATCGAACCCGTGGGCCGATCAGAAGTCCATGTCACCGCCCGGCATGCCGCCACCGGCGGGCGCGGCGGCCTTCTCCGGCTTGTCGGCGATGACGGCCTCGGTGGTGAGGAACAGCGCGGCGATCGACGCGGCGTTCTGCAGCGCGGAACGCGTCACCTTCGCCGGGTCGATGATGCCCTCGGCGATCATGTCGACGTACTCACCCGTGGCGGCGTTCAGACCGTGGCCGACGGCCAGGTTGCGCACCTTCTCCACGACGACGCCGCCCTCGAGACCACCGTTGACGGCGATCTGCTTCAGCGGGGCCTCGAGCGCGAGCTTCACGGCGTTGGCGCCGGTCGCCTCGTCACCCTCCAGGTCCAGCTTCTCGAACACCTGGGAGGCCTGGAGCAGGGCCACGCCGCCACCGGCGACGATGCCCTCCTCGACGGCCGCCTTGGCGTTGCGCACGGCGTCCTCGATGCGGTGCTTGCGCTCCTTGAGCTCCACCTCGGTGGCGGCACCGGCCTTGATGACCGCGACGCCGCCCGCGAGCTTGGCCAGGCGCTCCTGGAGCTTCTCGCGGTCGTAGTCGGAGTCGCTGTTCTCGATCTCGGCGCGGATCTGGTTCACGCGGCCGCCCACCTGCTCCGAGGAGCCGGCGCCGTCGACGACGGTGGTCTCGTCCTTGGTGATGACGACCTTGCGGGCGCGGCCCAGGAGGTCCAGGGACGCGTTCTCCAGCTTGAGGCCGACCTCCTCGGAGATGACCTCGCCGCCCGTGAGGATGGCGATGTCGCCGAGCATGGCCTTGCGGCGGTCACCGAAGCCCGGGGCCTTGACGGCGACGGACTTGAAGGTGCCGCGGATCTTGTTGACGACCAGGGTCGACAGGGCCTCGCCCTCGACGTCCTCGGCGATGATCAGCAGCGGCTTGCCCGACTGCATGACCTTCTCCAGCAGCGGGAGGAGGTCCTTGACCGAGGAGATCTTGGAGTTGGCGATGAGGATGTACGGGTCCTCGAGCACCGCCTCCATGCGCTCCATGTCGGTCGCGAAGTAGGCGGAGATGTAGCCCTTGTCGAAGCGCATGCCCTCGGTGAGCTCGAGCTCCAGACCGAAGGTCTGCGACTCCTCGACCGTGATGACGCCTTCCTTGCCGACCTTGTCCATCGCCTCGGCGATGAGCTCGCCGATCTGCGTGTCGGCGGCGGAGATGGAGGCGGTGGAGGCGATCTGCTCCTTGGTCTCGACCTCCTTGGCCTGGTCGAGCAGGGCGCCGGAGACGGCCTCGACGGCCTTCTCGATGCCGCGCTTGAGGGCCATCGGGTTGGCACCGGCGGCCACGTTGCGCAGGCCCTCGCGGACGAGCGCCTGGGCGAGGACGGTGGCGGTGGTCGTACCGTCGCCGGCGACGTCGTCCGTCTTCTTGGCGACTTCCTTGACCAGCTCGGCGCCGATCTTCTCGTACGGGTCCTCGAGCTCGATCTCCTTGGCGATGGAGACACCATCGTTAGTGATCGTGGGGGCGCCCCACTTCTTCTCGAGGACGACGTTGCGACCCTTGGGGCCGAGCGTCACCTTGACGGCGTCCGCGAGCTGGTTCATGCCGCGCTCGAGGCCGCGCCGCGCCTCCTCGTCGAACGCGATGATCTTGGCCATGTGAAGTGGTCCCTCCAGGACTGGGGGTGATTCCTTCGGACCGCGCCCGCGCCCGCGACGGACGGCTCGCGGGCCCCGTGGTTCCTTGCCCCACACGGCCTGCGGGCCTCACCGACCCGGTCCTCGTTGTCACTCTCACCTTCAGAGTGCTAACGCCAATGATTAGCACTCGCCCCTGCCGAGTGCAAGCGGCTCCAGGGGATCGGAAGCGGCTCTCAGCCCCACGCGAACACGAGCGGGCGCACACGGGCGGGCGCACGGACGGGCGCACACGAGCGAAGGGCCCGCACCTCACGGGTGCGGGCCCTTCACAAAGAAAGAACGTTCAGGCGGTGACGCGAACCATGTCGGCCTGCGGGCCCTTCTGACCCTGCGAGATCTCGAACTCGACCCGCTGGCCCTCTTCCAGGGTGCGGTAGCCGTCCATCTGAATCGCGCTGTAGTGGACGAAGACGTCCGCACCACCGTCGACCGCGATGAAGCCGTACCCCTTCTCCGCGTTGAACCACTTGACGGTGCCCTGAGCCATGCCTAACTCCCCTATTACTGGCCCTTGCACAGATCCGCACTTCGCGGACCCGGGTCAGACCTCACCCCCCATACCCGGGGGCGTGCGCCGGAACGCGTCGACCGCGGCTGAATGTATCTGTCCAACTGCCGTCTGCAACAGGTCAATCGGACGAGAATTCAGGACGCGACCGGTCGGGAGTTTACCGAGAATTCACCCGAATTCCGGGCAAGTCGGGCCACACAAAGGGGATGAACGACGCAAAACCGCCGCACAGTTTGGCCACTTCTCGTCGGTTCCCCGACGGAACGCCTGGCGGAACTCATATGCGTCCGGCATACGAAAGGGGCGGCTTCCCCAACTCTACCGTGCTCAACCATGCAGAATTGCCCCCTCCGCTTCTCTCGCGGAGGGGGCAATTCGATGAACTCTCAGTTACCACCGTTACCGAAGGTAATTGCGGGCGGGATCAGCCGCCGGCGACCGCGGGAATGATGGAGACGCCGGCACCGTCCGGCGTGGCGGTCTCCAGGCCCTGCTCGAAGCGCACGTCGTCGTCGTTGACGTACACGTTCACGAACCGGCGCAGCCTGCCCTGGTCGTCCAGGACCCGGGCGGCGATGCCCGTGTGGTTCTTCTCCAGGTCGGCGATGACCTCGGAGAGGTTCGCGCCCTCGGCGGGAACCTCCGCCTGACCACCGGTGTAGGTGCGCAGGATGGTGGGGATGCGGACGGTCACGCTCATGAAAGGCCAGCCTCTCGGAAGGAGTCCAGGTTGGGGCGGATGGTGGCGGTCAGACCGGTGCCGGCCACCGCGTCGAGGGTCTTCAGACCGTCACCGGTGTTCAGGACCACGGTCGTCAGCGAGGGGTCGAGGACACCGCTCTCGATCAGCTTCCTCGTCACACCGACGGTCACGCCGCCGGCCGTCTCGGCGAAGATGCCCTCGGTCCGGGCGAGCAGCTTGATCGCGTCCACGATCTGCCCGTCCGTCACGTCCTCCACCACGCCGCCGGTGCGGCGGGCGATGTCGAGGACGTAGGGCCCGTCGGCCGGGTTGCCGATGGCCAGCGACTTGGCGATGGTGTCCGGCTTCTGCGGCCGCACCACGTCGTGCCCGGCCTTGAAGGCGGTGGACACCGGCGAGCAGCCCTCGGCCTGGGCACCGAAGATCTTGTACGGCCGGTCCTCGACCAGGCCCAGCCTCACCAGCTCCTGGAGGCCCTTGTCGATCTTGGTGAGCTGCGAGCCGGACGCGATCGGCACGACGATCTGGTCGGGCAGCCGCCACCCCAGCTGCTCGCAGATCTCGTACGCGAGGGTCTTGGAGCCCTCCGCGTAGTACGGCCGCAGGTTGACGTTGACGAAGCCCCAGCCCTCGCCGGCCGGGTCGCCGATGAGCTCGGAGCAGAAGCGGTTGACGTCGTCGTAGTTGCCTTCGATGCCGACCAGCTCGCCGCCGTAGACCGCGGCCATGACGACCTTGCCCTGCTCCAGGTCGTGCGGGATGAACACACAGGACCGGAAGCCGGCGCGGGCCGCCGCGGCGCCCACGGCACCGGCGAGGTTGCCGGTGGAGGAGCAGGACAGCGTGGTGAACCCGAAGGCGCGCGCGGCCTCCAGGGCCTGCGCGACGACACGGTCCTTGAAGGAGTGCGTGGGGTTGCCGGAGTCGTCCTTGACGAACAGCCCGCCGGTCACGCCCAGCTCGCGCGCCAGGTTGTCGGCCTTGACCAGCGCGGTCCAGCCCGGGTTGAGGTTCGGCTTCTCGGCGACGTCGGCCGGAACAGGAAGAAGCGGCGCGTACCGCCAGATGTTCGCGGGACCGCTCTCGATCCGCTTGCGGAGCTCCTCGGCGTCGTACGCGGAGAAGTCGTAGGCGATCTCCAGCGGCCCGAAACACTCCTCGCAGGCGAACAGGGGGCCGAGCGGGACCTGGTGGCCGCACTCGCGGCAGCTCAGGGCTGCGGCGGGGCCGAGGTCGACGGAGGAATCGGTGCTGCTTGCAACAGTCTGCACAGCCATGTGAGGCGAGGCCCTTTCTCCTCATCTTCCTCACGACGCATCTCGCCGTGAGACGGATTTGGCACCTTCCCTAGCCGGGAGCCTCGCTGCACGAACGTCAGGAGTACCGACTGGAGGGTTGCCGGGGCTTCATCGGGCCGTATCCCTCTGCCCCTCTGGATGAGCTGTATGTGGTTGTTGTCCGCGCGGACGGCCCCCGACATGCGATGGTCATCAGCGTTGTTCAAGACTGTAACCGAAGGCCAGGACAGTTGAGATAGCCGTCCGAACCGCGAGATGGATCACAAACCACCCCTCTCGCCGACGAAACGCAGAGGAGCCGCAGGCTGTGCTGGAAGAAGTCGAGCGCTGGCTGACCACCCGCTCCTGGTCCGTAGCCGACCGCCCGCTCCACAAGATCCTGGCCGCCAAACGAGGCACCGGCCAGACGGTCTCCGTCGTCCTGCCCGCGCTCGACGAGGAGGAGACGGTCGGCGACATCGTCGCGATCATCCGCCACGACCTCATGCAACAGGTCCCCCTCGTCGACGAACTCGTCGTCGTCGACTCGGGCTCGACCGACCGCACCGCGGAGGTGGCCGCCGCCGCGGGCGCCACCGTCGTCCACCGCGACACGATCCTGCCCCGCATACCCGCGGTCCCCGGCAAGGGCGAGGTCCTGTGGCGCTCCCTGCTGGCCACCACCGGCGACATCGTCTGCTTCATCGACGCCGACCTCAGGGAGTTCTCCTCCGACTTCGTCTCGGGCATCGTCGGCCCGCTGCTGACCGAGCCCGGCGTGGACCTGGTCAAGGGCATGTACGACCGCCCGCTGGCCGGCGCGGCGGGCCAGGGCGGCCGGGTCACGGAACTGATGGCCCGCCCCCTGCTGAACATGCACTGGCCGCAGCTCGCCGGCTTCGTCCAGCCCCTCGGCGGGGAGTACGCGGCCCGCCGCACCCTCCTGGAACAGCTCCCCTTCCCCGTCGGCTACGGCGTGGAGATCGGCATGCTCGTCGACTCCCTGCACCTGGTGGGTCTCGACGCCCTCGCCCAGGTCGACGTGGGTGTGCGCAAGCACCGCCACCAGGACGGCCAGGCACTCGGCCGGATGGCCGCGGCGATCTACCGCACCGCCCAGCTGCGGCTGGCCCGGGGCCATCTGATCCGCCCGGCCCTGACCCAGTTCGAGCGGGGCGAGAGCGGCTTCGAGGCCCGTACGTTCTCGGTCGACACGGAGGAGCGTCCGCCGATGGCGGAGATCGCGGAATACGCTGCCAGGAAGGTGGCGTAAACGTGGGACACCGTCCGTATACAGCCGAACCGCACGTTTGAGCGTTTCCGGGCCGGGCTAGGTTGAGGCACATGGTTTCCACGCGAGGTGCACAGGTGCTGGTCGCGTCCAACCGCGGCCCGGTCTCCTACGAACTGCGGGACGACGGCTCGCTGCACTCCAGAAGGGGCGGCGGGGGCCTGGTCTCCGGCCTCTCGGCGATCGGCCCGGACGCCGGCGCGCTCTGGGTCTGCTCGGCCCTGTCCGACGGCGACCGCGAGGCGGTGGCCCGCGGCGAGGGCGAGCCGGGCGTGCGCATGCTCGCCATCGCTCCGGACGTGCACTCCGACGCGTACAACGGCATCGCCAACTCGGTGCTCTGGTTCGTCCACCACATGCTCTACCAGACCCCGCTGGAGCCGGTCTTCGACGCCGGGTTCCGCCGTCAGTGGGCCTCCTACGAGGCCTACAACCGCGCCTTCGCCGAGGCCCTCGCCGAGGAGGCCGCCCCGGGCGCGGCGGTGCTGGTCCAGGACTACCACCTGTGCCTGGTCCCCGGCATGCTCCGCGAACTCCGCCCCGACCTGCGCATCGGCCACTTCTCGCACACGCCCTGGGCGCCCTCCGAGTACTTCGGGATGCTCCCCGAGGACATCCGCGCCCAACTCGTGTGGGGCATGCTCGGCGCGGACCGGCTCGGCTTCCTGACCTGGCGCTGGGCCTTCGCGTTCATGAACTGCGCGGGCTCGGTGGACGCCGAGCGCATCCAGCCCATGTCCCCGACGGGCACCCCGGCCCGCTACATCGAGCACACCCGCACGGGCACGCCCCCGCTGACGACCACCCGTCTCGGCGTCCACGGCCTCGGCGCCGACGCGGAGTTCCTCCGCGAGCGCTCCCACCGCCCCGACGTCGAGGAACGCCTGAGGGCACTGCGCGCCGAGATCGGCGAGGGCCGCAGGACGATCGTCCGCGTCGACCGCACGGAACTCTCCAAGAACATCGTCCGAGGCCTCCTGGCCTACCGCCAGCTCCTCGACGACCACCCCGAGTGGCGCGGCCGGGTCGTCCACGTCGCCTTCGCCTACCCCTCCCGCCAGGACCTCGCGGTCTACCGCGACTACACGGCCGAGGTGCAGCGGCTCTCGGAGGAGATCAACGACCAGTACGGCACGGCGGACTGGACGCCGGTCCTGCTCAACCTCAAGGACGACTTCGCCCGCTCCCTGGCCGCGTACCGGCTCGCCGACGTGGCCCTGGTCAACCCCATCCGCGACGGCATGAACCTCGTCGCCAAGGAGATGCCGGTCGTCTCCGACGAGGGCTGCGTGCTCGTCCTGTCGCGCGAGGCGGGCGCCTTCTGGGAGCTCGGCGAGGACGCGCTCGTCGTCAACCCCTACGACGTCCTCGCCACCGCCCGGGCGCTCCACGAGGCGCTCACGATGCCGCCCTCGGAGCGGGCCGAGCGTACGAAGAGACTCGCCGCGGCCGCCACCGCCCTCCCCCCGGCCCAGTGGTTCCTCGACCAGCTCAACGCCCTCCGCGAAACCCCTACCCGCGCCTGAACCCAGCGGGACGTGTCTGCCGACTGCTGCGGCGTCTCGGCCGAGGCAGGGACGCTTCGCGGCTCGGCGTCAGCGAGATACCGCCCGGTGGTCGCTGAGGCAGGGGCGGTGCGCAGCTCGGCGTCGGCGAGGTGCCTCCCCCAGAGGGGGGACCCCCAGCGCCCACCCGTGCCGCCCCTGGCGGCACGCATGCCCGCGGCTAGGCGCGGCGCGCAGCCGCAGCCCGCGGCGACGGGCGACGGGCGGCGGGAAGCCGCGTACGGCGGCAAGGGGACGGGGCGGGGGGTGTCCGCCCGCAGCGGCCGCCGTCAAGCACCAGAACCCCCGTAGGAGACCGGATCGGCGGACCGAGGACGGACACCCCCCGCCCCGGCCCCGCACCACAACCCCACAGCAGGCGTCACCGCACCCCCCACCAACCGCCGGCGTCACCGCAGCCGCGCCGCCAGGCGGGAGAGGAGACCGACCACACCCTCGGGACCGTCGACCACCAGGTCGGCCCGCTCCCGCAGCTCCGTCACCTCGTCGCTGCCACTGCACACCAGCAACCCCGGCACCCCGTCCGAGCGCAGCTTGTCGACCGCCGCGTAGGCCGGCAGATCACCGAGGTCGTCACCGGCGTACACCACGCACCCGGCCCCCACCGACCGCACGTACTCCGTCAGCGCGACCCCCTTGTCCATGCCCGGCGGCCGCAGCTCCAGCACCATCCGCCCCGGCTCGACGATCAGTCCGTGCCGGGAAGCCAGCCGCCCCAGAGGCTCCCGCAGCGCCTCGAACGCCGCCTGAGGGTCCTCGGCCCGCCGCGTGTGCACCGCGACGGCCCGCCCCTTCTCCTCGACCCACGTGCCCTGCCGCGCCCCCACCCCGTCGAGCACTTCGGGCAGTTCCGCGCGCGCCGCGGCGACCCCGGGATGCGCCGGGGGCGCGTCCACCCGCCCGCTCGCGGCGTCCCACCGCTCGGCCCCGTAGTGACCGAGCACCACGAGCCCCTCCAGCCCCTCGACCCCGTCGAATCCCCCGTACCGCACCGCGACCGCGGCCGGCCGCCCCGTGATCACGGCGACGGACGCCACCCGGGGGGCGAGCGCGGCCAGCGCGGGCACGGCACCGGCATGGGCCCGCGCCTGGTCGGGGTCGGGCACGATCGGCGCGAGGGTGCCGTCGAAGTCGAGGGCGATCACGGCCCTGTCAGGCCGGGCGAGCAGCGCGTCGAGCCCCTCGCGCCCGGCCGCGGTGGCAGGCCTCGGCAGCCCGGCGTCCGCACTTTCGTGACGTTCGTTCGCATCGTGCTCATGGATGCCCATACAGGCGACCCTATCCACGCCCGGCCCGGCGCACTCATGGCTCACCGGCACGGAGGGGGTCCTCACACCGGGCCGTTGTCGGTGCCGGGGTCTACCGTGCGGACATGGACACAGAGGAGCTGGGACAGCGGGAGAGGGACATCCTCGCGCTGGAGCGGCGCGGCTTCACCGGCCCCGGCGCGAAGGAACGGGCGATACGGGAGGAACTGGGCCTGGCCCCGATCCGCTACTACCAGCTGCTGAACGCGCTGCTGGACGACACCAGAGCCCTGGCGCACGACCCCGTCACGGTGAACCGCCTGCGCCGAGTACGAGAGGCCCGCAGAACCGAACGCTGAAAAACCCCACCCACCCCAGCCAGCCCCCGAACCTCAAGCCCCCACCCCGCGCCCCCACCCCCGCCGAACCGGCGGAGTCACCCCACGGAACGGGAGTCGGCCTCCGCCCGCACCGCCCGCCCCTGCAACCCGCCCAGCACGGCCGAAGGACTCCCCCCGGCGGCGACGGCCTTGCCGATGCCGGTCTTCACCGCGGCGCTGACCTCCGCCCAGGACGTGTGCCCGACCGGGTAGAACTCCGCGAAGGCCAGCTCGTCGAGGAAGGGCCGCAGCTCCTGGTCCTCCGGCGCCGCGGCCATGGCCCGCGAGGCGGAGTTGGTGACGGGCAGCAGGTCGTACTCGCGGGAGAAGTCGAGGACGTTCTCCTCGCTGTAGACGAAGTCGAGGAACTGACCGGCCTCGTCCCGGTGCCCGTTCTGCTTGAAGGCGAGCATCCAGTCCGCGACCCCCATCGTGGACTTGCTCTCCCCGTCCGCCCCCGGCATCGGCACCATGCCGAACTTCACGCCCTTCTTCTCGGCGATCTTCATCAGCGAGGGATGCCCGTTGAGCATGCCGACCTTCCCCGCGGCGAACGCCGCGAACGCGTCGGCCCGGTTGAGCTCGGCGGGCGCGACGGGCCCGGTCAGGCCCTTGCCGACCAGCTGGTCGCGCAGCCAGGTGAGCGTCTCGACGTTCTCGGGGGAGTCGATGCCGTAGGAGCCCAGCGTGTCGGTGTAGCCGCCGCCCCCGCTGAGCAGCCACTGCATGGTCTCGGCCTGCGCCTCCTCGGGCCCGAGGGGCAACGCGTACGGGTAGCTGACGCCGTCGTCCTCGAGCGCCTCGGCGTCGGAGGCCAGCTCGGCCCAGGTGGTGGGCGGGGTGAGCCCGGCCGCGTCGAAGAGGTCCTTGTTGTAGAACAGGACGCGGGTGGAGGCGGCGAAGGGCATGCCGTACTGCCGCCCGCCGACCTTCCCGGCGTCGGCGAGCTGCCCGGCGAAGTCGGCCTGGGTGGTGATGGAGAGCAGTTCGTCGGCGGTGTAGAGGCGGCCGGCGGCGGCGTAGTCGGCGTAGGCGCCGATCTGGGCCAGGTCGGGCGCGTCGCCGGAGTCGACCATCTCCTTGACCTTGCGGTCGACGTCGTTCCACGAGTAGACGGAGACGTCGACGTGGACGCCGGGGTGCTCGTCCTCGTACGCGGCGACGACCTTGTCCCAGTACTTCTGGGAGCTGTTGCCCGCGCTGTCGCCGTAGTCGGCGGCGACCAGTCTCAGGGTGACGTCCTCGGAGCCGCCGAGCGCGCCGCAGCCGCCGAGGGCCGCCGTCATACCGAGCGCGGTGAGACCCGCGACCATTCCCGTCCTCCGCCGCTGCACTGCGCGCTCCAACCCCATCCCTGTTCACGTGGCCGTCGAGCACCCTTCACCGGGCGTCCGCTATCCGAAATAAGGTCTACACCACGCAAGTGGACTAGACCTCTCATGGGTGCTCGGGCCACACTAGCCCCCGTGAGACATGTCATCGCCCTCGATGTGGGCGGCACCGGGATGAAGGCCGCACTGGTCGGGGCGGACGGCGAGCTGCTCCACCAGGCACGCCGCGCCACCGGCCGCGAGCGCGGCGCGGACGCGGTCGTCGACGGCATCCTCGACTTCGCCGCAGAGCTGCACGCCCACGGCGAGAAGCACTTCGGCGAGCCGGCTAGCGCGGCGGGCGTGGCCGTACCCGGCATCGTCGACGAGGCGAACGGCGTCGCCGCCTACGCGGCCAACCTGGGCTGGCGGGACGTCCCGCTGCGCGACCGGCTCACCGGGCGCCTGGACGGCATCCCCGTGGCGCTCGGCCACGACGTGCGCACCGGCGGCCTCGCGGAGGGCCGCATCGGCGCGGGCCGGGGAGCCGACCGGTTCCTGTTCGTGCCGCTGGGCACCGGCATCGCGGGCGCGATCGGCATCGACGGCCGCGTCGAGGCGGGCGCCCACGGCTTCGCGGGCGAGATCGGCCACATCGTCGTACGGCCCGGCGGCACGCCCTGTCCGTGCGGGCAGCGCGGCTGTCTGGAGCGGTACGCGTCCGCGGCCGCGGTGAGCGAGGCGTGGGCCGCCGCCGCGGGCGTCGCGAGCGCGGACGCCGCCGACTGCGCGCGGGCCGTCGCGTCCGGGGACCCGAACGCCGTACGAGTGTGGCTGCGGGCGGTCGACGCGCTCGCGGACGGCCTGGTCACCGCGCTCACTCTGCTGGACCCCCGCACACTGATCATCGGTGGCGGCCTCGCCGAGGCGGGGGAAACCTTGTTCTCACCGCTGCGGGACGCGGTCCGCGAGCGCGTGACCTTCCAGAAGCTGCCCTCGATCGTCCCCGCGGCCCTGGGCGACACGGCGGGCTGCCTGGGCGCGGGCCTGCTGGCCTGGGATCTCCTCAACCGACCGGACCGTACGGAGGCAACGACCTGATGGCAGCCGACCCTCATGGGGCACGGGGCCCTGTCGAATCCGCGGCTACCGCCGCGCGGGCGCGACAGGCCACGACGCACGAGCACCCCGCAACGGCGAGCACCCCGCTGCTCATCACCGGAGCCGACGTGGTCCTGCCCACCGGCACGGTCGAGAAGGGCGAGCTGGCCGTCGAAGGCACCCGCATCGCGGCCAGGGCCCCCGAGAACGCCCGGGTCCTGGACCTCCCCGGCTGCCATGTGGTGCCCGGCTTCGTCGACATCCACAACCACGGCGGCGGCGGGGCCTCCTTCACCTCCGGCTCGGTCGAGGACGTCCTCACCGGCATCCGCACCCACCGCCGGCACGGCACCACCACCCTGGTCGCCTCCACGGTCACCGGCGACATGGACTTCCTGGTGCGGCGCGCCGGGCTGCTCGGCGAGCTGGCCGAGCAGGGCGACATCGCCGGCGTCCACTTCGAGGGCCCGTTCATCTCGCCCTGCCGCAAGGGCGCGCACTCCGAAAAGCTGCTGCGCGACCCGGACCCGGCGGACGTGCGCAAGCTGGTCGACGCGGCGCGCGGGCACGCCCGGATGGTCACCCTCGCCACCGAACTGCCGGGCGGCATCGACTCCGTGCGGCTGCTCGCCGAGCACGGGGTGATCGCGGCGATCGGCCACACCGACGCGACGTACGAGCAGACGGTCGAGGCGATCGACGCGGGCGCGACGGTCGCCACGCACCTGTTCAACGCGATGCCCGCGCTCGGCCACCGCGCGCCGGGACCGATCGCGGCGCTGCTGGAGGACGAGCGGGTCACCGTCGAGCTGATCAACGACGGCACGCATCTGCATCCGGCCGCGCTGGAGCTGGCGTTCCACCACAAGGGCGCGGACCGGGTCGCGTTCATCACCGACGCGATGGACGCGGCCGGTTTCGGCGACGGCCGCTACATGCTCGGCCCGCTGGAGGTCGAGGTCGCGGACGGTGTGGCCCGGCTGGTGGAGGGCGGCTCGATCGCGGGCTCCACGCTCACCCTGGACCGCGCGTTCCGGCGGGCCGTGACCGTCGACCGGCTGACGGTCGGCGACGCGGTCGCGGCGCTGTCCGCCAACCCGGCCCGTCTGCTGGGCCTGTACGACTCCATCGGCTCGCTGGAGCCCGGCAAGTACGCCGACCTGGTGGTACTGGACGCCGAATTCGGTGTGAAGGGCGTCATGCGCCGAGGTGAATGGGTGGTCGATCCCCAACTGGGCTGATTCCTCCGCCGACCGCGGCGGGGTGGCCGGTCCCGGGTCTGGGCCGGTCGCCCTCCGTTTGGCATGATCGTGCCTTCGAACAGTCAGTCGGCACGTCTCGGGGGAGGCCGGACCAGGTGATCCTCACGGTCACGCTGAACACCGCTCTCGACATCACCTATCGCGTGCGGTCCCTGCGGCCGCACGCGTCCCACCGGGTGTCGGAGGTCGTGGAACGGCCCGGCGGCAAGGGCGTCAACGTGGCCCGGGTGCTCGCCGCGCTCGGGCACCCGGTGACGGTCACCGGGTTCGCGGGCGGCGGCACGGGCCGCGCGGTCCAGGAGGGCCTGGCCGCCACACCGGGCGTCGTGGACGCGCTCGTCCCGGTGACCGGCACGACCCGCCGCACGGTCGCCGTGGTGGACGCCACGACCGGCGACACCACCCAGCTCAACGAACCCGGCCCGGTGATCACCCCGGCGGAGTGGTCGGCCTTCCAGGAGGCCTACACGGACCTGCTGGGGCCGGCCTCCGCGGTGGCGCTGTGCGGCAGTCTGCCGCCGGGCGTGCCGGTGGGGGCGTACGCGGGGCTCGTACGGACCGCCCGCGCGGCCGGTGTGCCGGTGCTGCTGGACACCGGCGGGGAGCCGCTGCGCCGCGGGATAGCGGCCCGCCCGGACATCGTGAAGCCGAACGCCGGGGAACTGGCCGAGCTGACGGGCTCCCACGAGCCGTTGCGCGCCACCCAGGACGCCCGCAGACGCGGCGCGGCCGCGGTGGTGGCCTCCCTGGGCCCGCTGGGACTGCTGGCGGCGACCCCGGAGGGCCGCTGGCGCGCCACCCCGCCCGCCCGGGTGCACGGCAACCCGACCGGCGCGGGCGACTCCGCCGTGGCGGGCCTGCTCTCGGCCCTGGCCGAGAACCTCCCCTGGCCGGACCGCCTGGCCCGCGCGGTCGCCCTGTCGGCGGCGACCGTACTGGCGCCGGTGGCGGGCGAGTTCGACGCGAGGGCGTACGACGAGCTGCTGGCCCAGGTGACGGTGTCACCGGAGGTGACGGCCGCCTAGCACCGCCGCGGACGGACGACGGGCCCTGAGCCCGTCGGGCTCAGTCCTCGACCTGCCCCTGCTTCAGCTCCAGCTTGTCCAGCAGGACGTTGCACTTGTCGCCGTCGCCGCAGGAGACGGAGATCGTGTTGGTGCCCTTGGTGAGCGACGGCCAGGCGTAGGTCTTGGTCCAGCCCTTGGCGAAGTCGCCGTCGGCGGCCTTGGCGTAGTTCTTCATGCTCAGCTTGCTGCCGAACACCTTGCCGTTGACGGTGAGCGTCATCGACTGGTCCTCGCCGGCGGCGCTGTAGAGGGCGAACAGCGTGTAGACGCCGTCCTCGGGGACGCCGTTGACGGTCCACGTGACCGAGGCGCCGGGCTGGTTCAGGCCGTTGATGTACACGCCGCCGCCGGACTGGGCGCCGGGAACGTCCGCGGCGGTCACCACGCCGGGCGACAGCAGCAGCGTCTTGCCCTCGGCCTCCATCGGCTCCATCGTCTTGTCCTCCGAGCTGGCGCTGGCCGAGGGGCTCGGCTCGCTGCTCTCGGTGGCCGTCGGGGAGGAGCCGGCCTGGTTGCCGGTGTCCTTGTCCTTGGAGTCGTCGCCGCCGATGATCGCGACGCCGATGCCGATCACGACCGCGGCGACCACCGCGATCGCGCCGATCAGCAGACCCTTGGTGTTGGGGCCCCGGCCGCGCCCGCCGCCGCCCGAGCCGCCGTACGACTGCTGCGGGGCCGTCGCCGCGCCGCCGGGCAGCGTCTCGGGTGCCGCGTAGTGGGCGCTGGGACGGCCGTAGGTGCCCTGCTGCGGGACCTGCTGGCCGTACGTGGCGCCCTGCTGCTGCCCGTACTGGCGTTCGCCGACCGTCCGCACCCTGCTCACGGAGTTCGGGTAGCCATAGCCGCCGGAGGGCGGCTGGGCGCCGTTGGCCTGCCCGTCGGCGTACAGATAGCCGAACGGGTCGTCGTCCTCGGGCGTGCTCGCGCCGTTGTCGCCGGGCGTCATCCCTAGGTACTCCTCAACAGGTGCGGTACAGATGCGATACAGGGGTCAGCATGGCGAGCCTACCCGGTCCGGCTGCCCCAAACGGGTGACTCCGGCCGCATCGAACCCCTGACCTGCGGATCAGCCCGCACGTCTGTGCTGTTTGGGACGAGATCGTTTCTCGACGTACATACGCTCGTCGGCGGACTTCAGCACTTCGTCGGCCGTCATGCCGCAGTGCGCCCATCCGATGCCGAAGCTGGCGCCCACCCGCACGGCCCGTCCCTCGGCCCTGATCGGCTGGATGATCTCGTTGCGCAGACGGACCGCGAGGTCCTGCGCGTCGGCCCGGCCGAGCCCGTCGGCGAGTATCACGAACTCGTCGCCGCCGAGCCGAGCGACCGTGTCCCCGTCGCGCACCCCGCGCGACAGCCGCCGCGCGACCTCTATCAGGACCGCGTCACCCGCGTTGTGCCCGAACCGGTCGTTGATCGACTTGAAGCCGTCCAGGTCGCAGAAGAGCACCGCGAGACCCTTGGTGCCGTCGTCGTGCTCGTTCTGCGGGGCGACCGTGTGCACATGGTGGTCGTAGCCCTCGAGGGACTCCGCGCCCGGCCGGAAGTCGAAGCCGTGGCCGTGGGTGTCGTACGCCGGGTGGCCGTAGGCCGCGTCGACCGACTCCAGCTCACCCTCGTGGGCGGACTGCGGACGCCGGCACAGCCGCGAGGACAGGCGCGAGCGCAGCTCGGCGGAGTTCGGCAGGCCGGTGAGCGAGTCGTGGGAGGCGCGGTGGGCGAGCTGGAGCTCGCGGCGCTTGCGTTCCTCTATGTCCTCGACGTGGGTCAGCAGGAACCGCGGCCCGTCGGCGGCGTCGGCGACGACGGAGTTGCGCAGGCTGACCCAGACGTACGTCCCGTCGCGGCGGCCCAGCCGCAGCTCGGCCCGGCCGCCCTCGGCCGAGGTCCGCAGCAGGGTGCCGATGTCCTCGGGGTGGACCAGGTCGGAGAAGGAGTAGCGGCGCATCGCGGCGGCCGGGCGGCCCAGCAGCCGGCACAGGGCGTCGTTGGTGCGCAGGATCCGGCCGTGCTGGTCGCCGCCCATCTCGGCGATGGCCATGCCGGAGGGGGCGTACTCGAACGCCTGACGGAAGGATTCCTCACTGGCGCGCAGGGCCTGCTGCTCGCGCTCCAGACGGACCAGGGCGCGCTGCATATTCGAACGTAGACGCGCGTTGCTGATGGCGATCGCGGCCTGGAACGCGTACATCTGGAGGGCCTCGCGGCCCCAGGCGCCGGGGCGGCGGCCGTTGCGCGGGCGGTCCACGGACAGCACCCCCAGCAGCTCGCCGTGCGGGCCGCCCTGGGAGCCGGGCGCGTACATCGGGGCGAAGAGACGGTCGGCGGGGTGCCACTCGTCCTCGAAGCGGGGGGCGGGGCCCTCGGTGAACCACTGCGGGACGTCGTCGTCGTCGAGGACCCAGCCCTCGGTGTGGGGTATGAAGATCAGGTCGCCCCAGGCCTCGCCCATGTTCAGCCGCCGCTCCCAGGAGGTGCGGGAGCCGACCCGGCCGGTGATCAGCGCCTCGGCGGCGGGGTTCCCGGAGAAGGCGGCGACGACCAGGTCACCGTCGGAACGGACGAGGTTCACACAGGCGAGTTCGTAGCCGAGGGCGCCGACGACACCGTCGGCCACGGTCTGAAGGGTGTCGGCGAGGCTGCGCGCGGTGTTCATGTCGGCCATGACCTGATGCAGCTGTCGCAGGGACGCCAGACGGACGTAGGGCTCCGACTCGGTCTCCATGCTCGCCCTCCCCCCGACGACCTCGCAGTGAATCAAGGGTTGTCTTCGGCGCCATTTCTGGGTGGTGCCCTTTGCCTCTTCCACGCCACTGAATCACAGCGCGCTGCCCACTCGGTACACAGGGTCAACAATTAGTGCTGCTTGTGACTCAAGTCACAGGCGAAGGTGAACAATTGCGTGGCGTTTCTGCTTTTTCCCTGCGTGTTCACCGAGCGCAAACCTGTCAGAGACAGGCGAGAAACGCCACAACTCCGCCACAACTCGCCCGGGCGTCCCACGGGACGGCGGAAGCCCCGGCGTGGCCCCCGGCTCCGCCGGGAGTCCTAGGTCCGGGCTCGGGCGGAGGTCCGATGCCGTGCCCGTGCCGCGCAGACTAGCGTCTCTTCCGTGCTGAACCATCCTCCCGTCACGCTCCCCGCCCAGCCCACGCCCGCCGCGGCCCTCGCGGGCGGGCATGCTGTGGGGGTGAGCAACGACGAGTTCCGGGCCGCGATGTCGCGGCTGGCCGCGGGTGTGGTCCTGGTGACCGCCCAGGAGCCGCCGCTCGATCCGGACGACCCGACGGCGCCGCGCGGCGAGGACGTCGGCATGACGGCCACCGCCTTCGTGTCGGTGTCCCTGGACCCGCCGCTGGTGCTGGTCAGCCTGCGCGAGGGCTCCCGGATGGACGATCTGCTCGCCGAGCAGCCCCTGTGGGCCGTCTCCGTGCTCTCCGAGAGCCAGCGGCACATCGCAGGCCGCTTCTCCATGAAGGGCCGCATCAGCGACCGGCTGCTGTTCGAGGACATCGCCTACGCCCGCGGCGAGGCGTCCGGCGCGCTCCTGGTCGGCGGCGCGCTGGCCACGCTGGAGTGCCGCACCGAGCAGCGGGTGCCGGCCGGCGACCACACGCTGGTGGTGGGACGGGTGCTCACGGCCCGCGTCCCGAGCGCGGACGGCGGCCCCCTGACGTACTTCCGCGGCAGATACCGCCAACTGGACCACTGACGCCCCGCCGACCGGCAGGCCGCGCACCGACGTACTCGCCGGCCGGCCCACCCACCGGCAGGCCGCCGGCGGCGATCAGCCACAGAAGGAGGGCTCAGCGGCTCCGAGCAACGGTTACGGGCGGTGCGTGGGCGGGCAGAAAAAGCCGCGAAGCGGCAAGAAAGCCGCTGACGAGGACCCCGTCAGGACCAGTCCCGCCCCGACCGCCCCCGCTTGGTCTCGGCCCGCTGCTTCTTCTCCCGCAGCCGCCGCTCGTTGATCCCCCGGGGAATCCGCGTGGCCCGCCGCGCCCGGGGCGGCGGAGCCACCGCCTCCGCCAGCAACGCCGCCAGCCGCACCGCGGCGGCCTCCCGGTTCCGCCACTGCGACCGGTGCTCGGACGCCCGCACGGCTACGACCCCGTCGACCAGCCGCCCGGCCAGCCGCTCCAGCGCCCTCGCCCTCCACACCTCGGGCAGCGCCGAGGTCCCCGCGAGATCGAAGCGCAACTCGACCTGCGAATCAGTGGTGTTGACGTGCTGTCCGCCCGGCCCGGAGGACCGCGAGAAACGCCACATCAGCTCGCCCTCGGGCAGCGAGACGGAACCGCGGATGACATAGGGACCGGACATGCCCACCATGTTCCCGTTTCCGGCCTGTTCACGTCACGCGAATATCCCGGACGGGCGGTTCCCGGTAAAGAAAGTAAAGACACCTGGAACCTATGGCATGTCTCCGGGCGTTCATTGGGGTAGCTGTAGGTTCGTCGTACGCAACGAGGGAAGGGACTCCCAACAATGGCTGTAAGCCTGTCCAAGGGCGGCAACGTCTCGCTCACCAAGGAAGCTCCGGGCCTGACCGCCGTCACCGTGGGCCTCGGCTGGGACGTCCGCACCACCACCGGCACGGACTTCGACCTCGACGCCTCGGCGATCGCGGTCAACCCTCAGGGCAAGGTCTACTCGGACGCCCACTTCGTCTTCTTCAACAACAAGCAGACCCCGGACAACACCATCGTCCACACCGGTGACAACCTCACCGGCGAGGGCGCGGGCGACGACGAGGCGATCAACGTCAACCTGGCCGGTCTCCCGGCCGACGTCGACAAGATCGTCTTCCCGGTCTCGATCTACGACGCGGAGTCCCGCTCGCAGAACTTCGGCCAGGTGCGCAACGCCTACATCCGCATCATCAACCAGGCCGGCGGCACCGAGATCGCCCGCTACGACCTCTCCGAGGACGCGGCCACCGAGACGGCCATGGTCTTCGGCGAGCTGTACCGCAACGGCGCCGAGTGGAAGTTCCGCGCCGTCGGCCAGGGCTACGCCTCCGGCCTCTCGGGCATCGCGCAGGACTTCGGCGTCAACGTCTGACGGTCCCCGCCCCGTACGGCAGCCCCGGCCCGCGCCCACGCGCGGCCGGGGCTCCCGTCGTTCAGCGGCGGGGAACGACCCGCCGTGAACCCCCGCGAGGCGGCACCGCCGCCGCGATACCTTGCCCGGATGATCCTCAGCCCGCTCCCCCTCACCCCCGACCACGACATCCCGGCCCCGCTCCTGACGGAACTCACCGCGCTCTACGCCTCGCGGCACAAGTTCCACGCCCTGAGCGGCGACTTCCCGGACCCACGGGACATCCGCCCCGAGCAGGTGGCCGCCGCGCTGGCCGGCGAACTGGCCCACCCGGACGCGGAAGTGCTGCTCGCCCGCAGCGAGGGGCTGCTCGTGGGGATCGCGATCACGCTGGCGCACCACCCCGACCCGGCCGACCCGGACCCGTGGATCGGACTGCTGATGGTCGACGCGAGCGTCGGCGGCCAGGGGCACGGCAGACGGCTCGCGGAGGAGGTGGAGGCCCGGTTCCGCGCGGCGGGACGGACGGGCGTACGGCTCGCCGTGCTCGACGCCAACCCGGCCGGCCTGGCCTTCTGGACCGCGCTCGGCTACGAGGTCCTCGCCCACCGGCCCGACCGTGAGCGCGGCCGCCCCTGCACGGTCCTGCGCAAGCCGCTGCGCACACCCCGCAGCGCGGCCCGGGTCGCGGTGGTGGACCCGGAGGGCGCGGTGTTCCTGTTCCGGTACGACAACGTCGAGGTCGGCGTCCACTGGGCGCTGCCCGGCGGCGGTCTCGAACCCGGCGAGTCGCCCCGCGAGGGCGCCCTGCGCGAACTGCGCGAGGAGACCGGCTGGACCGACCTGGAGCCGGGGCCGCTGCTGACCACCTGGGAGCACGACTTCACCCATGCCGTGGGCCCCGTACGGCAGCACGAGCACGTCTACGTCACCCGCGGGCCCCGCCGGGAGCCGGCCGCCGGTGCGCAGGTCGCCGCGGCCCACGCCGAGGACAGGATCCTCACCTGGCGCTGGTGGACCCGCGAGGAACTGGCCGAGGAGACGGAACCGGTGTGGCCGCCGGAACTGGCCAAGCTGCTGGACGACTTGGACCGGACCGACCCGGACCACGGGCCCGACCGAGCCTGACACCAGCGCGTCTGACGCTCCGCGTCCGTCCGGACGGCGGAGCCCCGGCCACGGGCGGCGCCGAGTACACCGCGGTGGCGGACGCCTGGGAGGCCGTCGACGTCAACTGCCCCCGCGCCCACGGCACGCCGGCCGGGCCGCCCGGCTCACGGACGGTCCGGTTTCCCGTCCCCGTACAGCCAGTCCCGCCAGATCCCGGAGAAGTCCTCGTCCGGGGCCTGCCTCTCCACGTACGCCGTGAAGTCCCCGGTGTCGGCCGTGCCGTGGCGGTGGGCCGCGGCCCAGCCGTGCAGCAGGGCGGCGAACCGTTCGTCACCGATCCGCTGCCGGATCTTGTGCAGCACCATCGCGCCGCGCTGGTAGACCGGGTCGCCGGTCAGCCGGGCGGCGCCGTCCTGGCGCGCGGGCGGGAACGCCCACAGGTCCGTGTAGGTCTCCTCGCCCTCCTCGTACAGCCAGTCGAAGGACTCCTGCGCGCTGTCGCCGCCGTGCTGCTCCTCCCACAGCCACTCCGCGTACGTCGCGAAGCCCTCGCTCAGCCACAGGTCCTGCCAGGTCCTCGGGGTGACCGAGTCGCCGTACCACTGGTGGGCCAGCTCGTGCACGAGCAGCACCACGTCCGGGGCGCCGGGGAAGACCGGACGGTTCTGGGTCTCCAGGGCGTAGCCCACGTCCACGCCGCGTTCGACGATCGCGCCCGTGGAGGAGAACGGGTACGGGCCGAAGGTGTCCTGCGCCCAGGTCATCACCTCCGGCAGCCGTGCCAGCACCGCCCGGCTCGCCTCCGCCTCGACCGGGTCCACCGCCGTGTACACCGGCAGCCCCTCCCGCGTCCGCGTCCGGCTGATGTCGTAGCGGCCGATCGCGACCGTGGCGGCATGGCTGGGCACGGGCTCGGTGGCCCGCCACTCGAAGGCCGTCCCGCCGCCCCGGGCGGGGCGCTGCCGGACCAGCTCGCCGTTGGAGACGGCCGTCAGACCGCGCGGCACGGTGACCCGGATGTCGTACGAGGCCTTGTCGGAGGGGTGGTGGTTGCCGGGGAACCAGGCGGCCGAGCCGACGGGTTCGCCGAGGCCGAGCGCGCCGTCGGCGGTGAGCAGCCAGCCCTCCTCGGTGCCGTCGGGGTCGGTGATCGTCTCGGGCCGGCCCTCGTAGCGGACGGTGACCTCGAAGGTGCCGCCCTCGGCCGGCTCCTCGTCCGGGCGGACCGTGAGCTCCTGCCCGGCCCTGTTCCAGCGGGCCTCCTCGCCGTCGACGGTGATCCTCTCGACGTCCAGCCCCTTGAGGTCCAGGTTGAACGAGGACAGGTCCTGGGTGGCACGGGCCGTGATCACCGCCGTGCCGGCCAGGACGCCGTCGCCGGGGTCGTAGGCGAGGTCGAGGCCGTAGTGCGTGACGTCGTAGCCGCCGTTGCCCGCCTTGGGGAAGTACGGGTCGCGCAGGCCCGCCGCGCCCGGGGTGCCGCTCACCCCTCCGCGGTCCTCGCACGCGCCGAGCGTGAGCGCGAGACATACGGCGAGGGCGGCGGGGACAACAGGCACGAACCGGGGCACGCCGTCGATCCTATGGCGGCCTCGGGGGAAGATCGCGGGCGCCGTCGCCGGACCCCCCGCGGGGCCCGTCCGTGGCGCGGGCCGTGACACCATCGGCTACGTGCTCGACATCGGCTACGCCCTCTCCAACCGCTTCCCCGACCCGCCGCAGACGGACTACCGGCGCGCGGACGTCCGCGCCCTGCGGCACGACCTGTTCTGCGGGGACGTCTACCTCGCCGACACCAAGGCCGACCGGGAGCTGTCCACAGCCTGGGGATGGGTTCCGGTGCTCGACTTCGCGTGGGCGCTGTGCGACATCGTCGAGCGGATCGACCAGGACCCGGCGGGCTCGCGCGCGTCCCGGCCGCAGTACGCCGAGCTGGACTTCACCGAGTCCACGGACCGCATGATGTTCGAGCGGCGGTTCGGCTGGGTGGACATCGAGGCGGACTGGATGCCGGGCGACGAGGAGCCCCTGACCTTCTCCCACTCCGCGCTGCGGCGTGAGGCCCGGGACTTTCTGCACGACCTGGTCGCCGACCTGTGCGATCTGCACGAGGACCTCGCCGAGAACCCGGCGATCTGGACGCTCCAGGCACGCTTCCCCCGTGTGACGTGACCACCGCCGGGCACCCGCCCGGCCTGGCACCCCGCCCTGCCTCCGGGGCCCGCCCCCAGACCCCCGGCCCGGGTCGACCACCGCCCGACACGGAACGTCAGGAAGCAAGGTGTGGGCCTCTCGCGCCCTGCCCTGGGTTCGCCCCCCGGCCCCGGCCCGGGCCCGCCCACCGCCGGAAACCGTCCGTCGGGAAGCGGGCGTCGCGCGCCCTCAGCCCGCGTCCATCGGGAAGCGGGCGTCGCGCGCCCTCAGCCCGCGTCCATCGGGAAGCGGGCGTCGCGCGCCCCCTCAGCCCTCCACCCGCACCCCCAGCTCCGCCGCCAGCACCGGCGCCAGGTCCAGCAGCTGGGCCGTGCTGATCACCGCCCCCGCGAGCCGGTCCACCCCCCGCGCGATCTCCAGCGGAGCCGCCCCGCGCAGGTCCACGTCCTTCAGCGTGGCCGAGGTGAGGTCGGCCGACTTCACGGCACAGTCGACGAACTCCACCCGCTCCAGACGGGCCCCGCCGAAGTCCGGCTCGACCAGGACGCAGCCCTCGAAGACGACGTCTCTGAGCCGTGCCGTACGGAAGTTGAGGAAGTCCAGCTTGCCGCCGCGGACGACCACCCGCTCCAGCACCGCCCCGTGCAGCTGCACCCCGCCGAGCCGGGCGTCCAGCACCTCGCTGTCCCTCAGCGTGGCCCCCGCCAGGTCGGTGCCGACGCCGCGGACCTCTCTCAGGACCGAGTCGAGGAAACGGGCGTGGTGCAGACCCGTCTCGTCCAGCGAGCAGCCCGTCAGCGCGCAGTCCAGGAAGCGCGCGCCCGCCCCGTCCTGGCCGCTCAGGTCGGCCTCTCTCAGCTCCAGCCCGTCGTAGTCGCCGTCCGGCTCCAGGGAACCGCCGTCCCACCGCTCCAGCGCGGGCAGCCGCACCTCCGGCCGCCGCGCCGCCTTCACACCCGTCACCCCGGGCCGTCCGCTCGCCATGCCCCCATCCTGCACGCAGCCACTGACAATCGCCCTGGCCTGCGCAGACGTGGGCCGCCCTGGTTCGTTGTCACATTTCGGCGGGCCGGACAGTCATATCCGGTGACAGGCGAACCCGAAGAGAGGGAGACCTCACCATGCACCGCATCACCGTCGTCGGCGGCGGCTTCGCCGGACTCACCGCGGCCATCACCGCCGCCGAGGCGGGCGCCCGGGTCACCGTGTACGAGGCGCACCACACCCCCGGCGGGCGGGCCCGCACCGCCGAGGGCCCGTACCGGACCAACGAGGGCCCGCACGCCCTGTACAACGGCGGCCCGCACTGGGCCTGGCTGCGCAGCCGCGACCTGATCGGGCCGCTAGCGCCGCTGCCGCCGCTGGAAGCCGCCCGGCTGCGGCTGCGCCACCACGGCGTCCTGCGCCGCACCCCGCCCTTCGCCATGCTCAAGCTGCTGCGCCGCAGCGCCCGCCAGGCACCCGTGGACGAGGACTTCCTCACCTGGGCCACCCGGGAGGCGGGCGAGGAGGGCGCACGGGCCGCCGCCCACTACTCCGCCGTCGCCCTGTTCCACCACGACCCCGGCTCGCTGTCCGCCGCGTTCGTGCAGGAGCGGCTGCGCCGGGCCACCAAGCTGCCCCCGGAGGCGCACTACCCGCGCGGCGGCTGGGCCAGCGTCATCGACCGGATGGCCGGGCGGGCCTGGAACCTCGGCGTCCGGATGGAGACCCTCTCGCGCGTCGACACCCTGCCCACCGACACGCCCGTCGTCGTCGCCACCTCCCTCGACTCCGCGCGGCGGCTGCTCGGCGACGACTCGCTGACCTGGCCGAGCGGCCGTACCGCACTGGTGGACCTCGCCGTACGGACCCGGCGCGGCGACGCGTTCGCCGTGTCCGACCTGGACGCGCCGGGCTGGCTGGAGCGGTTCACCGCGCAGGACCGCACCCTCGCCCCGGCGGGTGAGCAGCTGATCCAGGGGCAGATCCCCATCGCCCCGGGTGTCCCGCGCGCCCAGGGCGTGGCCCGTGCCGAGGAGCTGCTCGACCTCGGTTTCCCGGGCTGGCGCGAGCGCGTGACCTGGCGCCGCGAGGCCCTCGCGCAGGGCCGGACCGGCGCGGTCGACCTGCCCGGCACCAGCTGGCGCGACCGGCCGGCCGTGGACCGGGGCGACGGCGTCTACCTCGCCGGCGACCAGGTCGCCGCGCCCGGGGTGCTGTCCGAGGTGTCCTTCAACAGCGCCCTGACCGCGGTCTCGCTCGTGCTGGGCCGCGACGCCGCCGACCGCAAGCACGCCTGAGGGGGCTCCGGGGCGGCTTGACCTCAAGCGTGCCTGACAGGGCTCCGGGGCGGCTTGACCTCAAGCGCGCTTGAGGAAGAACAGTGAACCGTGTCGAACGGACCACACCCTGGGGGATCCCATGCACGCCGTCCGCCTGCACGCCTTCGGCCCCGCCGAGAACCTGGTCTACGAGGAGACCGAGGCCCCGCGCCCCGGCCCCGGCCAGGTCCGTGTCGCCGTACGGGCCGCGGGTGTCCATCTGCTGGACACCGCCCTGCGCGAGGGCAAGGCGGGCCCGGCTCCCGCCCCCGAGCTGCCCACGGTCCCGGGCCGTGAGGTCGCGGGCGTCGTGGAGTCGCTCGGCGAGGGCGTCGCCGGGCTGTGGCTCGGCAGGCGGGTGGTCGCCCACCTGGGCTTCGTGCCGGGAGGCTATGCCGAGCTGGCCGTCACCGAGGTGGAGCGGCTGCACGAGATCCCGGCGGGCCTCGACTTCGCCGGGGCCGTCGCGATGATCGGCACGGGCCGCACCACGATGGGCATCCTCCAGTTCGCCGAGCTCGGCCCCCACTCGGTGGCCGTCGTCCCGGCCGCGGCCGGCGGCATCGGCACCCTCCTCGTGCAGTACGCCCGGCACGCCGGCGCCACGGTCGTCGGCCTCGCGGGCGGGCCCGGGAAGACGGCCCGGGTCGCCGCGAACGGCGCCGACCTCGCCGTCGACTACCGCGACCCGCAGTGGCCGGCCGAGGTCCGCGCCTGGCTGGGCGACCGCACCGCCACGGTCGTCTTCGACGGTGTCGGCGGCGACGTGGCCCGCGAGGCCGTCGCCCTCCTCGGGCCCGGCGGCCGCCACATCGTCTTCGGCTGGTCCTCCGAGGGCGTCAAGGACGGCGGGCCGTACCTCGTCGACGGCGTCTCCGAGGAGGTGCTCGGCCCGGTGATGCTCGCCAGGGCCGGCGGCCCCGAACCCCTGCGCACCCTCGAACTGCGCGCGCTCGCCGAGGCCGCGGCCGGCCGCCTCACCCCCGCCGTCCACCGCTTCCCGCTCGCCGCCGCGGCGGACGCCCACCGGGCCCTGGAGACCCGCGGCACGACCGGAAAGGTGGTCCTGGAACCCTGACCGGCAGGAAGCACGCCCCAGATGCGGCCCACCGCCGTCCGTGGTCTTCCGGCCGGGTGAGCGTCACCCGGATGCACACCGCGCACGCCGACCCGCGCCGCCGGTCGGGCCTAGTGATCATCACCCTCGCGCAGCTGATGGTCGTCCTGGACGCGACCATCCGGCGCCCGCGCTCTCCGGGGCGCCAGGGCGGCGGCGAACGCGCCCTGGAGCGCGCGTGCGCCGAACAGCAGGGATCGGTGACCTGACGGTCCGTGTCCCTCCGGGAGACCTCCGGGGGACCTCCGGCGGGCCGACAGCCTCAGCCCCGCCCCGCCACCCGGTCCGCCACTCGGGCCAGCCGGGACGATCCCGTGCTGTGGGTGCGCAGTTCACGGCGGTCCGCCGCGCGATAGGTCGCGTACATGCCGTGCACGCCGAGCCAGCGCAGCGGCTCCGGCTCCCACTTGCGCACCTTGTGCCCGACCCACGGCAGTTCGGTCAGCTCCGTCGGCCCGCCCTGCCCGGAGTCCTGCCGGACCAGGTCCCGCAGGGTGCGGGCGGCGAGGTTCGCGGTGGCCACGCCCGAGCCGACGTACCCGCCCGCCCAGCCCAGCCCCGTCGCCCGGTCCAGGGTCACCGTCGCGCACCAGTCGCGCGGCACGCCCAGCACGCCCGACCAGGCGTGCTCGACGCCCACCCCGGCCAGCGACGGGAAGAAGCGCACCAGGATCTCCCGCAGCGCCCCGACGGTCTCCGCGCGCGTGCGCCCGTCGTTGTCGGTCCTCGATCCGAAGCGGTACGGCACCCCGCGCCCGCCCAGCGCGATCCGCCCGTCGGCGGTGCGCTGCGCGTACATGTAGGCGTGCGCCATGTCGCCGAGGGTCTCGCGGCCCTCCCACCCCACCGACGCCCACTGCCCGTCGGTCAGCGGCTCGGTCACCACCATCGAGGAGTTCATCGGCAGCCAGGTGCGCCGCTGGCCCTTCAGCGAGGCGGTGAACCCCTCGGTGCAGCGCAGCACGTAGGGCGCCCGGACCGTGCCGTACGGCGTCACCGCGTGCTTCGGGCGGATCTCCGTCACGGGGGTCGCCTCGTGGATCGTCACGCCGAGCGCCTCGACGGCCTCGGCCAGCCCCTTGACCAGCTTCACCGGGTGCACCCGCGCCCCGTGCGGCGTCCAGGACGAGCCGACCGCGCCCGCGACCCTCACGCGCCGGGCCGTCTCCCGCGCGCCGTACAGCTCGCGGCCCTTCTCGCCGTACGACAGTTCGTGCTCGTGGAACGCCTTGAGCCGGGCCAGTTGCGCGGGGGTGGTGGCCACCTCCAGCACGCCACCGCGGTGGACGTCGGCGTCCACGCCCTCGGCGGCCAGTACGGACACCACCTCGTCGACGGTGTCGTTCATGGCCCGCTGCAACCGGACGGCGGCCTCCCGGCCGCGCAGCTTCGCGTAGCGGTCGCGTCCGGCGACGCCGTTGTAGAGCCAGCCGCCGTTGCGCCCGGAGGCGCCGTAGCCGCAGAACCTCTGCTCCAGCACGGTGACCCGCAGGAAGGGCGCGGCCTTCTTCAGGTAGTACGCCGTCCACAGGCCTGTGTATCCGCCGCCCACGATCACCACGTCGGCCGTCGCGTCACCCGCGAGCGGCTCCCGCACCGCCGGAAGCCCGTCGTCCGCGAACCAGAAGGAGACGCCGCCGTTGACTACACCGCTGACCGCACCGCTGCTCATGCCGGGGACGCTAACCCCTTCCCGCGGCCCCTGTCTCCTTCGGATTCCGTACTTTCGCACGCCCCTGACCAGCGGATAGCCCGCCGCCCCGGGGCGCCGGCACGACGAACTGCCCCAGATCGGGGACCGCCCGTCGGCGTACGCCGAACCAAGCGCGCGCACCCGCCGGTAGCCTCCCCCAAGTGACCGACGTCCCTGGGAACTGGCCGCGACCCAGGCGAGACACAACGGGGCGGCGGGCAGCACCTTCGTCGCCGCGCTCCCCGGCCTGGTCACACGGTCCCTGGACCGCTGGTCCCTGCGCCCCGGGCACGGGGTGTGCGCGCTGTCGTGCCCGTACTGCGCCGGGACGGCACCCCGGCCGCTTCCGTCCTGAACCGGAACGAGCCCGCGATCGGCTTCTACCGCTCCCTCGGCGCCCTGCCCCAGGACGAGTGGACCGTGTAACCGCCTGACCGACGAGGCCCTGAGGAAGCCCGGCACGCCCTGACCCCCGACACACCGACGCCCCCGCGATCCAGGATCACGGGGGCGTAGAGGCGCAGGCCGGCCGAAGAGCCCCCTGTCGGATTCGAACCGACGACCTTCGCTTTACAAGAGCGGTGCTCTACCACTGAGCTAAGGAGGCCTGCGCACGGCACGCGTGCGCCCGTGCAGTGTACCCAGGCTCCGGGGGCGGCCCGTCGAGAATTTCCGCGAAGTTCACAGAGGTCCAGGTACTGACAGGCGGGGTGAACGGCAGGTACCGTCCTGAGTCGGTTCACTCGCGTGGACTACACCAACCACCTTCCTACAACGGATCGTCCGGCACGTTCCTGCCGGTAGAAGGGGGCCCATCACCATGGCCACTGTTACGTTCGACAAGGCGACCCGCATCTACCCGGGTGGCACCAAGCCCGCCGTCGACGCCCTGGACATCGAGATCGCGGACGGCGAGTTCCTCGTCCTGGTCGGTCCGTCCGGCTGCGGCAAGTCCACCTCCCTGCGCATGCTGGCCGGTCTGGAGGACGTCAACGGCGGCGCGATCCGCATCGGCGACCGCGACGTGACCCACCTGCCGCCGAAGGACCGGGACATCGCCATGGTGTTCCAGAACTACGCGCTGTACCCGCACATGAGCGTCGCCGACAACATGGGCTTCGCGCTCAAGATCGCCGGTGTCAACAAGGCGGAGATCCGGCAGAAGGTCGAGGAGGCCGCGAAGATCCTCGACCTCACCGAGTACCTGGACCGCAAGCCGAAGGCCCTCTCCGGCGGTCAGCGCCAGCGTGTCGCGATGGGCCGCGCCATCGTGCGTGAGCCCCAGGTCTTCCTCATGGACGAGCCGCTGTCCAACCTGGACGCCAAGCTCCGTGTGTCGACCCGTACGCAGATCGCGTCGCTCCAGCGCCGTCTGGGCATCACCACCGTCTACGTCACCCACGACCAGGTCGAGGCCATGACGATGGGCGACCGTGTCGCGGTCCTCAAGGACGGTCTGCTCCAGCAGGTCGACACCCCGCGCAACATGTACGACAGGCCCGCGAACCTCTTCGTCGCCGGCTTCATCGGCTCCCCGGCCATGAACCTGGTCGAGGTCCCGATCACCGACGGCGGCGTGAAGTTCGGCAACTCCGTCGTCCCGGTCGAGCGCGACGCGCTGTCCGCCACCACCGACAAGACGGTCACCGTCGGTGTCCGCCCCGAGCACTTCGACGTGGCGGGCGCGGACTCCGACCAGGGCCTCGCGGTCACCGTGAACGTCGTCGAGGAGCTGGGCGCCGACGCCTACGTCTACGGCACCGCCACCGTCGGCGACACCTCCAAGGACCTGGTGGTCCGGGTGAACGGCCGTGACGTCCCGGAGAAGGGCAGCGTGCTGCACGTCGTCCCGCGCTCCGGCGAGACCCACGTGTTCTCCACCTCCTCCGGCGCGCGTCTGTCCGACTGACGCGGTACGGAGAAACCCGGACGTTCTCCACGGGTTGACGAAGAGGGCCCCGCAGATCACTGCGGGGCCCTCTTCGCTGTCGCGGGATACCCCGCCAGAACAATCCATTTCGAGCAGTGAGCGTCAACCCCCTACCCCGAATTCGCCACCTTCTCATCCCCCGAACCGGTGACTAAATGTCGCCAAATCATCACCAGGCGCTACCCTCACTCGCGTGAAGCACTCCACCATCCAACAGACGCGACGCGGCCAGGGCCCCGCCCGCCGGGTCGGCCGCAGCCTCGCCCTCGTCCTGCCCGTCGTCCTGGTGCTCTCCGGGACCCTCGCGGTCACCCGGGTCAGCTGGTCGGGCGACCCGTCGGCCCCGGTGCTCACCGCCTCGGACACCGCCCTGTCCGACGACGCCAAGCCGGCCGCCCCGCGCGCCCCGCACGAGGTGCTGCGCGACCAGCTCCTGACCGAGCTCCAGGAGAAGGACCCGGGCATCGCCCTGACCCACCTCCAGCAGGCCGTCGACGAGCGCCCGTCCCTCGCCTCCCACTGCGTCTCGATCGCCCGCTCCCTGGGCCGGGCGGCGGTCCGTGTCTACGGCCCCAAGCGGGCCCAGTCGTTCTCCCGCCCGGTCTGCGACACGGCCTTCGCCTCGGGCGTCCTCGCGGCGACCGGCTGAGCGGCGTCCCGAGAAGGGCGCGAGGCCGTACCACCCCACGGCCGGGCGGCGCCCGCAGGGGCGCGGGGCTGTGTCGCTGTACGGCTCCGCCGCACGGGCGCGAGCCGCACGGACGGTCCGCGGCCGTCGGAGCACAGCCCCGCGCCCCGGCGGGCGCACCGCCCGCCATGGGCCGACACACCGGGACCCGTCCCGCCAACCGCCCGGTAACCCCGCAACACGCACCGCGTACAGTGCGGGCATGACCGACCCGCACGCCGCCGTACGCCCCACCCAGGCCGTCATCCTCGCCGGAGGCCAGGGCTCACGCCTGCGCCCGTACACCGACGACCGCCCGAAGCCGATGGTCGAGATCCCCGGCACGGGCACGCCGATCATCGGCCACCAGCTGAACTGGCTCGCCGAGGAGGGCGTCACCGACGTGGTCGTCAGCTGCGGCCACCTCGCCGAGGTGCTCCAGCAGTGGCTGGGAACCGCGAACCTCCCGCTGACGGTCACCACGGTCGTCGAGACGGAGCCGCTCGGCCGCGGCGGCGGCCTGAAGTTCGCCGCGGCGCACCTGCCGCACCCGGACCGCGCCTGGTACGCCACCAACGGCGACATCTGGACCCGCTTCTCCCTGCGGGACATGGCCGACTTCCACGCCGAGCGCGACGCGATAGCGACCCTCGCGCTGGCCCGCCCCCGCATCCCGTGGGGCGCCGTCAAGACCGACGGCTTCGGCCACATCACGGACTTCATCGAGGCCCCGCCGTCGACCTTCGAGATCAACGCGGGCGTCTACGTCTTCTCCCCCGCGTTCGCCGGTCTGCTCCCCGAGCGCGGCGACCACGAGCGCACCACGTTCCCGCACCTGGCCCGGGAACGCCGCCTGGCCGGCTTCCCGCTCCCCCAGGGCTCCTACTGGCGCGCCATCGACACCGCCAAGGACCTCACGGAGGCGGCGAAGGAACTGGCCGGCCCGGGCCGCTGACAGCCGCGTACAGCCGCTTAAAGCCGCTTAAAGCCGCTTAAAGCCGCCGCGCGGCGTACGACGACGGGGTCCCGCACGGTCGCACCGTGCGGGACCCCGTCGTCCTGTGTGCCGGGGCGGGGCCGTCAGCCCAGGAGGCCGCCCACCAGTCCGGGCTGCTGCTCCTCGGTGGGCTCGCCGCCGCCGGTGCCCGTGCCGCCGGAGGATGTGGCGCCGCCGGAGCTGGGTCCGGAGCCGGTGCTCGGGGGCTGCTCCACCGGGGAGGACTGCTGCGGCGGGGCCTCGCCGACGGTGCCCTGGGTCTGGCTGGGCGCGCTGCCCGTGGGGGTGTCCTGGGTCGCGTCGGGCGTGGTCGCGGCGCCTTCGGTCGGCGCGGCCGACGGCGCGTCCTCGGCCGGCGTGGCGGCCGCCGAGGGGCTGCTGCTCTTCTTCTCGCGCTCGCCCGGCTTCTGGGGCAGCGGCGAACCGGGCAGCTCGTTGCGCGGGGCGTCACCGGGGCCGGGCACCACGATCCGGTCGGCGTCACGGACCGCGCCGCCGAGCAGGGAGCCGAGGAGCAGGGTGAGCCCGATGACGACGGCGCTGACCAGGGCGCCGCGGCGCAGCACGTAGCGGCGCAGCTCCCAGATGTCGGAGCGGGGGCCGAGCCTGCGCCAGGCCATGCCCGCCAGCCGGCCGTCGATGGAGTAGACGGGGGCGCCCGCGATGATCAGGGGCGACCAGGCGGCGAGGTAGATGATGTCGGGGGCGTCGTAGACGGGGACGCTCTTCCAGCTGACGGTGACCAGCAGCGCGGCCGACAGCAGCGCGCCGCCCACCGCGGCGACCCGCTGCCAGCAGCCCAGCACCGTGAGGACGCCGACGACCACCTGGAGGAAGGCGATCACGAGGCCCGAGCCGACCGGGTGGGCCAGGGCGAACTGGCGCAGCGGCTCGGCGACTTCCCACGGGTGCAGGGTGTTGAGCCACTTCACCATCGAGCCGCGGGTGCCGCCGTCGAAGTAGACGGGGTCGCACAGCTTGCCCATGCCGGCGTAGATGGAGATGAAGCCGAGGAAGACGCGCAGCGGGAGCAGGACGACGCCGAGGTTCATCCGGCGGCCGGGGTAGTAGGCGTGCCGCGCGGCCTCGTCGGCGTGCCGTCCGGAACGCCGTTCGGCGTCGGCCGGTTCGGGGTCGTCGAAGTCGAACCGCTCGTCGCCGTAGGCCGGTTCGCCGTACTCGGGGCCGTCGTAGGCGGGTTCGTCGTAGGCGCTGCCGACGGTGCGCATATGGGGCAGCAGGCGGGTGCCGGCGCCCTCGGGGGTGCGCTGGGCGCCGAGAACGGGGGTCTCGACGGTCTGGTCGAGCCCGTCGTAGACGTCGTCGTAGCCGGGGCCGCCCACGCCGACGCGCGGGATGACCTGGGTGGCCCCGGCGTCGGCGGTCTCCTCGGGGGCGCGGACGCCCGCCGTGCGCACGGCCTGGAGCAGGCGGTGGGCGCCGGTGTCGTCGGGGGCCGAGCGGCCGCTCCAGACGACGGGGCGGCGGCGGGCCGCGGCGGGGCGGGCCGCCGCGGCGCCACCGGCCACCGGGACGGCGCCCGAGTGCCGTGCGACCCGCACGGATTGGGCGCGTCGCGAGGAGGCGCCCAACTGCACGCGGAAACTCGCATGGTTGACGATGATCTGCGCCGGATCGCTCGGCACCTTCACCATGCTCAGCGCGGGAGCGTCATCGAGCCCGGAAGCGAATCCCGACGAGCGGTCCCCCGTCGGTGTGCGGGGTGTTCTGGTGTCCACACTCATCTAACCGAGTGACGCGAGGTTAGGACACTGCTTTGACCTGCCGGATCTGTCCGGACCCCGTCAAGCATGTCCTGAACGCCAGGATTACCCCGTACGAGTGATCCAGCGGACGCGTGTTCAGCCCCGTCGGCGTGCCGCCTCGTACAGCACGATGCCCGCCGCCACACCGGCGTTCAGCGACTCCGCGCCACCCGGCATCGGAATGCGCACCCGGAAGTCGCAGGTCTCGCCGACCAGTCGGGACAGGCCCTTGCCCTCGCTGCCGACCACGATCACGACCGGGCCCCCGAGCGCGTCCAGCTCGCCCAGCTCGGCCTCGCCGTCGGCGGCCAGACCGACCACGGTGACACCGGCCTTCTTGTACTGCTCCAGCGCCCGGGTCAGGTTCGTCGCACGGGCCACCGGCGTACGGGCGGCCGTACCGGCGGAGGTCTTCCAGGCACCGGCGGTCATTCCGGCCGCGCGGCGCTCGGGCACGACCACGCCGTGTCCGCCGAAGGCGGAGACGGACCGGACCACGGCACCGAGGTTGCGCGGGTCGGTGACCCCGTCCAGCGCGACGACCAGCGGGTCCTCGCCACCGTCGGCGGCGGCGTCGAGCAGGTCCTCGGGGTGGGCGTACTCGTACGGCGGGACCTGGAGGACCAGGCCCTGGTGGTTGAGGCCGTTGGTCATCCGGTCCAGCTCGGGGCGCGGGGCCTCCATGAGGTTGATGCCGCCGCGCTCGCCCGCGAGCTGGAGCGCCTCGCGCACCCGCTCGTCGTTGTCGATGAACTGCTGGACGTACAGCGTGTTGGCGGGCACGCCCTCGCGCAGCGCCTCGACGACCGGGTTGCGCCCGACGACCAGCTCGGACGTGCCCTTGCCGCCTCGGCCGCGCGCCACAGGGCGGCGCTGGACCTGCTTGGTCTTCGCGTTGGCGATGCGGTTCTTCTTGTGCCCCTTGCGCATCTCGGCGGGGGGCGTGGGGCCCTTGCCCTCCAGGCCCCGGCGCCGCTGGCCGCCGCTGCCGATCTGGGCGCCCTTCTTGCCGGACATGCGGCGGTTGTTCCCGGCCATGACCTACCTGTCTTTTCGTGTTGCTCGATACGTACGTCAGTGCAAGTGTGCCGCCCGAGTGTCCGGGCGGCACATTCGCGGTGGTCAGGGCCTCAGCGCTGGCCGATGCTCCAGCGCGGGCCCTGGGGGCTGTCCTCGATGACGAGACCGGACTGGTTCAGCTGGTCGCGGAGGGCGTCGGCGGTGGCCCAGTCCTTGCGGGCGCGGGCCGCCTCCCGCTGGTCCAGCACCATGCGCACCAGGGTGTCGACCACGCCGTGCAGGTCCTCGCCGCCGTCGGCCTCGCCCGCCCAGTGCGGGTCGAGCGGGTCCAGGCCGAGGACGCCGAGCATGGCCCGGACCTCGGCGAGGCGGGCGACGGCGGCTTCCTTGTCGTCGGCGGCCAGGGCGCTGTTGCCCTGCCGGACCGTGGTGTGCACGACCGCGAGGGCCCCCGGCACACCGAGGTCGTCGTCCATGGCCTCGGCGAAGGCCAGCGGCACCTCGGCGGCGGGCTCGACCGGTCCCCCGGCCAGCTCCACCACGCGCTGCACGAAGCCCTCGATCCGGCCGTACGCCGCCTCGGCCTCGCGCAGGGCCTCCTCGCTGTACTCGATCATCGAGCGGTAGTGCGGGGTGCCGAGGTAGTAGCGCAGGACGACGGGGCGCCAGTGCTTGACCATCTCCGACACCAGCACGCTGTTGCCGAGCGACTTGGACATCTTCTCGCCGCTCATGGTGACCCAGGCGTTGTGCACCCAGTACCGGGCGAACTCGTCGCCGAAGGCCCTGGCCTGGGCGATCTCGTTCTCGTGGTGCGGGAAGATCAGGTCCAGGCCGCCGCCGTGGATGTCGAAGGCGGAGCCCAGGTACTTGTGGGCCATCGCCGAGCACTCCAGGTGCCAGCCGGGACGGCCGCGGCCCCACGGCGTCTCCCAGCTGGGCTCGCCCGGCTTGACGGCCTTCCACATCGCGAAGTCGCGCGGGTCGCGCTTGCCGGTCTCGCCCTCGCCGGAGGGCTGGAGCAGGTTGTCCAGCTCCTGGTTGGACAGCCTCAGGTACTCGGGGAACGACCGTACGTCGAAGTAGACGTTGCCGTCGGCCTCGTAGGCGTGACCGCGCTCGATGAGGCCGCGCATCATCTCGACCATCTCGGTGACATGGCCGGTGGCGCGGGGCTCGTAGGTGGGCGGCAGGCAGCCGAGGGCGGTGTAGCCGTCGTTGAAGGCGCGCTCGTTCTCGTAGCCGATCGCCCACCAGGGGCGGCCCTGGTCGGCCGACTTGGCGATGATCTTGTCGTCGATGTCGGTCACGTTGCGGATGAACGTGACGTCGTAGCCGCGGTAGGCGAACCAGCGGCGCATGATGTCGAAGTTCAGGCCCGAGCGGATGTGCCCGATGTGCGGGGCCGCCTGCACGGTGGCGCCACAGAGGTAGATCGAGACACAGCCCGGCGTGAGCGGGGTGAAGTCACGGATCTGCCGGGCGCTGGTGTCGTACAGGCGAATAGTCACGGGTCCAGGGTAGTGGGCGCCGAGTAGTGCGGGGCGCCGTAGTGGTGTATCGCCGATTTCGTCCGCGGGTCGGCGCGGGGCCGCTGGGGCCCCTGCGGTGGAACGCGGCACGGGTGCCGCCCCGAACGGCACCCGTGCCGCCCCGAACACCCGGTCAGGACATACGTTCCCTACGGTCGGCCCGGGGTGGCGCCGCCCCGGGACCCGCCGGACCGGCTTCGCCGCGGGCACCCCGTCGTGCCGCCGGACCGGCTTCGCCGCGGGCACCCCGTCGTGCCGCCGGTGCCGTCAGGCCACCCGCGCCACCAGGGCGGTGGCGATCGCCATCAGGCCCTCGTCGCGGCCGGGGAACCCGAGGCCGTCCGTCGTCGCGCCGGACACGGACACGGGTGCTCCCGCCGCCTCCGAAAGGATCTTCTGCGCCTCGTCCCGCCGCTTGCCGATCTTCGGGCGTGGTCCTACGACCTGTACGGCGATGTTGCCGATGACGAAGCCCGCCTCGCGGACGATACGGGCCGCCTCCGTCAGCAGGGTGACGCCCGACGCGCCCGACCACTCGGGGCGGCCGGTGCCGAAGTGCTGTCCCAGGTCGCCGAGGCCGGCGGCGGAGAAGAGGGCGTTGCAGGCGGCGTGGGCGACGACGTCGGCGTCGGAGTGGCCGGCCAGGCCGGGGCCCTCGCCCTCCCACTTCAGCCCGGCGCACCAGAGCTCGCGGCCGTCCTCGAAGGCGTGGATGTCGGTGCCGATGCCGACCTGCGGGAGCAGCGGTGCCTCAGAAGCCATCGTTGAGCCTCCTGCGGGCCAGGACCGCCTCGGCGAGGACCAGGTCGAGGGGGCGGGTGACCTTGAAGGCTTCCTCGTGGCCGGGGACGACCACGACGGGGAGGCCGAGCTGCTCGATCATGCTCGCGTCGTCGGTGACGTTCTCGGTGACCGACCCGTGGGCGCGCTCCAGCGTGGCGCGGTCGAAGCCCTGGGGGGTCTGCACCGCGCGCAGCCGGGCGCGTTCCGGGGTGGCGAGGACGGACTCGGGCGCGCCCGGGGCGGCGGCCGGCTCGACCTCCTTCACGGTGTCGGCGAGCGGCAGCGCGGGCACCACGGCGGGGGCACCCTCGCGGACGGCCTCGATCACGGCGTCCACGGTGTCGACCGGCACCAGGGGGCGGGCCGCGTCGTGCACGAGGACGATGTCGTAGCCGGGCGGCAGGGCGTCGAGGCCGAGCCGGACGGATTCCTGGCGGGACTCGCCGCCGGGCACGACGAGGAAGTCGGTGCGGTCGGGCAGCGCGTGCGCGTCGAGCATCGACTTCACCTCGGCGGTGCCGTCGGGCGGGGCCACGACGAGCACCAGGGAGACCGCGCGGGAGGCGGCCATCGCGCGCACCGCGTGGATGAGCATCGGCGTGCCGTTCAGCGTGCGGAGCGCCTTCGGGGCACCCGGGCCCAGACGTACGCCCCGGCCGGCGGCCGGGATGACGGCGGCGGTACGTGCCGCACGGGCCTCGGAGGCGGTGTCCGAGGGCGAGGGACGCGAAACGTCAGACATCGGTTCCTGTCAGGTTTGTGTGCTCGGCCTGGGTGGGTATGGCCTCAGCGGTGCCTGCTGGGCACGGGTCGGCCGGCCCCTTCCGTGACTTCCGGCCGAGCCGGTGCCCCGGGCCCGCACAGTACCGGGGGACACCCTCCGGCGTACGGAGTCAGCGCACCTCCGGCGTTCCGTCGGTCCGGCCTTCCGGGTCCGGATACGAACATGCCGCAGCGCCCGGCGACAGGGAAAGTGTCATCGGGCACCGCGGCATATCGGTGTGCTGAGCCGACCGGACTCGCGCCCGGGTCAACGGGGCTCGCGCCGCCTTTAGGAGGCGAGAACCTCGTCGAGCAGGGCCTCGGCCTTGTCCTCGTTGGTGTTCTCCGCGAGGGCGAGCTCACTCACCAGGATCTGGCGGGCCTTGGCGAGCATGCGCTTCTCACCTGCGGACAGTCCGCGCTCGCGCTCGCGACGCCACAGGTCACGCACGACCTCAGCGACCTTGATGACATCGCCGGAGGCGAGCTTCTCCAGGTTTGCCTTGTAGCGACGGGACCAGTTCGTGGGCTCCTCGGCGTACGGCGCGCGCAGCACCTCGAAGACCCGGTCGAGCCCGTCCTGCCCGACCACGTCACGCACGCCGACGAACTCCGCATTGTCCGCTGGCACACGTACCGTCAGGTCACCCTGGGCGACCTTCAGCACCAAGTAGGTCTTGTCCACGCCTTTGATCTGGCGAGTTTCGATGGCCTCGATCAGCGCGGCCCCGTGATGGGGATAGACCACGGTGTCGCCAACCTTGAACGTCATGTGACAGGTACCCCTTCCGTGGCTATCCAGAGTAACACGGAAACGACGGTTCCTGAATGGCGTTTTCGCAGGTCAGGGCATATCTCGGGGCTTGACAACAGCAACAGGGACGTGCTGCGGCGGGGTGGCGGAACCAGGTATTCGCAGGTCGGAGCGGCTCTCCGTACGGGCTGAAACGAGCACGTCACACAAGCCCGGAGCCTCCTCCGCACGGCCGAACATCCCGATATGTCCACTTCCAAGTGATCGACTTCCGCTACTCCGTTCGGTGCGACGAGTCGGGTACCAGACGAATCCGGAATTGATCCGCTCAGTCGTCCGGCCCGGCCTCCGGTGATCAATTTCCGGGGCCTTGGCGCATTCCTTCACGGAAAATTTGCGAGCGGATCGCCGGGCATTGCGGCAGTGGTTTGTGTGAATGCCGGACGGGCCCCGCCCGAAGTGACTCCGGAGTCACCTTCACGGGTGCGTGAAGGTGCCATGTACCCCCCGCCGGGCGACGCGACCGGCCGGGGGGAGGGTCGGGTGCGGCCGCGCGGGAACGACTCGGTAACCTGGGGCCGCTGACAGACACTTAGAGCGGCTTTGTTCAGGAGAGCCGCCCCTGCGTTCAAGGAGATTCCGCCGCCGTGAGCAGCAGCCTTCGACGCGGCGCCCTCGCCGCCTCCGTCATCGCGTTCTCGATCGCCTCGCTCGCCGCCTGCGGCGCCGGCAACGACGCTCAGACCCTCGGCATCAAGCCGGACAACGCGGCGACCAGCATCGGCGACATCAAGATCCAGAACGCCGTGGTGATCATCCAGCCCGAGCGCGAGGCCGAGGGCCCGGCCGCGGTCTCCGCGACCCTTTTCAACTCCGGCGACTCCGCCCAGACGGTGGACTCCATCACCGTGGACGGTGTCGGCCCCGCCGAGATCAAGCCCGCCTCGGGCGGCTCCCTGACCGTCCCGGCCGGCGGCTCCGTCGTCATCGGCGGCGAGGGCAACGCCTCCGCCGTGCTGGCCGACGGCAGCGCCCTCGTCGACGGTGCCAACCAGAACGTCACCTTCGCCTTCAGCGAGACCGGCGACGTGAGCCTGACCGCCTTCGTGGTGCCGTCCCAGAGCTACTTCTCCGGCTGGGGCCCGACCCAGGTCCCGTCCGCCCCGGCGGAGTCCGCCGAGCCCGCCGAGGGCACCTCGGAGTCCCCCTCGGGCACGCCGACCGACCAGGCGTCCGCCTCCGCCTCCCCCTCCGAGAGCGCGGAGGGGGAGGCCGGTCACTGACCCGCCGCAGCCGTACGACGAAGGGCGGGACCTCCGAGGAGGTCCCGCCCTTCGTCATGGGTGACGTGGTCCGCGCGGTCCGGCGCGGGTACGGCCTACGGCTCGAACTTGTACCCCAGGCCACGCACCGTCACCAGGTAGCGCGGGGCACCCGGGTCGGGCTCGAGCACCCTTCCCCACGCACCCCTCACACCGCTTCGCGGGCATCGGGGTGCTGCGCCGGACTCCGTCCGCCGACCGTGACGACCACGGCCTACGGCTCGAACTTGTACCCCAGGCCACGCACCGTCACCAGGTAGCGCGGGGCACCCGGGTCGGGCTCGATCTTGGCGCGGAGGCGCTTGACGTGGACGTCGAGGGTCTTGGTGTCACCGACGTAGTCGGCGCCCCAGACGCGGTCGATCAGCTGCATACGGGTCAGCACCCGGCCGGCGTTGCGCAGCAGCATCTCCAGCAGGTCGAACTCCTTCAGCGGGAGGTCGACCTTGGAGCCCGACACCGTCACCACGTGGCGGTCGACGTCCATGCGGACCGGGCCGGCCTCCAGGGCCGCCGGGGCCACCTCCTCCGGCTCGCCGCGGCGGCGCAGCACCGCGCGGATGCGGGCGACCAGCTCGCGGGAGGAGAAGGGCTTGGTGACGTAGTCGTCGGCTCCTATCTCCAGGCCGACGACCTTGTCGATCTCGCTGTCCTTGGCGGTCACCATGATGACGGGGACGTTGGAGCGGCCGCGCAGCTGACGGCACACCTCCGTGCCCGGCAGGCCGGGCAGCATCAGGTCGAGGAGGACGAGGTCGGCGCCGTTGCGCTCGAACTCGTCGAGTCCGTCGGGGCCCGTGGTCGCGACTGCGACCTCGAAGCCCTCCTTGCGGAGCATGTACGACAGGGCGTCGGAGAAGGACTCCTCGTCCTCGACGACGAGCACTCGGGTCACGGAAGGACCTCCGGGGCGGAAAGCGTCTGGTACGCGGTTGACTCGGGGGGAGGGGAAGACGTGGTGCGGGACGTGTGGGCCGTGTGTCCCGGCGCGCCCGGGTCGCTCTCGTCGTCGCCGAGGGCGGGGTGCTGGTGCGCGCGGTCGCGGGCGGCGCCCGCCTCCGGCAGTCGCAGGGTGAACGTGGAGCCCTGTCCCTCCGAGCTCCACACCGTGACCTCCCCGCCGTGTGAGGCGGCCACGTGTTTGACGATCGCGAGGCCCAGACCCGTACCGCCGGTGGCGCGGGAGCGGGCGGGGTCCACGCGGTAGAAGCGCTCGAAGATGCGCTCCTTGTCCTTGTCGGAGATGCCGATGCCCTGGTCGGTGACGGCGATCTCGATCGATTCGCCGCCGACCCCGTCCACCCGGCGGGCGGCTATGCCGACGCGGGTACGGGCGGGCGAGTAGTTGACGGCGTTCTCCACGAGGTTGCCGAGGGCGGCCGCGAGCTGGCCGCGATGACCCCACACGTGCAGGTCCGCGTGGCCGCCGGCGGCCATGGTGATCTGCTTGGTGCCCGCCTGGTGGCGGCAGCGGTCGATGGCCTCGGCGACCAGTTCGTCCACCCGGACCGGCTCGGCGTCCTCCAGCGGGTCGTCGTTCTGCACCCGGGAGAGGTCGATCAGTTCCTGGACCAGGTTGGTCAGCCGGGTCGCCTCGATCTGCATACGGCCCGCGAAGCGCTGGACGGCCTCGGGGTCGTCGGAGGCGTCCATGACGGCCTCGGAGAGCAGGGAGAGCGCGCCGACCGGGGTCTTGAGCTCATGGCTGACGTTCGCGACGAAGTCCCGCCGGACCGCTTCTATGCGCCGGGCCTCGGTCAGGTCCTCGACGAGCAGCAGCACCAGACGGGAGCCGAGCGGGGCGACCCGGGCGGAGACCGCGAGGGCCTCGCCGCGGCCGCTGCCGCGCTTGGGGAGGTCCAGCTCCACCTGCCGTATCTCGCCGTCCCTGCGGGTGTCGCGGGCCATCTGGAGCATCGGCTCCACCGCGAGCTTGCCGCCGCGCACCAGACCGAGGGCGTAGGCCGCGGAGCTCGCCTTGACCACGGCGTCCGCCTCGTCGAGGACGACGGCCGAGGAGCGCAGCACCGACAGCACGGTGTCGACGCCCGGCGGGAGCACGGGGTCGGTGTGCAGAGAGGTCCTGGTGGGCCGGCTCAGGTCGCGTTCGCTCCAGCGGAACGCCAGCATGGCGATGACGCCGGTGAGCACACCGGCGATCGCTGCCGCTGCGGCGACCGCCGCGTTCACGTCCATGCGTCCAGGTTAGGCATGGCGAACGGTATGGCCACAGCCATGGATATGCGACCTCGAACACTCGTCGCCCAGAGTTCACCTTGGAGCCAGTGCTGATTCATTTGGGGTGGCCGAAACGGACGCGTACAGGGCCGAACGTGGGAACGTAGGGGCGGAACCCCCTGGGAACTGTTGAGCGACCGCGGGGGCGAGCCCCCATGAGATCGCGGGGCCGGCGCCCCGGTCACCCGGGGCCGGGCCCCGGGTGGCCGCGGGGGCGCCACCCCCTGGAAGACGCACGAGAGGGAACCCTGATGCGGGACGCGTACCACGAGGAACTGGACTCGATCGGCGACGGACTGGTCGAGATGGCCCGGCTGGTCGGGTCGGCGATCGGACGCGCCACCACGGCCATGCTCGACGCCGACCTGAAGCTGGCCGAGCATGTGATCGAGGCCGACAAGAAGGTCGACGAGCTCCAGCACGACCTGGAGGCCCGCGCCATAGCGCTGCTGGCCCGCCAGCAGCCGGTGGCGACGGACCTGCGGATCGTGGTGACCTCGCTGCGCATGTCCGCCGACCTGGAGCGCTCCGGCGACCTCGCCCAGCACGTGGCGAAGCTGGCCCGGCTGCGCTTCCCCGAGCGGGCCGTGCCGCAGGACCTGCACGCCACGATCCTGGAGATGGGCCAGCTCGCGCAGCGCCTGATGGCGAAGGCGGCCGAGGTCATCGTCACCAAGGACATCGACCTGGCGCTGCAGCTGGAGCAGGACGACGACGCGATGGACCTGCTGCACCGCACGCTCTTCCAGCACCTCATGGACGACCGCTGGAAGCACGGCATCGAGACGGCCGTCGACGTCACCCTGCTCGGCCGCTACTACGAGCGGTTCGCGGACCACGCGGTGTCCGTGGCCAAGCGCGTGGTGTTCCTGGTGACGGGTGAGCACGCGGACGAGTTCCAGCAGGACAGCCAGCCGGAGATCCAGCCGACGGGCGGGGGCGCGGCCTAGCCGACGGGCGGGGACGCGGTCCAGCGGTTTCGCCTCCGTGCGCCGTTGATGCGCCCGGTGGGGCGGGCATGGAATGGGTAAAGCCACCAGCCCATAGGAGGGACCATGGCCGAAGCCCCCGGTACGTCCAGTGGCACGCCCGACCCCACGCAGGAACGCGCGACCGAGCAGCCCGCCGAGATCCGGAACCTCATGGTGATCGGCGCCTGCGGCTGCGGCTCGGGCTGCGGCTGCGGCTGCCAGTCGGGCAATCCCTGCCAGTGCGGCTGACCAGCGTCGACGAACGCGAGGCCCCCGGTGTGCGGCACCGGGGGCCTCGTCATGTTCGCCTTCCCGGCGCCGGGTGAGGGGCTCGGCAGGGTGTGGGGGCTCAGCCTGGCGTGATGCTCGGCTCGCCGTCCGGGAGGGTGTCCGGCAGCGGGCGTACGGCAACGGGCTTCGGCTCCGCCGGGGCGGGCTCCCGGGGCAGGGAGCGCATGAGGAGCCAGTAGCCCGCCGCCGCGATGGTGCCGATCAGCGCGCAGGCGCCCCAGAGCCACTCCGCGCCGAGGTGGTCGAGGAAGACACCGGACATCAGCGGGGCGACCAGCGCGGCGACGGACCAGGACATCGTGTACATGCCCTGGTAGCGGCCGCGGCCGTGCACCGGGGAGAGACGGACGACGACGCCCGTCTGGGTGGGCGCGTTGACGATCTCGGCGAGGGTCCACACGCACACCGTCAGGGCGAAGGCGGCCACCGAGCCCGCGAAGGCCGTCAGCGCGAAGCCGTAGCCCGCGAGCAGGGACGACACCACCAGCAGCCACTGCGGGTCGCGGTGTTCGATGAAGCGGGTGACCGGGATCTGGAGGGCGACGATCAGCACGCCGTTCACGGCGATGGCCAGGCCGTAGTCGGCGGGCGTGAAGCCGGCCTCGCCCATGGCGACGGGCAGGCCGACCGCGCCCTGCTGGAAGATCAGCGCGACCAGGAAGGAGAGCCCGACGACGCCCATGAAACGGCCGTCGCGCAGCACCGTGCCGAGGCCGACCTCGTCGTCCTCGGCCCGGTCCCCGGCCGTCCTCGCCGGCCGCGACTCCGGCAGCTTCAGGAAGACCACGATCGCGCAGGCCAGGGTCATGGCCCCCTCGATGAGGAAGCCGGCGAGATAACTGACCTCGGCGATGAAGCCCGCGCCCGCCGAGGAGACGGCGAAGCCGAGGTTGATCGCCCAGTAGTTGAGGGAGAACGCCCGGACCCGGTCCTCGGGACGCACGATGTCCGCCATCATCGCCTGCACGGCGGGCCGGGAGGCGTTGGAGGCCATGCCGACCAGGAAGGCCACGGCGGCGATGGCGGCCGGGTGGTGCATGAAGCCGAGCAGCGCGACCGAGAACGCCGTGGAGGTCTGGGCGATGAGCAGCGTGGGCCTGCGGCCCAGCCGGTCCGTCATCACGCCCGCGCCCAGCGAGGAGATCACGCCGCCGAGCCCGTGCAGGGCGGCGACCAGACCGGCGTACGAGGCGGAGTAGCCGCGGTCGAGCGTGAGGTAGAGCGCCATGTACGTGGCGACGAAGGCGCCCAGCCGGTTGACCAGCGTGCTGGTCCACAGCCACCAGAACGCGGGTGGGAGGCCGGAGACCGACTCCCGCACGGCACGTCTCAACGAGGCTGGTGACATTGCGCATCCCCCACGGCTGTAAGCGGCTCAAGCGGCAGCCACAACTTACGAAGGCGGCTGCCGCGAATGCCACCGAATTGACGGGGGGCGTCAATCGTGGGCCGGGCGTCACGGCTGAGGCCGGGGCGTCAGCCGCACCCGGCGCTCACAGGGTGCCTTCCCCGGAGGGGGGACCCTCAGCGCCCACCCGTGCCGCCCAAGGGGCGCGAGGCTGTACCGATGTACGGCTCCGCCGCGCACAAGGGGCGCGGGGAACTGCGCGACCAGCCACGCACTGCCCGCAGACGAACACGCAGGTCGGCCACCCCCAAAAGGGGCGCGGGGAACTGCGCGAACGGGGGCGGAGCGGCCCGCGGACCGACCGCTCCTCAGGGGCGGCCGGGGGACGCCCCCTCAGCGCCTGACCCGCGCCGCCCTGTCGCGCGGCAGCGCCTGCGCCCCCACCACCGGTGCCTTCTCGAACCGGCTGGGGAACGGATACTTGCGCTCCAGGAAGGACCGGATCGCCTTCTGGGCCGCCGAACGGGCCGCCGGAGGCGTGTCCACGTCGTTCAGGCAGAAGAAGTCGACGTCCTCGCCGGCCGCGAGCCGCGCCAGCCGCTGCCTCATGTCGGGCGAGCCCAGCTGCACATAGCGGAAGAGGTACTCCGCCGGCACGGCCCGCCCGGTCGCGATCGCCCAGTGGTGGTGGAGGGTCGACGCGGGCGCCACGTCCGAGGTGGAGCGGAACCGGGAGTACGAGGTGCGCTCCAGCTCCTCGATGCCGAGGCCCTCCATCTCCCGCATCACCGACAGCAGTTGGGGATGCGGGGTGTGCAGGGACTTCTGGGTGATCTGCCGCCCGTGGAACCGCTTGATGACCTCGCGGGTGTTCTTGCCCGCCGAGTTCGGCGCGGGCTCCAGCGGATGCGGAGCGCCCACCCCGAGCTTCAGCGGCGAGAACGGGATCCGCGCGATGCCGCTGCCGTGGAAGAAGTGCTCGGCCCCCACGGGGCGGTTGATGAACACGTCGTCGTTGAAGTACAGGAACTGGTCGGACAGGCCCGCTATGTGGTGCAGGCGGCTCTCGATCGCGTGCGAGTTGAACACCGGCAGCGCGTCCGCCGGGAGGATGTCCCGGTGGTCGACGACGGTGATGCCCTCGGCGCCCGGGTCCAGCCAGGCCGGCACCTGGGAGTCGGTCACCAGGTACACGTGCCGGACGAAGCCTGCGTACATCTCCAGCGAGCGCAGGGCGTACTTCAGCTCGTCGTGGCTGGTGTAGCGGGAGTCGCCGGTCTCGCGCGCGGCGATGACGTTGTCGGACCGCTCCTGGTGGGCGCGGCGCTTGGCGGCCATCGCCGGGTCGTTGCCGTCGACCCAGGTGTAGACGGCGTCGACGGGGAACAGCACGTCGTCGATGCCCGGCTCCGCGAACGCGGCGAACGTCGGCACGGCACGGCGGTGCCCCTCCGCCTCGGCCGGCTTCTGCGCGGACTCCGGGAGGACCTCGGAGACCGGGTTGCGGCGCGGGGCGACCAGGGCGGCGCCGTAGACGTCCTCCAGCCGGTCGCCGGGCACGGTCAGATGGGCGGGCTCGCCGCCCAGGTCCCGGCCGTGCCGCCAGAACTCGATGTCGCAGCCCGACTCCAGCCCGCTGAGCACCTGCCCGGCCGGGCCGAGCCGCACCAGGCCGGTCCGCAGGACCGAGGCGCCGCGCAGCGCCCGGGGCAGCCTGCCGTCGGCCCACAGCACCGCGCTCGACACGCTGCCGTCGGCCGCCACGGCACCGACGTAGGCCGCCGTGCCCGCGAAGTTCTGCCGGGCGCGGGCCAGGACGGCGCCGCGGTGCTCCTGCGCGACCCCGACCACCCGGCGCGGGGCGCCGCCGCCGTGGCCTGAGGGGACCAGGAAGTACGGCACACCGGCCGCCTCCAGCAGCGTGCAGACCTGTTCCAGGTCCGCCTCGGCGGCGTCGGCGGCGGTGTAGCCCGTGACCATGGACCCGTACAGCCGCGACGGTCCGAAGGCGACCTTGCGCAGCCCGGGGACCGTGCGCCGCAGGCGGCGGCGCGAGCGGGACCCGCGCAGCACCCACAGCCGGGCGGCCAGCCACAGCCGGAGGCGGAGCAGCAGGTCCCGGGCGGCCCGCATGCCCGCGGGTGCCGGCAGGCGGTGACGTATCTCCATGGTCTCGGTCCGTCAGTTCCGCTTCTCGAAGGGGCTGGGGAACGGGAAGTAGTTCTCCAGGAACTCGGACATCCGCACGTGCACCTGCTCGCGCTCCTCCGGTGCCACGTCGACGTCGTTGAGGCAGAAGAAGTCGAACCGGCGGGTCGTCTTCAGGTCCTCCAGCCGCTTCTCGGCGTCCGGGCGGCTGATGTTGACGTAGCGGAAGCCGAACTTGCCCGGCACACCGCTGCCCTTGATCAGCGAGTAGTTGTAGAGCATCGGAGCCGTCACCGCGATGTCCGACGGGGAGCGGAAGCGGGACGCCGTGGTGCGCCGCATGTCCTCGGGGAACAGCTCCTCCAGCTCCAGGAGCGTGCCGCGGTGCTGCGGGAGCGGGGTGTGCATGAAGTTGTTCGTGGTCATCTTCCCGAACTTCTCCAACAGCAGCGCGCGCACGTTCTTGCTGGCGGAGTTGGTGGCCGTCTCCTCGGCGTGCGGCTTGCCGACACCGATCTTGAGCGGGGACACCGGGACGCGCAGCAGGCCGCTGCCGTGGAAGAAGTGCTCCGGGGTGATCCGGCGGCCGGCGAACACGTCGTCGTTGAAGTACAGGTAGTGCTCGGACAGGCCCGGGATGTGGTGCAGCCGGGTCTCGATCGCGTGCGAGTTGAACACCGGCAGGACGTCCGCGGGGAAGATGTCGCGGTGGTCGACGACCGTGATGCCCTCGGCGGTGTCGTCCAGCCAGTGCGGCTTCTGGCCGTCGGTGACGATGTAGATGTGCCGCACGAAGTCGGCGTACATCGCGAGCGAGCGCAGTGAGTACTTCAGCTCGTCGTGGCTGGTGTAGCGGGAGGCGTTGGTCTCCTTGTCCAGGATCTCGGCGGTGCCGCGGTCCTGGTACCTGGCGCGCTTGGCCCGCATCGCGGGCTCCTCGCCGTCGACCCAGGTGTAGACGACGTCGACGGGGAACGTGACGCGATTCACAGGGTCCAGGGTCAGCGGGGCGAAGCTCGGCAGCTCCCGCTCGCCGACCTTCACCATGACCGGCTTCTGCTCGGAGGCGGGCAGAACGTCGGTGATGCCGTTGTTGCGCGGCGCGATCAGGGACTCACCGAATATGTCCTCGGAGGCCTGCGGCTGCACCTTGGCGAGCCGGGCCTCGCCCGCCTCGGTGGCGAGGAGGCGGCCGCCGTCCTCCCAGAACTCCACGTCGCAGGCCAGCTCGGGGCCGGCCAGCAGCTGACCCTTGGGGCCGAGGAGGTTCTCGCCGACGCGCAGCACGGGTGCCGTGCGCAGTCCGGAGGGCAGGACGCCGTCCAGGAACATCGCGGGGTGCTTGAGCTGCCCGCCGGGCACCGGCCGGCCGATGAACACGGCCTTGCCCTCGTACAGGTTCTCGAGCGCCGCGATGAAGCGCGCGCGGTCCACGGAGTTGACGCCGACGATGTGGCGGGTCCGGGCGGTCGGCACCAGGAAGAAGGAGATGTTCGCCTTCTCCAGCGCGGCGACCACCAGGTCGAGGTTGGAGGCGGCGGCACCGGCGGCCGTGAACTCCGTCACCACCCGCCCGTAGAGCTGCTGGCCGCGCACGTCGATGGGACGCAGCACGGGGTCCGTGACCGCTGCCCTGCGGCGTCGCCGCATCGTCCGCAGCTGCCAGACTCGCTCGGCGGCCTTCCGCTCGACTCGCGGACGCATCCGCCGCGCAAAGGAACGCACGGTCACGTTTCTGTGCTCCTCATCTGAACCGCTACACCTGCGCTGATGGGACAGGTGGATGTGGCAATAGGTTGTGGAAGAGTTCACCTTAATTTAGACAAGCGCCCGGCCGCCCCTCCGACCGCCCACCGGACGGCCCGATGGGGCCAAGGCCACACTCGGACCGGGCCCGGTTTCGTTAGGTAGGCTCAAGGCCATGGCCGACGCACCGTACAAGCTGATCCTCCTCCGCCACGGCGAGAGCGAGTGGAACGCGAAGAACCTGTTCACCGGCTGGGTGGACGTGAACCTCAACGAGAAGGGCGAGAAGGAGGCAGTCCGCGGTGGCGAGCTCCTGAAGGACGCCGACCTCCTCCCCGACGTGGTCCACACGTCCCTCCAGAAGCGCGCGATCCGCACCGCGCAGCTCGCCCTGGAGTCCGCCGACCGCCACTGGATCCCGGTCCACCGCTCCTGGCGCCTGAACGAGCGCCACTACGGTGCCCTCCAGGGCAAGGACAAGGCCCAGACCCTCGCCGAGTTCGGCGAGGAGCAGTTCATGCTGTGGCGCCGCTCGTACGACACCCCGCCGCCGCCGCTCGAGGACGGCACCGAGTTCTCCCAGTCCGGCGACGCGCGCTACGCGACGATCCCGCCGGAGCTGCGCCCGCGCACGGAGTGCCTGAAGGACGTCGTCCAGCGGATGCTCCCGTACTGGTACGACGGCATCGTCCCGGACCTGCTGGCCGGCCGCACGGTCCTGGTCGCCGCCCACGGCAACTCGCTGCGCGCCCTGGTCAAGCACCTGGACGGCATCTCCGACGCCGACATCGCGGGCCTGAACATCCCCACGGGCATCCCGCTCGCCTACGAGCTCGACGCCGACTTCAAGCCGGTCGTCCCCGGCGGCACGTACCTCGACCCCGAGGCGGCCGCGGCGGCGATCGAGGCGGTCAGGAACCAGGGCAAGAAGAAGTAGTCCGCGCCGGGGCGTCCTGTTGACCGGTCCTGTCGGGGCCGGTCGGGGCCGGGGCCGCTCCGGGTGTGACGGTGTGCGGAGAAGGGCCCCCGCGTGGGGCCCTTCTCCGTGGGCGGGTACGGGTCAGAACGTGCCGTTCAGGCCGAACCGGTAAGGGTCGGAGACCTCGCCGGGGTCGAGGGTGCCGTCGCCGCGGCCCGGGCGGGTGATCTGGCAGCCGACGCCTCGGCAGGTCTCGCCGATGCAGCCGGAGGTGCCGGTGGTGACCAGGTCGGCGCGGGCGTCGTCGGTGAGGTCCCCGACGCCGACGGACTCGGAGACGACCTTCCGGCCGGTGGAACCGACGAGGGTGCGCGCGTCGAGCAGGCCGAGCGAGGCGAGCCCCGGCGTGGTGGCCAGCGCGGCCGGACGCCGAAGCGGGGATACGCGGATGTGTTCCCTCCCTGAGGCGGCGCGGAGAGACGCTCGACGCGCCGCGGGAGGGAGATGAGACACCGTGACCGCCCCTCGGAACGATCAACGGGTTTACGCGGGCGGATCCTGGGGTTCCGGGCGCTGGGCCCGGCGTTCCGGGCGCTGGGTGAGGTGGGCGAACGCGTCCAGGTTGCGGGTGGACTCGCCGCGGGAGACGCGCCACGCGTACTCACGCCGGATGGAGGTCGCGAAGCCGAGTTCGAGCAGGGTGTTGAAGCCGCCGTCGGCGGCCTCCAGGACCTGGCCGAGGAGACGGTCGATCTCCTCGGGGGTGACGGAGGCGAGGGCGGTCTTGCCGGTGACGTAGACGTCTCCGAGCGGGTCGACGGCGTAGGCGACGCCGTAGAGCTTGAGGTTGCGCTCCAGGAGCCAGCGGTGGACGCCCGCCTCGTTCTCGTCGGGGTGGCGGATGACGAAGGCGTTCAGGGACAGCGAGTGCCGGCCGACGATCAGGGAGACGGTCGTGGAGAGCTTGCGGGTGCCGGGGAGCTTGACGACGTAGTGGCCGGGGCGGGGGCTCTCCCACTCCACTTCCGCGTCCTTGAGGGCGTCCTCGACGGTCCGCGCTGCCTTCTCTGCGTCACCCATGGTGGGAGCGTACGCGACGGCGGTGGGCGTGCAGGGCGGCCGTGTAGACCTCGGCGGTGGCACCCGCCGAGGTGTCCCAGCCGAAGGAGCGGGCGTGCCGGGCGGCGGCCTGGCCCATGGACGCCGACAGATGCGGTGTGTCGGCGAAGTCGCGCAGCACGCGCGCGTAGGCGGCCGGGTCGTGGCCGCGCACCAGGAAGCCGGTCTCGCCGTCGCGCACCGCCACCGGCAGTCCGCCGACCGCGGCCGCGAGCACCGGCGTCCCGGCCGCCTGCGCCTCTATGGCGACCAGCCCGAAGGATTCGCTGTACGACGGCATGACCAGCACCGAGGCCGCGCGGAACCAGTCCGCCAGCTGGGCCTGGCCGACCGGCGGGCAGAACCGTACGACGTCCGCGATGCCGAGCCGGGCGGCGAGCTTCTGCAGGCCCTCGGGCTTGGCCAGTCCGCTGCCGCTCGGGCCGCCGACGACCGGGACGAGCAGCCGGGAGCGCAGCTCGGGGCGCTGGTCCAGCAGGACGGCGACGGCGCGCAGCAGCACGTCGGGGGCCTTCAGGGGCTGGATGCGGCCCGCGAAGAGGGGGATCAGGGCGTCCTGGGGCAGGTCCAGACGGGTCCGCGCGGCGGCCCGGCCGTCGGCGGGGCGGAAGCGTTCGAGGTTGACGCCGGGGTGGACGACGGCGACCTTCGCGGGGTCGGCGGCGTAGTGCCGGACGAGTTCGTCGGCCTCCTCGGCGGTGTTGGCGATGAGCCGGTCCGCCGCGGCGACGATCTGGGTCTCGCCGATGACGCGGGCGGCGGGCTCGGGGGTGTCGCCGTCGGCGAGGTTGGCGTTCTTGACCTTGGCCATGGTGTGCATGGCGTGCACCAGGGGCACGCCCCAGCGCTGGGCGGCGAGCCAGCCGACGTGGCCGGAGAGCCAGTAGTGCGAGTGGACGAGGTCGTAGTAGCCGGGCCGGTGGCCCGCCCAGGCCTGCATCACGCCGTGCGTGAAGGCGCACAGCTGGGCCGGGAGGTCCTCCTTGGCGAGGCCCTCGTAGGGTCCGGCGTCGACGTGCCGGACGGTGACGCCGGGGACGATCTCCACCGTGGGCGCGAGGGCCGCGGTGGTGGCCCGGGTGAAGATCTCGACCTCGATGTTGATGGCGGCGAGCCGCTGGGCGAGCTCGACGATGTAGACGTTCATGCCGCCCGCGTCGCCGGTGCCCGGCTGGTGCAGCGGGGAGGTGTGCACGGAGAGCATCGCCACGCGCCGGGGGCGGCGGTGTCCGAGCCTGAGCCGTGAGGGGGCCGCCGCCGAACGACGCCCGAGCCTGCCGACGTAGTGGCTCACGGGGCGGTCCTCCTTGCTGCGGGCATGCCGGACGGTGGGCTCGCGCCCTCCGAGGGGCGTCAACGACGGAGGGCCCGGATCCATTTCCGCGCCGACCGTCTTTGCCGAATCATTACGCACAATCGCTCAACCGTTCGATATCATGTCGCGTCGCGCGCCGGGGCCGCGTACCGCGCTGCCGCACCCTGGCCGCCGGGTACCCCTTCGGACGCCGGATCCTTCCCCCACCTCACCCTGGGGCCAGCCCGGCCGCCGGCCCCCTGCTGACGCCGAGCACACGCCCACCTCACCCCCGGGCACACCTCCGGACGCCGAGCACGCCCCGCCTCACCCCGGGGCACCCCTTCGGCGCCGGGTGCGCTCTCGCCTCGCCCCGGGGCACACCTCCGGGCGCCGGGTGCGCTCCCGCCACGCCCCAGGCAGCCCTCCGGACGCCGAGCACGCCCCGCCTCGCCCCGGGCCCCCTCCGGACGCCGAGCACGCCCCGCCTCACCCCGGGGCACCCCTTCGGCGCCGGGTGCGCTCTCGCCTCGCCCCGGGGCACGTCCGCGCCCGCATACCCTCGTATCCATGACTCCCCGTGCTCTCCTCCCCCACGCTCGGCCCCGCTCGAGCGGGGGGAACCCCGTCGTGGGCACGGTCACGCGTGGGACGACCAACCCCAACCGGCTACGCCGCATGGACCGCTGGATCGCCGCCACGCACGGCGCCGAACTGCGCCGGGCCGCCGACCCCGTGGCGGTCGACCTCGGCTACGGCGCCGCCCCCTGGACGGCCGTCGAACTGCTCGGCCGGCTGCGCACGGTCGCGCCACGCGCGCGCGTCGTCGGCGTCGAGATCGAACCCGCGCGCGTGACGGCCGCCCAGCCCTACGAACGCGAGGGACTGACCTTCCGGCACGGCGGGTTCGAGATCCCCGTCCCCCAGCGGCCACTGCTGATCCGCGCCGCCAACGTGCTGCGCCAGTACGACGAGGAGGCCGTGGAGGCGGCCTGGGAGCGGCTGTGCGCCCGCCTCGCCCCGGCGGCCGGGGCCTCGCGCGGCGGGCTGCTCGTGGAGGGGACCTGCGACGAGATCGGGCGCCGGCACGTATGGGTCGCCCTCGGCCCCGAGGGACCGCGCACGGTCACCTTCGCCACCCGGCTCGGCTCCCTGGAGCAGCCCTCGGACCTCGCCGAGCGGCTGCCGAAGGCCCTGATCCACCGCAATGTGCCCGGCGAGCCGGTGCACGCCTTCCTGCGCGACTTCGACCGCGCGTGGGCCGCCGCCGCGCCCTACGCCTCCTACGGCGCGCGCCAGCGCTGGCTGCGCACGGTGCGGGACCTCACGGCCGACTGGCCGGTGACGGACGGGCCCGCGCGCTGGCGGCAGGGCGAAGTGACGCTGAGCTGGGAGTCCTTGGCACCGCGCGGGTAAGGGCGCGACGGCAGACAGGTGAACTGTTCGGACGGGGGTCCCCCTCCCGGGTGACGCGCGGGAACGATGGCACGGAGTCGTTCGTCACATCGGCGGGGAGATCGCCATGACCGGGCGACTCCGGGGGATGGAAGCCCTCGTCCAGTGCGTCCGGGGACGTACGCCGTCGTACCGCCTCTGTCGTTCTGGGCGTCGGCGTGGCACGATCCCCCAGGCGCCGTAAGTTACTGACGGTTAATCAGTTGGGGGCAGAGGTATGGGAACGGGCAAGCGCGGGCTGATCACAGCGGCCGTGACCGTCGTGTGCGCGGTCACCGTGCTGGCGGCGCCCGGCACGGCGTTCGCCGCACCCGGCCCCACCCCGGCACCCGGACCGCCGGCCTCCGTCACCCGCGTGACTCCGGCCACCAACAAGGACCTTGAGGCCGTACGGCAGCGACTGGAGACGCTCTACCACGACGCGGCCGTCGCCACCGACCGGTACAACGCCGCCGAGGAGAAGGCCCGCAAGCAGTCCGCGGAACTGGTCTCGCTGGCCAAGAAGATCGTCGCGGGCCGGGAGAAGCTGGCGGACCTCAAGGACCGCGCGGGCCGCGGCGCCGCCGCCCAGTACCGCACCGGCGGGCTGCCGCCCGAGGCGCAGCTGGCCCTCAGCGACGACCCTGGCGACTTCCTCGACGGCCACGGCCGCATCCGCCAGGGCGAGCGCGCCACCAAGCACCTCCTGGGCGAAATGACGCGGACCCAGCAGGACTTGGAGCAGTACGCCAGGGACGCCTCCGCCCAGTGGTCCAAGCTGGAGGCCAACCGCCGGGCGAAGGCCACCGCCAAGAAGAAGATCAGGAAGCGGATCGCCGAGGCGGAGGAGCTCGAGTCACGGCTCGAGAAGGAGGAGAAGGAGCGCCTGGCCGCTCTGGAGCGGGCCGCCGCCCACAAGGCCCAGACCGACTGGCTCGGCACCGGCGTCCTGGACGGCAACACCGCGGGCGCCTCCGAACAGGGCGTGCGAGCGGTCGAGTTCGCCGTCGCACAACAGGGCAAGCCGTACGTCTGGGGCGCCGAGGGCCCCGACTCCTACGACTGCTCCGGCCTCACCTCGGAGGCCTGGGCGCAGGCCGGGCTCGTCATCCCCCGCACCTCGCAGGCCCAGTGGGACCAGCTGACCCGGGTCGCCGTCGAGGACATGCGACCCGGCGATCTCATCATCTACTACGACGATGCCAGCCATGTCGGCATGTACATCGGCGACGGACAGATCGTCCACGCCCCGCGCCCCGGCCGCGACGTGACGGTCACCGGCGCGGGCTCGATGCCGATACTCGGAGTGGTTCGCCCGGATGCGTAGCGGGTTGTACGGCTGCGCCGGGCGGGACTCGACCGGGCCGACAGCGCGTCGCGGCGGCCGTACGGGCGCGTGACGCACGCCTCGTGACGAGGACCACGTGACCTGGCGCACGCCAAGTCCGCCTCAAACCGGGCGAGGACGTGACGTTCGTCATCCCTCCGGGGCGGGTACCTCGCCCAACTGCGTTACGGAACGCGGCATATGACAGCGACCTGAGGGCGGACCGCGTGCCGTACACCATTCCGCTGCGACGGCGACACCCGCTAAGGTCCCGACGGTGGGTCGAGGTCCTTCGCCCCGCCATGCCCTCGGGGGGAGGGAAGGAACACTGGAAATGCCCGTACCCGTACCGCGGCAGAGAGCGATCCCGGCCGTGGAGAGTGGTCAGGCGCAGGCCGCGTCCACCGCCGGCCTCACCAAGGAGGACACCGCCGCCCCCCTCACGCTGTTGCTGATAGAGGACGATCCGGGCGGCTCGGTGATCGTGCCCGACCTGATCGACTCCTCCGGCCAGCCCATCCGCGTCCGCACGGCCCGCAATCTCACCGAGGCCGAGCGGCTGCTCACCGACGACGTCCACTGCATCCTGCTGGACCTGGCGCTGACGGCGCCCGGCCGCGCGGGCGAGGAGCCGGACGACGAGCTGGCCGTGCTCCGGCACGTTCTCCGGCTCGCGCCCCGGCACGCCGTGCTCGCGCTCACCGCGTCCGGCGACGCCGAGCGCGGCGCGCAGGCGGTGCGGGTCGGCGCCCAGGACTACCTCTTCCGCGACGAGCTGGACAGCCGGCTGCTGAGCCGGGCGATCCGCTACGCCGTGGAACGCAAGCGCTCCGACACCGCCGAGCGCAGGCTCGCCGAGGGCCGGATGCGGGCCCAGGAGAACCGGCGGCTGGAGCGCGGGCTGCTGCCCACGCCGCTGCTGGAGGGCTCCTCGCTGCGCTTCGCCGCGCGCTACCGGCCCGGCCGTTCGCGCGCCCTGCTGGGCGGCGACTTCTACGACGTCGTCCGCACCCCGGACGGCACGGTCCACGCCATGATCGGCGATGTCTGCGGGCACGGGCCCGACGAGGCGGCCCTCGGCGTGGAGCTGCGCATCGCCTGGCGCGCGCTGACGCTGGCCGGGCTGTGCGGGGACCAGCTGCTGAGCACGCTCCAGCAGGTGCTGGAGCACGAGCGGTCCGACGAGGAGATCTTCGCGACGCTGTGCACGGTGGACATCGCGCCGGACGGGCGCCGGGCCGGGCTGTGCCTGGCCGGGCACCCGGCCCCGCTGATCTCCCGGCCGGGCCGTACCGCCCGGCTGCTGCCGTACGAGAACAACGGCCCCGCCCTCGGGCTGCTGCCCGGTGCGCGGTGGCCGCGTATGCAGGTGGAGCTCGGGGCCGAGTGGAGCCTGATGCTCTACACCGACGGGCTGATCGAGGGCCGTGTCGGGCCGGGGCTGGAGCGGCTGGGGCAGGACGGGATGGTCGAGATGGTCCGGCGGCAGCTGGCGGAGGGGCTGCGCGGGGAGGAACTGCTGCGGGCGGCCGTGCACGAGGTGCGTGAGCTGAATGGCGGGGAGCTCACTGATGATGTGGCTGTTCTGCTGCTGGATCGCGTGCCGTAGCCTCCGGCGGTTTGGCGGGTGGGGGGTGGGGTGGTTCCTGTGCGTTGTTCGGGTGCGGGACGTCCGGGGCCGGGGTGGTCGCGCAGTTCCCCGCGCCCCTCTGGGGGATCGTCGCCGGGGGCGTCACGGAGTAGCTGGGCTCGCCGGGGTGTGATGCAGGGTGCGGGCCGTCCCGGGCCGGGGCGGTCGCGCAGTTCCCCGCGCCCCTCTGGGGGATCGTCGCCGGGGGCGTCACGGGACAGCTGGGCTCGCCGGGGTGTGATGCGGGGTGCGGGCCGTCTCGGGGTGGTCGCGCAGTTCCCCGCGCCCCTTTGGGGGATCGTGGCCCGGGGGCGTCACGGAGTAGCTGGGCTCGCCCAGGCGTGATGCAGGGTGCGGGCCGTCTCGGGGTGGTCGCGCAGTTCCCCGCGCCCCTCTGGGTGATCGTCGCCGGGGGCGTCACGGGACAGCTGGGCTCGCCGAGGTGTGGCCCGTGGTCGGCTGGGCGCGCAGTCCCCGCGCCCCCTTCAAAGGGGATCGTCGTCCGGGGGCGTCACGGGGGTGCTGGGCGTGCCGTTTCCCGCCCCTGGGGCGGTGCCGGCGAGGGCGGTCGATGGACCAGTCGGGGATCAGCGAGGGGCTGTGGTCAGCGGCCGCCGTTCCACGGGCCGTAGGGGCCGTCGCTGCTGCTGCCGCCTCGGCGGGGGCCGGAGATCTGGCGGACTGCCGGGCGGACGTCGACCATGTACACGATCGTGCCGATGAGACCGATGATCGGCAGGAACGACAGGATGCCGAAGATCAGGCTCACGACGAACGCCAGCCCGAGGATCACCAGCCAGAACGTCTTGGTCTGCTTGTCGGCGGCGCGGTAGGCGTCCTCGCGGCGCACCGCCGCGTCCACCAGCGCGAAGCCGCTGAACAGGGTGAAAGCCAGACTCAGCAGGGACATGAACCCCGCGAAACCCTGCATCAGCATGATGTCCACCCTCCGATTCGGCTCGTCCTCACGCGATCACCGTACCCGCAAGCGGGGCCCTGCTACCCGAACAACGGACCGGGCGCCCTGGAAGTGCCCGGTCCGCCGTCCGCGGCCGGCGCTCATTCGGCCGACGGGGTCGCCTTCTTCGCGGCGGTCTTGCGCGCGGGCGCCTTCTTCGCCGGAGCCTTCTTCGCCGGGGCGGCGGCCTCGGCCTCGGCGGGCTTCTGCGCGGCGGGCTCGTCCTTGACCGTGACCGGCTGGGGCTTGGGGGCGGGCTCGGGCTCGACCGCCACCGCGAGGTCCTCCAGCTCCTCGGCGGCCTCGCCGCGCCAGACCCTGACGGTCTGCTCGCCGTGCTCGGCGACCTTCTCGTAGGTCTCGCGGGCCCTGACCGCGTACTCGGCGGCCACGCCCACCCCGCGCAGCGCCAGGTCCTGGGCGGACTCGCCCAGCCGCTTCAGATCGGCGTCGATCGTGCTGCCGAGCTTCTTCAGGTCGCCGTCGAGGGCGCCGATGAACTCGTTGACCCGCGCCTGGATGGTCTCCTGCGCCTCACGGGCCTTGGCCTGGGCCTCCTTGGCGCGCGTGGCGGCGCGCTCCTGCACGGCCCGGGTGTCGGTGTTGCGCACCGCCTCGATCCGCGCGGGGGTCTCGGACCGCAGCTGCTCGACCAGGCCCGGCACCTTCTTCGCCTGCTGGAGGGCCAGATCGACGGTGCCGGCGGCGAAGTAGAGAGGGGTCGGGTCGCTGAAGGTCTTGCGCAGGTCGTCGGTGATGGCCATGGTGAGGGTCCTCCCGGATTCGCTTGCTGCTTTCGGCTGAGGGTCTGGTGGGTCCGCAGTCGGCGGCCGGTCCCCTGGTCCGGTCAACCGGCCGTCTGCTGCGGCTCCCCGCCGGCATCGTCCACGGCGTCGGCGGGCACATCGGTGTGCTCGCCGGTGTGCCGCTCGGTCGTCGAGGTGCCGTTCTCCTTGCGGAACGACTCGTAGATCTGGAGCAGCACCTGCTTCTGCCGCTCGTCGAGCGTGGGGTCGGCGAGGATGACGGCGCGCGTCTCCACCTCGTCCCGGTCGCGCTCGGCGTCCAGGATCCCGGCGCGGACGTACAGCGTCTCCGCGGAGATCCGCAGTGCCTTGGCGACCTGCTGGAGCACCTCCGCGCTCGGCTTGCGCAGCCCGCGCTCGATCTGGCTCAGATACGGGTTCGACACCCCGGCGGCCTCCGCGAGCTGCCTGAGCGACAGCTGCGCGCTGCGCCGCTGCTCCCGCAGGTAGTCACCGAGGTTGCCGACATTGAGCGATGCCATGGCTCCACTGTGCACCCAACCTGCTAACAATTGCAAGCACGCTGCTTGCAAGAGTTATCCGGCGGGGCGGCGGGTGGGGGCCGACGGGTGCCTCGCCCACCAGGGCACGGCTTCCGGCCCGCGCGCTACGGCCGGTACCGGTCCTCCGCCTCTCGCGCCGCCTTCTCCAGCCGCTCCCGGTACTCCTCCCACCAGCGCGGGTCGTCCGAGGGAACGCTGGTGTTCGTCTCGTTCATGCCGACCGCGCCGTCGATCAGCTCGCGCAGGATGTCGGCGTGCCCGGCGTGCCTCTGCGTGTCGGCGACGACCCGGGCCACGGCGTGGTGCAGCGTCACCTCGTCCCGGCCGTCCGGCCACCACGGCACGCGGCCCACGGTCTCCAGCGGCAGCGCGTCGATCGTCGCGTCCGCGTGCGCCCAGGCCCGGCGGTACAGGCCGACGACGTCCTCCCTCGACTCCTCCGGCGTGACCCACATGTCCGCGTTGGTCCCGGCATCCTCCGCCAGCCAGGGCAGGGCCTCGCCGGACGGGCGGCCGAACGTGTCGCCGAGGTAGCCGAGTTCCACCCCGGCCACGTGCTTGACCAGGCCCAGGATGTTCGTGCCGGTCGGCGTCATGGGGCGGCGGGCGTCGTACTCGGACAGGCCCTCCAGCTTCCACAGCAGCGCGTCGCGGGCGGACTGGAGATAGGAGCGGAGAGCGACCTTGGGGTCGGGATCAGCGGGATTCATGGGGCCAGTGTGTCCACAGGGGCGCCGCCGTACCCACTTTTTTGTGGGTACTTGGCAGCATCCGCCCGCCGCGCGAGGCTGGACGCAGGTGATCAGGAGGCCGTGGCCGCGAGTCGCTCCAGGCGGCGGTGGCCCCAGTCGGAGAGGGGGGCGAGGGCCTCGGAGAGTTCACGGCCGAAGGCGGTCAGCGAGTACACCGTCTTCAGCGGCAGGACGTCGTACACCTCACGGTGCACCAGACCGTCCTCCTCCATCTCGCGCAGGGCCTGAGTCAGCACCTTCTCGCTGAGGCCCGGAAGCCGCCGGCGCAGTTCGCCGGGGCGCTGCGGGCCGGATTCCAGCAGCCACAGCAGCGCGGTCTTCCACTTGCCGTCGATCACCGAGATCGCGGCGGTCACTCCGCAGACGTTCCTGTCGTGCGCACGGCCACGCGTCATCCTCGCCCCGTTTCCGATGAGTTGTTCATTCCTTTCGTCAATTCTGCCGTTTTCCTTGAGGAGTTGCATCATGTCCGAGTACGAGGACCGGTCTGCCGTCACCGTCATCGGTCTGGGCCCGATGGGCCGGGAGCTGGCCGGAGCCTTCCTGGACGCCGGGCTGCGTACGACCGTCTGGAACCGTACGCCCGGCAGGGACGCCGAGCTGGTCGCCCGCGGGGCGCGCTCGGCGGCTTCCGCGCGGGCGGCCGTGGAGGCGAGCGAGGTCGTCGTGGTGTGCCTGGTGAACTACGACGCGGTGGACGCGGTGCTGCGGTCCGAGGAGGTCGCCCCCGCGCTCAAGGGCCGCACGGTCGTCAACCTCAGCGCCGACACCGCCGCGCGGGCCCGGGACCTGGGCGCCTGGGCGGCGGACCGCGGGGCCGGTTACATCGACGGGGCGATCATGACCCCGGCGCCGAGCATCGGGACAGCCGACGCGGTGTTCCTGCACGCCGGCCCGGTCGCGCTGTACGAGTCCGTACGGGGCCTGCTGGGCGCGCTCGGCGGCACCCACACCCACGTCGGGGAGGAGATCGGCCGGGCCGCGGCGTACGACCTCGCGCTGCTGGACGTCTTCTGGACGGCGATGTCCGGGTACGCCCATGCCCTGGCGATGGCCGGTGTGGAGGGGATCTCCCCGCGGGAGCTGGCCCCCTTCGCGCAGGGCATCGCGGCCATCCTGCCGCCGCTGTTCGAGGAGATGGCCGGGGACGTGGAGGACGGCACGTACTCCGGCCGGATCAACCCGATCACCTCGGGGGTGTCCACGATGTCCCACATCGTGCACGCCTCGGAGGCGAACGGCATCGACGCCAGCGTGATGCGCGCGACGGAGGGTCTGGCACGCCGGGTCATCGGCCGCGGGCACGGCGAGGACGGCTTCCTCCGGGTGACCGAGCTGCTCCTCGCGACCGCCGGAAAAGGCCTTGCCGGTCCCGTCGGGCGCGGCTAGCGTCGCCGGTATGACTGCCGGGTCGGCCTTGTGCCGTGAGCGAGTTGGGTGCCCGGCCTCTGAGTGAGGCCACCCGGGCGGGCCAGGAGCCCGCCCGCTCCGTTTCTCATCAGGACGTTCCAGGACGAGACATGAGAGACGGAGAAGACGAAACCGCATGCCCAACGAGTTCAACGCGTTCAATCAGCGTGTCATCGAGGAGTTCCGGGCCAACCGGGGCCGGGTCGGAGGGCCCTTCGAGGGCGGACGGCTGCTGCTGCTGACCACGGAGGGCGCCCGCAGCGGGCGGCCGCACACCACGCCCGTCGGCTATCTCCCCGACGGGGCCGAGCGGGTGCTGGTGATCGCGTCGGCGGGTGGTTCGCCGAGGCATCCCGCCTGGTACCACAATCTGCTCGCGCATCCCGAAGTGACCGTGGAGAGCGGCGCTTTCACCTACCGGGCGCGGGCCGTGCCCCTCGTCGGCGAGGAGCGCGACCTCGCGTTCGCCCGGGCCGTGGAGTCCGATCCGGGCTGGGCGGAGTACCAGAGGAAGACCCGTCGGGTGATCCCCGTGGTCGCCCTGTACGAGATCGGGGGCGACGGGCCGCCGAACATCAACGCCGGGTCGCTCGCCGAGGCGATCAAGGTCGTCCATGACGCCTTCCGCCGTGAACTCGGTCTGCTGAGGCAGGAGATGGCCCGGCAGGGGCCCCTGCTCGGCGCCCAGCTCCGGGTCAACTGCCTGACCTTCTGCCACGGGCTGCACAACCACCACACGGGCGAGGACCTGGGCCTCTTCCCGATGGTCGCGGCCCGCAGCCCCGAGGCGGAGGGGGCGCTGGTCCGGCTCAAGGAGGAGCACGAGTCGATCGCCCGGCTGATCGAGGAGCTGCGGGCCGCCGTCGACACCGGCGACACGGACTCCGCCCGCGCGGAGGTGGACCGGCTGACGGCCGAGCTGGAGGCTCATCTCACGTACGAGGAGGAGCAGTTGATCCCGCTGCTGGGCCCCTGAGGCCCGATCGGCGAACCCTCCTCCTCCGCGCACCCGGCAGGCGCAGACCGACCCGTCGGGCAGTGCTGTCGGCCGTCCGGCGGGCCGTCGACCGGTGGGCCGTCGACCGGCGCGTCGCCGATACCCGTTCCCCGGCCCGCCGGCCGTCCGGCGGGCCGGGGAACGGCTGCGGCCGTGCGCGCCGGGGACCGCCCTGCAGGGACCGGAAGCGGTACTGGCCGCGCGCTCCGGGAACGCAGGGACCGGAAGCGGTCCCTGACACCGCTGGCAACGGCCGCACGCTCCGAGAACGCCCTGCCCGGCCGCCGCATCCCGGACCCGGCCTTGACCTCAACCCCGCTCGAGGTCGAAGACTGCGGGCACGGCAGTCGATCACCCCTGGGGGAAGCCATGCGAGCGGTGCACGTGACGGAGTTCGGCGGTCCGGAGGTCCTGCTCCCGGTGCGGGCGCAGGACCCGGTGCCCGGGCCCGGCGAGGTGCTGATCGAGGTCGCCTACGCCGACACGATCTTCCTGGAGACCCAGCTGCGGTCCGGCTGGGGCCTGGACTACTTCCCCGTCCGGCCGCCGTACGTCCCCGGGGGCGGGGTCGCCGGGGTGGTGCGGGCGCTGGGCGCCGGCGTCGAGGAGGTGTGGCTGGGGCGGCGGGTCACCGCGTTCGTCACGGGCAGCTACGCGGAACTGGCGGTGGCGGCGGCCGACGCGCTGACCGTCGTACCGGAGGATCTCGACCTGCTTCCGGCCGCCGCGCTCGTCCACGACGGCGTCACCGCGGGCGGCCTCGCCGAGCGGGTCGGGCTGGGGCCCGGGGACCGGGTGCTGATCCTCGGCGCGTCCGGCGGCATGGGCACGCTGCTCGTCCAGCTGGCCCGTGCCCGGGGCGCCCATGTCGTGGCGCTCGCCCGCGGGGAGGCCAAGGCGGCGCTGGTACGGGAGCTGGGCGCGCACACGGTGGTGGACCCGGGCGCGCCCGACTGGCCCGGCCGGGCCCGCGAAGCCCTCGGCGGTGCGGCGGACGTCGTCCTCGACGGCGTCGGCGGCGGCCTCGGCCTCACCGCCTTCGCCCTCACCGCCGACGGCGGCCGCTTCTCGGCCCACGGCGCGCCCTCGGGCGCCTTCGCCCCCGTCGACCCCGAAGAGGCCGAGCGTCGCGGTATCACCCTCTTCGGCATCCAGGACGTCCAGTTCTCCCCCACCGACCTGCGCCGCCTCACCACCCTCGCCTTCACGGAGGCGGTCGCCCGCCGCCTGCGCCCGGTGATCGGCGAGGTCTTCCCCCTGGCCCACGCCGACCGCGCCCACGCGGCGATCGAGGGGCGGGAGGTGGTGGGGAAGGTGGTGCTGGAGGTCTGAGTTCAGACCAGGGCACGCGCCAGATACGGATTGGCCGCGCGGCGCATGGGCAGGCCCAGCGACGCGCTGGCCGCCGCCAGGGTCATGGCGTACGAGTCGACGGCCCGGCGCACGTTGGGGGCGTCGAGATCGGTTCCCGTGACCAGGCGGTCGAGGTCGATGTAGGCCGAGCGGACGATCTCGATCCAGCGGTAGACACGCCAGTCCCGGCGCCAGTCGACCGTGGAGTCGGGGGGCAGCCGGGACTCCCAGCGGCGGAACATCCGGTCGCGGATCTCCGGGCGCGTCGGTGTCAGGTGCATATGGCGCACCAGGTCGTACAGCGGGTCGCCGACCACGGCCATCTCCCAGTCGATGAGGGTGAGGGCCATCCGGTCGTCGCGGCGGACCAGGTTCCACGGATTGAGGTCGCCGTGCAGCAGGGCGGGGGCGCGACCGCTGAGGCGGTGCCGGCCGAGGATCTCCGCGAGCCGGCCGGCCTCGGGCAGGCCCAGGAAGCGGGCCAGCTGCTGGGACTCCTTGGGCAGATCGCTTACCAACTCGACCAGTTGTCCGCTCAGCCACTCGTAGAACCGGCCCTCGCCGGCGGCCGGGTCCACCTGCCGGTAGTCGACCCCGGTCAGCGCGGCCAGCTGGTCGACGAGCAGGTCGGCCTCGTGCGGCAGCAGACCGTGCACGGGATGACTGGGCGGCTGGTCGATGTCGGGGCGGCCTTCGTAGGTGTGGATCGTGAACTGGTCCGTGCGATTGCTTCTGCCCATCGCCAGCACCCGCGGCGCGGCCACCCGCGCCCCGGAGGACTCGATCGCCCGCAGTACGGCGTGCTCGCTGAGAAAGCTCCGCTCGCGGCGGGCCACGTTGGCCACCTTGCGGCGGACCACGACAGGGAAGTCGATGTCCGGGACCCACACCACGGAGTTCAGATGCACGGTCCCCTTGAAGACACGGTTGGCCGGTGCCGCTCCCTCCGCCACGAGCGCACGGTCCACCGCCGCGAGCGGGAAGTCGGGCCGCACCGGGACACGCTTGTCCCTGGACCACTGGATGTGATGGGCGTTCAGCGGCCAGCCCGGCCGGCCGCCGTCACCGCCTTTGCCCCTGGAGGACCGCCAGCGGAAGAGGATGCGGCCGATCTCGTCGCCGTCCGGCACGTTCTTCAGCCCGAGAGGTTCCGCGGCCGCCTCCAGGGCACTGCGCACCGCTTCCGTCGCCCGGTCGAGGCTCGCCTGGTCAAAGGATTCTTCCAGTGACCGCGCGGCCCGCATCACGTCCGGGTACACCGACTGCGCCCGCTCGAAGGCGACGTAGTGGTCCAGGTCCTTGCCGAGCCCGTTCACCGCCGCCGGACGCAGCTCCCGCATGGCGTCCGCCCAGAGGTCGACGACCCGGGGCCACTGCGCGGCCGGGTACCGCATGCGCACCAGATGGGTGGCGAGGTCGTGCAGCGGATCGCCGTAGGTGGCCAGTTCCCAGTCGATGCAGATGACCGGCGGATCACCCTCGTACGACATGATCAGGTTGTCGCGGTGCAGGTCACCGTGGAGAAGGCTGTACGGCCGGCGCGCCAGGGACGGGATCCGCTCGCCCAGCCGCAGCAACGCGTCCTCGGGGATGCCCAGCGCGGCGAACAGGCCACCGAAGTCGGCCCAATTGGGCTGCCTGATCTGTACGTCGGCCGTCCGGACGAGCGCCTGGAGGAACCCCCGGCTGTCGGTGTAGTCGCTCGGCCAGCCGGCCGGAAGCGTCGGCAGAATCCCGCGGCGCACCTGGCTCATCCGGGCGAGCAGCCCGGCCAGCGCCTTCATCAGCCGAGGGTCCACGGCCTTGCCGTCGGCGCACACACTGGACAGCGGGACGCCGTCCACATAGCTGTGGACGGCGTAACCGTCGCCCTGGAACAGGCACTGCGGCACGTTCGACAGCACCGTCCGCACCGCGTTCAGGATCTGTGCCTCGTTCCGCCAGGTGCGGATGACCACGGGCAGGACGTGGGCCCGCGGAACACGCACCGTGACGGTCGTGCCGGGCTGCCGGTCCAGCAGACGGGCCGTCTGTTCCGTCAGCACCACCGTGTAGTTGTGGTTGTGATGCCCGCTGCTGGCATGTCCCCGGGCCGCGGCGCTCGCCACGAACGCGCGGAACGCCTCAGGATCGTCGGCGGCGGTGCGCCCCCGCGTCGGATGCACGGGAACGGGGGGTGCGCCCACTTGGTCACTCCGGGGGACTCGCACGACGGTGGACGGGAAGAACGGTCCTGCACGACGGACGGACCGACGGGTCGACGGCGGACCGCTCGACGTCCGGACGACCGATACACCGAACGACCGGGGTCACGGTCGGGTAAGCCCGGAGGGTGGTGTGCCACTCTTCCGCCTGAAGCCGTTCGAGACAGCCGATCGGCCGTCTGCGCGGACACCGGGACGGAGCGGGTCCGCGCACGGTGCGGGCATGCTAGCGCAGGGCAGGGCCCCAAACGGCGCTTCTGGCCGTGGTGCCAGGTCAGTCCTCGTCAGCGTGCCCGGCCGGCCCATGTCAGCCGGGCCGGCCGGCCCTCGTCCACGGGCCGGCTCAGTCCTCTTCGGCGAGGAATGTCCACACCGATTCGAACCACGACCGCATGCTCTCCACGAACACCGACCCCGGTGAGTCGCGGTCCTCGTCCTTCACATGGTGGGTGAGGGTGGCTCCGAGCCCGAGCACGTCCAGGGCGGTGACCACGCCGTCGTCCAGGGCGAGCGGCCGTTCGATGACCTCGTACGGGCCGTGCAGCGCCTCGTCGCCGTTGAACAGGTAGAGCTTGAAGGCCGGCGCCAGCGGCACCCGCCGGACCCTCACGCCCACGGACTCCACGAGGCCCTCGGTGCCCAGTTCCAGGAGCGCCCCGCGGAGTGACTCCGTGTGGCGTGCGGTGATCGTGTGCAGTCGCTCGAGGAGTCTGAGGTCGTCCGGGTCGCCCTTCACCCGGGGGTACGGCAGAGGGATCGCCGGGGACGGCAGCAGCAGGCGCAGGCCGATGCGCTCCGGGGCGATGAACCCGCCCCGGATGCGTTCCACCTGGAGTCTGAGATGCGGATCCAGGCTCTCCGAGGTCAGGGTGAAGACGTCCAGCGTCACCTCGGGCTTCTCGAACGCCTCGCTGATGAGCGGGCCGAGGGTGGCGCCGCGGCGGGAGCGGGTGGCCCTGGCCGTCGAGGACTGTATGCGCTGGGTCTTGATCACTCGCGAGCCGCTGCCCTGCCGCGACTCGATCCAGCCCTCGTCGACCAGGTCGCGCAGCGCGCGCTGGACGGTGTCCCGGGAGACCTCGAACTCCTCGGCGAGGTCCCGCTGGGACGGCAGGAACGACCGCAGCGGGTACGTCCCGTCGGTCATCCGCGACCGCAGTTCGTCGGACACCCGCTGGAACTCCCTGCCGCCACCGTCCGGAGCCGCGTGCTGCTCGCCCATCCCCCGACCGTACCGCTCCCCGTCCAGCGTCACGCCGGTTTCCTACAACTAGCGGTCCACTGAGCGGACTTGATTAGGGATCAGGCCGGCCGGGGACACCAACTTCAGGCAATCAGTCCAATTGGACGGAAAGTTGATCGGTTAGCGGAAAGTGGAAGGGGTGGGGGGACATGCTCACGTGGCACACGGTACTGGCGCTGGTGGAGCTGAACGTGGGACTGCTCTTGCAGGCCCGGCTCGGCGTCGTGGGCCTGGCGCTGCTTCTCGCCGTCGGGGTGGGGGTCCGGGCCCGGCGCGACGACCTCGCGGTGGCCGCCGCCGTCCTGGCCACCCTGCTGATGCTTCAGGCCTGAGTCCGGACCGCCGTCAGGACGGGTTCCAGGGATCTGACCACCGACTGCGCGCCGACGGCTCGCAGGGCGTTCTCCTTGCGTTCGTTGCGCGCGTAGCCGAGGAACGGTACGCCCGCCTCCCGGGCGGCCTCGAAGTCGGTCGTCGCGTCGCCGATCATCAGGGCGTCCGCGGGGGCCGCGCCGGTGGCGTTGAGTGCGCGGTTGAGGCAGTGGGGGTCGGGCTTGAGGAGGTGGAGGTCCTGGGTGCGGCCGTAGATGTGCGGGGCGAAGCAGGCGGCGAGCCCGCGGCCGGCGAGGTAGTCGCGCACCACACGCGGGGAGTTGTTGGTGGCGACGGCGAGCCGGACGCCGACGGCGGTCCAGGTGCGGATCAGCGGGTCGGCGTAGGCGGTCGGCATCGCGGACGGCGCGGCCCGCCCCTCGTGCCGGGTGAGGCGCTCCTCCAGTTCCGTGACGAGGTCGCTGCCGGGATGGCGGCGGTCCACCGCCCGCATCACCACGACCGGGTCCAGGGAGTCCCTCTCGGCCTCCGTCAGAAGACCCTTGAGTCCTCTGCCCTCCAGCCACCGCACCAGATCGCCCGCCACCTCCCGCGCCGAATGCCCGGCGAACAGGCGGCAGATCGGGCCGTCGAAGTCCCAGAGCACCACCCGCGCACGGCCGACGAGATCCCGCAGCCGCCCGGGGTCCTGCTCCGGGAGCGTCCGTCCAGTCTGCTCAGTCTCAGAAGTCACTAGGAGAGTGTCAGGTCCGTGGTGATGGTTTCCCAGAGGGCGTTGAACCACAACTGGGACTGCTCCACGAACGCCTCCTCCAGCTGCCCGCCGCGCTTCTCGAAGGAGAACAGCAGCGACTCGGTGCCGAGCACGTCGTACATGTCGAGGGTCTCGCCGTCGGCCTGTTCCTCGCGGCGGGCGACCATGTAGTACGCGAACAGGGCCTCGGTGCCGTTCAGCAGGTACAGCTTGGTCGGCGGGGTGAAGGGCAGGGCCCGGAAGGCGACCCGGACGTCGATGCCGTGGGTGGAGCGCAGGGCCTGGAGGTTGTGCCGCAGGACATGCCCCTGCGCGTTGCGCTGGGCGAGCCAGCGCTGGTGGACGGCGTCGTCGTCGCCGCGGCCCTCGACCGGGACCGGGAAGGCGAGGTTGATCTTCCGGGAGGGCAGCAGCAGCCGTACGTCGATCGACTCGGGGTGGACCCGGCCCTCGTGGATGTGGCGCAGCGGTTCACCGAGGGCCAGCATCAGCGTCTCGGCGGTCAGACAGGCGGCGTCGATCCGCACATGGCGGGCGGAGAACGCCTCGGACAGGCGCGGGGCCAGGGCGACCATGGTGGGCTGCGGCTCGTGCTGTGCGGGGGCGGGCTCGGCGATGCGCGGGGGGCTGCCCTTGCTCACGTTGCTGAGCAGCCCGTCCTCCTGGAGGGCGCGCAGGGCCTGGCGGACCGTGCCGCGCTCCACGCCGAACTCCTCGGACAGCTCGGCCTGGGTCGCCAGCCGGTCCCCGGCCTTGAGCTCCCCGGTCCGGATCCGCTCGCGCAGAGTGTCGGCTATCTCCTGGGGCGTGAGCCTTCTGCTGCCGTTCACTGCCACGTTCTCCTGATCCACGACCAAACGCTACAACTAGCACCCATCTATGGGCAGTTGCTTGGAAGTTGTTTATGAGTATCGACCAAGTGGGGACAACTTAATCAGAGTTGGTCACCAACTCGACCAAGTTGGCGGAAGCTTTACCTCCCTTCCGAAAGGGGGAACCACCGTGCCCGTCCTCGCCCTCCTGTCCGCCGTCCTCGTCATCGCCATGGAACAGCTCATCCAGTCGACGTACGGCCCCACCGGCATCGTCGGCCTGCTCCTGCTCACCATCGGCATCAAGGCGAAGAACCCCGCCGTCAGCTCAGTGGGCGCGGTCGTCCTCGCCCTGCTGCTGACCGGTCCCGCCCTGTGAGGCCGAGGGCCGCGACTTCCCGCCATCTCCCGACGACTCCCCCACGGGTGGTTAGAGACGGCCCCCAAGTGGAGATAACCAGAGTGGAGTTGGTCACCAACTCTCACCACCTGGCTCCACTCCGAGGGGGTTGGCCACAGCCGGGCTCCCTTCCGGAGGGGAGCCGGGAGCCCGGCGGACGCACAGCCACAACCGAACCCGCACAGCCACAACTGAACAGCACCGTCACAACAGAAGACGCACAGCCACAACCGAACAGCTCGCTACGGATGCACAGGTCACCCAGTAACCGGCCGGAGGGAGCGGAAACCCGTCAGAACACGTCCGGGCACCACGCCCGCCTGGACGTGCGCAGCAGGGCGTCGGCCACCAGCGCGGCGCCCGCTCGCTGTTCCCCGACACGGCCCAGCGCGGCCAGCCGCACCGCCGACTCGTCCCCGAGCCACAGCGCCCCCAGCTCGGCCACGTCCAGCACCAGGTCGGCCTCCCGTGCCGTCACCGCGCAGGACGCACCCTCCGGCGAGGCCCGGAGCAGATAGCGCCCGCCGGCCAGCCCCGCGGCGTCGGCCACCTCCAGCACCAACTCGCCCTCACCGGCGTACGTACGCGCCTCGAGCGCCCGTACGACGTCCAGGATCCGCACCCACAGCCAGTCCGACTGCGTCGTGATCCGCGCGGCCCGGGGGTCCGGCAGCAGCAGCGGCAGCAGATCGTCCGGGGCCCGCCACCCCGAGTTCACCTGGCTGATCCAGTCGATCGAGCACAGGTAGTGCCACAGACCCCGCTCGGCCGCCGGGCTCGCGGCCACCAGCCAGTCCACGCTCGCCGTGTTGTGCGGCTGCTTCGCCTGCCAGTCGTCGTCCGACCGGTACGACACGATGCCCTCGACCTCGCCGCGCGCCGAGCGGTACACCGCGAAGAACGGCTCGCTCCAGGGACTGCGCACCAGCCGCAGCGCGCCCGTGTGCACCTGCCACCACCGCTCGCCGCGGTCGACCGCACCCGGCTGCGCCCGCCGCACCCGCTCGAACAGCTCCGGTCCGGCCTTGCGCACGAACCCGGGCTCCACGATGTCGATCCGTCCGCCGTCCCCGGGCCCCGCCCACCGCCGGTCCAGCCCGGTCCGCTTCACGTCGACGGTCCACTGCGCGGCCCAGGTGCCCGGCCCGAACCCGAAACGCCCGTAGATCGGGTACTCGGCGGCGATCAGCGTCGCGACGACGTCGCCGCGCTCCTTGGCCGCGGCCAGGTCCATCGCCATCATCCGGCTGAGCAGGCCCCGCCGCCGGTGCGTGGCCGTCACCGTCACGTTGGAGATGGCGTCCGCGGGCACCGCCGCGCCGCCGACCGCCGTGATCTCCTGGGCGAACGACCGGAACGTGGCCACGCACCGCCCGTCGTCGAACGCCCCGAGCGTGCGGTGCGGTTCGATGTACGAGCTCCGGTCGGCGACCTCCTCCGGGGAGGACTCGGGGGTGCGCAGGAATCCCGTGTTCAGAGCGCGGGACCAGTCGGCGATCTCATCGGTGGTAATGGGACGTACGGCGATGTCGGCGTGGCCAGTCATGGAGCCACGGTAGGTCCGCCCTTCAACTGTGTCGCGCGCATTTGGACGCCGAAGCGGGGGCGGTGCGCAGCTCGGCGTCGGCGAGGTGCCGCCACGCCCACCCGTGCCGCCCCTGGCGGCGCACATGCCCGCAGAGGCGGCGGCGCGCAGCCCACGGCAGCAGGCGGTCGCGGACGGCGCGGAGGGGCACGGGCGGGGCGGGGGGTGTCCGCCCGCGGCGGCCACGGACAAGGACGGAAGACGCGTACGGCACGCGGCGGCCACGGACAGGACGGGAGACGCGTGCGACGCGAAGCGACCCACGGGCGAGGGCGTCAGCCGCGTACGGCGGGGAGGGGACGGGGTGGGGGGTGTCCGCCCGCAGCGGCCGCCGTCAGACGCCAGAACCCCCGTGAGTAACTGGTTCGGCGGACCGAGGACGGACACCCCCCGGCCCGGCCCCGCACCCCACCCCACCAACCGCAGGCTTCACCGCAGCCGTCACACCAGCAGGTCGTCCACCTGCGCCTCACCGTCCCGGTACCGCCGGGCGATCTCCGCGCTGCACGCGTCGGTCGTGCTCTGGAGCCCCGCCCGCCGCCGCGAGACCTCCCGCTCGTACCGCACGAGCCGGCCCATCGCCGCGTTCAGCTCGAGGTCCGTGCGGGCCGCGAGATCCGACAGCTCGACCTCGGCGAGCATCTCCTCGGCCAGCCGCCGGTACTCCTCGCCGTGCGGGGTGCCCAGCGTGACGTGCCGGGCGGACGACCGCTGCCGGGCGGGCCCGTCGGTGAGGATCTCCGACAGCCGCGCCACCACGGACGCCTCCCCCGGCCGGGCCAGTTCGGCGCGCAGGATGTCGATCCGCCCCTGGAGCAGCCGCCGGACATAGCTGAGATCGGCCTCGTCCCGCTGCGCGTCCCGCCGCAGCGCCCGCAGTTCGGGCAGGCTCAGCAGGGCGAGATCAGGCGGGCCCGGTTCGCCGGGCAGCGCGCCCGGCACCGGACTCTCCGTGCGTTGCGCGGGCGTTCGCCGGGTGGTCGTGCCCGGCGGCCGCCCGGTGCTCGTGCTCGGTGTGCTCATACGCCTCAACCGTCCCCTCGACCGGCGTGTGGGAGCATCGTGCCACCCCAACTGGCCGCTATGTGACCGAGTGCCCCCGAACAGCCCCAGATGGGCGCTTAAGGAACGAAAAGAAGCCCAGGTACGACGCCCTTCGACCCGCACGGCATGATGGTCGGCATGCGTGCAGTGGTACAGCGGGTGGACGGCGCGAGTGTCGTCGTGGACGGCGAGACCGTGGGCGAGATCAGCGGCGAGGGCCTGTGCGTCCTCGTGGGGGTCACGCACGAGGACACCAAGGAGAAGGCGGCCCAACTGGCCCGCAAACTCTGGTCGCTGCGGATGCTGCACGACGAGCGGTCGTGCAGCGACATCGACGCGCCGCTGCTGGTCATCAGCCAGTTCACGCTCTACGGCGACGCCCGCAAGGGCCGCCGCCCCACCTGGAACGCGGCCGCCCCGGGCGACGTGGCGGAGCCGCTGGTCGACGAGGTCGTCGCCCGACTCCGCGCCCTGGGCGCCACGGTGGCCACCGGCCGCTTCGGTGCCCAGATGCGGGTGTCCCTGACGAACGACGGCCCGTTCACGGTCCTGCTGGAGATGTGAAGCCGCCGCCCGGCGAACGGGAATCCACCGGGCGGGCGGGAATCCACCGGCCACGGCCCTAGGGCTCGACGACGACTTCCTGAGCCGCGGCCGTCTCCCCGGCCAACAGCCGCGCGTCCACCGGCACGTTCCGCTTGACCAGCGCCAACGCCACCGGTCCCAGCTCGTGATGGCGTACCGACGTCGTCACGAACCCGATCTTCCGGCCGTCGGCCCCCTCGTCCGCGACCCGGAGCTCCGTGCCGGGCGGTGGCAGATGCACCTCGCTGCCGTCCAGGTGCAGGAAGACCAGCCGGCGGGGCGGCTTGCCCAGGTTCTGCACCCGGGCGACGGTCTCCTGCCCCCGGTAGCACCCCTTCTGGAGGTGCACCGCGCCGCCGATCCAGCCCAGCTCGTGGGGGATGGTGCGGTGGTCGGTCTCGAAGCCGAGCCGGGGCCGCTGCTGCTCCACGCGCAGCGCCTCGTGGGCGAGGATGCCGGCCGGGGAGCCGACCTGCCCGGCGTACGCCTCCAGGCCGTCGCGCGGGAGGAAGAGATCGCGTCCGAAGGGCGTCTCGCGGACGACCGCCCCGTCGGGCACCGGGGCGATGGACCCGGCGGGCAGGTGGACGACGGCGATGTCACCGGTCCGGTCGGCGACCTCCACGCGGTAGAAGAACCTCATCGACTCCAGATAGGCGATCAGCGCCTCCTGGGTGCCGGGCTCGACATGGGCCCAGACGGTGGTGCCGTCGTCGACGAGATACAGCGCGTGTTCGATGTGTCCGTGCGCGGAGAGGATCAGCGCCTCGGTGGCCTGCCCGGCCGGGAGGTCGCTGACGTGCTGGGTGAGCAGCAGATGCAGCCAGCCGAGCCGGTCGTCGCCGGACACCGTGACCACTCCGCGGTGGGAGAGGTCCACGAATCCGGCGCCGTCGGCGAGGGCGCGCTGCTCACGGAACAGGTCGCCGTAGTGGGCGGCGACGCCTTCGTCCACGCCCTCGGCGGGGACCGCGCCGGGAAGGGACAGCAGGGGGCTCTTCATGTGCTCAAGCCTACGACTCGGTACTTGAACTCTTCAGGGAGCAGTCCCTGCACCGGCCGAAGATCGCGAAGTGCTTCATGTCGGTGTCGAAGCCGAACTCCTCCCGCAGCTTGGCGGTGAAGTCGGCGGCGACGGACAGATCGGCCTCGATGACGTTGGTGCAGTCCCGGCACACCAGGTGGATGTGGTGGTGCCGGTCGGCGAGGTGGTAGGTGGGCGCGCCGTGCCCCAGATGGGCGTGCGAGACGAGGCCCAGCTCCTCCAGGAGCTCCAGCGTCCGGTAGACGGTGGAAATGTTGACCCCCGACGCCGTTCTCCTCACTTCCGCGAGGATGTCGTCGGGGGTCGCGTGCTCCAGGGTGTCCACGGCTTCGAGGACAAGCTGCCGCTGCGGCGTCAGCCGGTAGCCGCGCTGCCTGAGGTCGCTCTTCCAGTCGGTGCTCACCACACCGACGAGTCTAGAACCACCCGGGCGGCGGGCCACCGCGGAACCGGCCTACTTGAAGAAGGCCACCCCGTCGTCCGGCAGGTCGTCGGGCAGGGCCTTGGCCCAGCGCTCGACCTCCTCGGGGGTGACGACCTTCTTCAGCTGGGCGGACATGTAGGGGCGCAGCTCGACCTCGGGGGTCTGCTTCTCGCCGACCCACATGAGGTCGCTCTTGACGTAGCCGTACAGGCGCTTGCCGCCGGAGTAGGGCCGTGAGGCGGCCGTACGCGCGACCGCGTCCGTGACCAGGTCGATCTGCGGCTTCTTGTCGGCCATCTCGCCGTACCAGATCTCCACGACGCCGTCGTCACGGGTCATCGTGACCTCGACCTTGCGGGCCGCGTCGATACGCCAGTAGCCGGTCTCGGACTCCAGGGGACGCAGTTTGTTGCCGTCGTTGTCGAGCACCCAGGTGCGGGAGTGGTACTCGAGGAAGTCGCGTCCGTCGTGCGTGAAGGACACCTCCTGCCCGAAGTTGCACTTCTCGGAGCCGGGGAAGTCGTGCACACCGGCGCCGGCCCACCTGCCCAGCAGGAACGCGAGGGGCACGAGGTCCTTGTGGAGGTCGGACGGGATCTCGATCATGATCAGCTCAGCAGTCTCGTACGGCTGGACGGGGAGAGGTCAGCGCTGGCCCTGGTACAGCTTCTTCACGGCCAGTCCGGCGAAGGCCAGCACGCCGACACAGACCAGGACCAGCAGGATCTCGAAGAAGGCAATCACGGGGTGCTCCTTGGTGAGCGGAGGGTTCGGGTGCGCATGGCCGGGCCCCAGCTTACGCGGCCGGGGCCCGGCATTCCCTGCGAGGTACGCCTCAACGGCATCGGCGGAGGAGTCGCGCCTCCACGGCGTCAGCCGAGCAGCTGGCTCTGGAGCACCACGGTCTGCTGGAACGGCACGGCCGGGACCTCGCCGCCCTTGCGCGACTGGATGACCACCGCGTAGACGTCGCCCGCGGAGAGGTAACCCAGCCGGACGTGCTCGGGGCCGTGGGGGGCTGGCTCGGTGTAGGCGACGCGCTTGATGCCGGAGACGGCGGCCGCCTCGGGGAACTCCTCGTCGTGTACGGCGTCGTGCACGCCGCGCACCAGGTAGGCGGGGGTGCTGTAGGAGACGGTGTCGCTCGCGATCTGTGCGTCCACCATCTCCGCCGTGGCGAAGTGGAGCAGGTAGATCCGGGTGCTGACGCCGTCCGGCGTGGTCCAGCCGCGGGCGGCGATGTGCCGCAGGCCGGTGTCGACGAGCTTCTTCCCCAGTTGGTCGCGGTCCGCCGCGTCGGGGTACTCCGCCAGGTAGTCCTCGGTCTCCAGCCAGCCGTCCTCACCACGCAAGGCCTTGTCCTCCTTCGCCCCGGCGGGGGCGGGCAGGACGAGTGCGCGCAGGTCGGCGTAGTGGGCGTTGTCCTTGTTGCCGTCGGCGAAGGGCCTCGGGCTTCCGGCGGGCAGCGGCGGCAGCCTCAGCTCGGGGTAGTCCCATCGCTCGTCCCGCTCGGTGGCCAGACCGGGGACGTCCCCGCGTTCCATGGCGGCGACGCCGTACGCCGTGCCGGTGCCGACGGCCGCGAAGACGGCGACGGCGGCGACCCAGCGCGTCACGGCGCGCAGTACGCGACGGTCGCGGGGTGCGGATGCGGCGGCTTCCGGTACCGGCTGGGGCCCGGGTGCGGGCTCCGCCTGCGGAACGGGGGACAGGTCCGGCGCGCCGGACGGTTCGGGGCCGTCGGACGGCCCTGCCTCACCAAGTGCCCCGGCGGTCTCGGACGCCCCCTCCGAACCGGCCGACGCGGTGGTCGCCTCCGCCGGGGGGCGGGGTGGAGCCACGGCGGCCTCCACAGCCTCAGCCGCCGCTGTCGCCTCCGTCGCCTCGGCCGCTTCTCTCGCCTCGGCCTCGGCGGCGGTGCCGGCCGCGCCCATCGCCCCGCTCGTCTGCTCGGTCATATCGTCTTCCCGGGTGCGTCGATCCGGTCGAGCTGTGTGCGCACGAACCGGGCGACTTCGTCGTCGTCGAGTGCCTTCACGCCCTGCGCGGTGATGGCGACGACGATGTCGCCGACGGTGGCGGCACAGAGCACCATCTCCAGCTTCTCGTCCTCGTCGAGGGGCCCGCGCAGGCATTCCGCGTCCTTGTGGCCCTTGATCTCGGGCCCTTCGTCGACCGCGTCCAGCCCCGCGAGGGCGCGCACGGTCTCGAGGTAGCCGCGTACCGCAGCCCTGTTCCCGAGCTGGGTGAGTTCGACGGTGGCCGTGAAGACGCCGTCCCGCGCGAAGCGGGACGTGTCCTGGCTGACGTAGCTGCGCATCGCCTTGGCCCGGATGTCGCGCTTCTCGATCATCCGCTCCATACTCTTGCGCGCGGAGCGGGGCAGAGCGTCGAGGAAGTGGCCGAGCCGGGCCGTGGCCTCGTTGCCGGTGAGCTCGGCCTCGTACGAGAACTCCTCGATGTCGGGCCCTGGTACATAGCCCTCGGAGGCGTACGGCGTGAGCAGGGCGGTGAGCGCCGCGGCGGCCCGGGCCTCCTCGCTGTCCGGCTTCGCGCCTCCGGCCCTGCTGGCCGTACCGGCCGCGGTGTCCTCGCTGTACCTGGTCTTCGGGAACTTCCAGGTCGGGGGACCGGCGGAGCGGTCGGCGTCCCGCACGGTCACGGCGGTCGCGCCGACACCGGAGAGGACCGCCGCCGCCATCAGCGCGCAGCCCGCCACGAATGCCGTCCGCCTCCGACGCGCGGACCCGCGCCCGTCGGCCCCGGCCGGCTCCTGGGGAAGTTCCTCAGAGGTTTCGGTCGTGCTCACAGCCGCTCCATCTGGCGCTCGGCCACATCGATGATCGTCTTCTTGGGGACCGGCCGGTCCCCGGACACCCAGACCTCCATCGCGATGTCCCCGCGCCAGGCATGGGCCCGCGCGTTGTACTGCGGCTCGAATCCCGGCTCGCTCTCGGGCCGGTTGTGGACGTAGGCCCAGCCGTTGCCCGTGCCGGGAATCGGCCAGCTGTCGGTGTCACGCGCCTGGTCCGCGTAGCTCTGGGACTCGAGGACGGTTTCGGCGGCCGCGACGGACTCCCGCTGGCGGAACTGGATGAGCCGGATCTCCACGATGTGGGAGCCGGTGTCCCAGCCGGTGACCGCGGCCCGGCGGAACTCGTCCGCGACGAGCCACTCGAACGCCCGGTCGGGGGACCCGAAGTAGCCCGCGTAGGACGCCGCGTCCATCCACGCGCCCTCGGCGGGCAGCCAGTCGACCTCCTTCGCCGCGGGCGGCTTGCTCAGCAGCAGCCCGGTCAGGTCGCCGTCGGCGAGCACCTTGTGGTCGCCGAGGACCGACAGCGGTTCCGGCCCCTTCCCCTGCGCCTGCGCGAGCACCGGCTGGGACAGCGGCGGCAGCGGGCTGGGCTCGCGGTCGGCCTGTACGAGGTAGCCGACGCAGGTGCCGGCGACGAGCCCGAGCGCTACGGCCGCGGCGAGCAGTGCGGCGGTGCGCCCGCGCCCTCGGGGCGGCTCTTCTCGCTCTTCCAAATCGTCTCCCGTGGAACCTGAGGCACGAATTCCCTATCCGCGCGCACAGGAGACCCATGGCTCGTGCATGAAGTTGCACGAGCGTTGATCACGATTCAGATTCTCCCCGTCCCGCCGGGGCCGCCTCCTCACGGTGGCGGGCGTCGCGTGCCCGCCGACGGCCTCCGGCCCGCGCCCGCTCCGGCGGACGGACGCATTACGCTGCCCGCATGGCGAAGAAGCTCGTGATCAAGGTGACGGCGGGCGCGGACGCGCCCGAGCGGTGCTCGCAGGCGTTCACGGTCGCGGCGGTGGCCGTGGCGAGCGGTGTGGACGTCTCGCTGTGGCTGACCGGGGAGTCGGCGTGGTTCGCGCTGCCGGGCCGGGCCGCGGAGTTCGAACTGCCGCACGCGGCGCCGCTGCCGGACCTGATCGAGTCGATCCTGGCGGGCGGCCGCCTCACGCTGTGCACGCAGTGCGCGGCCCGCCGGGACATCACGGAGAAGGACGTCATCGAGGGCGTCCGGATCGCGGGGGCGCAGGTGTTCGTCCAGGAGTCGCTGGCCGACGACACCCAGGCGCTCGTCTACTGATCCGCGGCGGGAGGCTGCACCCACAGGCAGAACGGGTGCCCCGACGGGTCGAACAGGACTCGTACGTCGTCCTGCGGCTGGTACTCCGCGAGCGTGGCCCCCGCCGCCAGCGCCCGCGCGGTCTCGGCCGCCAGGTCGTCCACCTCGACGTCCAGGTGCAGCATCATCCGCTGGTCACCGGGGGCGCGGGCGGGCCAGACGGGGCGTACGTACTCCCGTTCGGTCTCGAAGGCGAGCGCGAGGCCCTCGGTGCCGGGCGGGGGCCGATGAGCACCCAGTCGGGTGCCTCGGCGCGCACCTCGTAGCCGAGCAGCCGCCGGTAGAAACCGGCCAGTTCATGGGCGTCGTGCGCGTCAAGGACCACCGTGGACAGGCGGGCCGCAACCATGCCCGTCTTCCTATCGCGGCCGCTTCCTGCCGTCCAGTTCGTCCCACCACTCGTCGGACTGCGGGTCCCCGGAGGGGTCGTCCCACCAGCGGTCCTCGGGCCCCCGCCGGTTCGCCACCATCGCGGCGACGGGCGGGATCACCATGGCCACCACGCACATCCCCACGGCCACCGGCACGGACCACAGCCGCACGACGGCCCAGGCCAGGACGAAGAGTCCCAGGCAGACCCCCATCATGGCGAAGTACACGTGCCGTCGCCGTGCGTACATAGGTCCAGGGTAGATCCGCGGCCCCCGACACCGGAGATCATCAGCCGAGGCATCAGCGCCACACCCCGACCCCGGCCCGGAGCCGACGGCCGGAGGCCGACGCAGCGGCCCCGAAGCCCGCGAAGCGGTGCGAGGGACGCGTCAGAACGGGGCCACGTGCCGTCGCCGTGCGTACATAGGTCCAGGGTAGATCCGGCACGCCGGGGTGAGGGGGCAGGAGACGGCCGGGTTCCCGGGCATGCCGAAGGGCCGCGGCTCAGGCGTCCAACCCGGGAACCGCGGCCCTACGGTGTTCCGTGCCGTCAGACGGCGATCGCGACCTCGGCGAGGCCGCCCTGCTGGGCGACGACCGTACGGTCCGCGGTGGCGCCGGGGATCAGCGCGCGGACGGTCCAGGTGCCCTCGGCCGCGTAGAAGCGGAACTGGCCCGTGGCGGAGGTGGGGACCTCCGCGGTGAACTCGCCGGTCGAGTCGAGCAGGCGCACATAGCCCTGCACCGGCTCGCCGCCGCGGGTCACCTGGCCCTGGATGGTGGTCTCACCGGGCTTGATCGTCGAGGCGTCGGGGCCGCCGGCCTTCGCTCCGCACATGTTGAACTCCTTGAGGGGTAAAGGTCGGTGGTCTTACTTGTTGGCGCCGAGCTCGATCGGCACGCCGACGAGGGAGCCGTACTCGGTCCAGGAACCGTCGTAGTTCTTGACGTTCTCCACACCGAGCAGCTCGTGCAGCACGAACCAGGTCAGCGCGGAGCGCTCGCCGATGCGGCAGTAGGCGATGGTGTCCTTCGCCAGGTCGACCTGCTCCTCCTCGTAGAGGGCCTTGAGGTCGTCGTCCGACTTGAAGGTGCCGTCGTCGTTGGCGTTCTTCGACCACGGGATGTTGCGGGCGCTCGGGACGTGGCCCGGACGCTGCGACTGCTCCTGCGGCAGGTGCGCGGGGGCGAGCAGCTTGCCGGAGAACTCGTCGGGCGAGCGCACGTCGACCAGGTTCTGGCTGCCGATCGCGGCCACGACGTCGTCGCGGAACGCGCGGATGGAGGTGTCCTGCGCCTTGGCCTTGTACTCGGTCGCCGGGCGGGCGGGCACCTCGGTGCCGTCGACCAGCTCGCGGGCGTCCAGCTCCCACTTCTTGCGGCCGCCGTCGAGGAGCTTGACGTTGTCGTGGCCGTAGAGCTTGAAGTACCAGTAGGCGTACGAGGCGAACCAGTTGTTGTTGCCGCCGTAGAGGACCACGGTGTGGTCGTTGGCGATGCCCTTCTCCGACAGGAGCTTCTCGAAGCCCTCCTGGTCGACGAAGTCACGGCGGACCGGGTCCTGGAGGTCCTTGGTCCAGTCGATCCGGATGGCGTTCTTGATGTGGTTCTTCTCGTAGGCGGAGGTGTCCTCGTCGACCTCGACGATGGCGATCGTCGGGTCGTCCAGGTTCTCCTGAAGCCAGTCGGCGTCGACCAGGACGTCGTTGCGGCTCATGCTCGTTCTCCTCCGGGGCAGTTGCGGCGGGGGTGTGCGTGAAGAGTGGGTGCGCGGCCGGGCATGCGGCAGCGCGCACGAGTGCCCTGGGGCAGGGCGGCTGGAGAATGCGGCCGGCGGCGGTGCCGGTGCCGCTCAGAAGGGGCGACAGAGCATGGCGGCGACGCGGCACAGGTCTACTGCCCGCCGCTTCGTGAGGTCCGCCTGTCGCTTCATGGCTCGATCGTAGGGACGCACAGCGGGACATGTCACCGGCGTGTCGTATGTTGAGACGCGATCGTCCGAATGCCGGGATGACATGACTGGCGAGCCAGTCCCCGCAAGGGTTCCGGGTCCGGAATGCGCCATCGGCGGCTGAGGGGCGGACGGGGCCGTCTCGCCCTTCGGAACGCCGTTCGGACAGCCGTCCGTCGAACCGGACCCGTGTCCGCCGCACCGGACCCCAGTCCGGCGACCGGCTACCTACCCGGCGAGGCTGACGTTCGAACCCTGGACGGTGATGCGTACGCCGTCCTCCGCCGCCTCCACCTTGTCCAGCTCGATGCCGCCCGGCAGTTGTGCGATGGCCTGGTCGAAGTCGGTGATCTCACGGACCCGGTCCTCGGCGATGCTGACCCCGCCGAACTCGGGCAGAGCGTCGGCCTTCACCTTGACGGTGTCGCCGTCGACCATGACCGTGCTGAGCACGGTGACCGGCTGCGGCAGCTTGTTGCCCAGGACCGACACCTCGACCGAGGACTTGATCTTGCCGTTGCCACCGTCGGAGAGCCCGACGACCCGTGCGGTGACCCCGGGGCCGACCCGGGTGGTCCTGCCCGTCGCGGTCCTGAGCAGTTCGTCGTAGGAGATCGTCGCGGTGCCGGTGGCGGAGGCCGCGGTGGCGGAGCTGTAGTCGCCGGAGAAGCGGACGCCCTTCATGTTCGCCTGGAGGTCGGCGATCCGGATCTTCTCCGAGCCCTTGCCGGTGGGCGCCTCGTAGTCCTCGATGCCGACCTCGACGTCGTCCAGCTCGCCGCCGGCCATCTGGGTCAGGAACGGGAAGCCCTTGATCGACACGTCCGGCGTCTGCGCGAGGCCCTCGCTGGCGCGCAGCTGGTCGGCCGCCTCGCCCTCGGCGAAGTGCACGGCGAGGCGGTCGGCGACGACGAAGAGCCCGCCCAGCACCACGGCGACGATCAGCACTATGCGCAGCGCTCGCATGTTCCCCCACCTCTGCGTTCGATCCGGTCGCCAGCCACGGTAACCCCGCCGGAGGTGGGAGCCGCGAGATTGTCGATCACCTGTGACAGGCGCGGCTCCCGCGGGGCGCGCCGCCCCGACCTGGGCCAGGGCCCTGCCGGCGACGCCGCGGAGATCCGCCGGAAGGGCCCCGGGGCGTGTTTCGAAAGTCCCGTCGTCCGCCCGAGGGGCGGGCCCCGCGGCGTCCGGTGCGTACGATCGCAAGGCGCCGGAGCGCCCTGACAGCGGAGCTGTTCGGGCGTTTCGGCAACGCGGCTGGGGGTCCCCCTCCGGGGGAGTGCGTGCCAGGCGTCGCGAGGCGGACGCGACTTTCGAAGCAGCCCTAGAGTCCCCGGCCCAGCACCCACAGCACGGGTGCGGCGGCCGCGAGCGGCAGGGCGACGCCCGCCGTGAAGTGCACGAACCGCGAGGGGTAGTCGTAGCTCGCGACCCGGTGTCCGATCAGCGCGCACGCGGCCGCGGCCCCGCCGACGAGGGCACCCCGCGCGCCCACCCCTGTCATGCCGCCGACCGCGACACCCGCACCGGCCGCCGCGAGCAGCGACACCACCACGGAGGCGGGCGTCGGCAGCGGCAGCGCCCTCGCGAGCACGGCCACCGCGACCGCGGCCGCGCCGATCGTCGTCGCGTCCGGCTCCGCCGCGAGGTGACCGGCCGCGAGGACCGCCAGCGCCGCCGAGACGACGGTGGCCATCAGGCCGTACATCCGCTCGTCGGGCTCGGCGTGCGAGCGCAGCTGTAGCACCAGCGTGAGCAGCACCCACACCCCGAGGGTGCCGAGGATCGCAGCGGGAGCGTCGTCCCGCCCGGCCACGAGCAGCGCCGCGTCCGCGGCGAGGGCCCCGGCGAAGGCGAGCGCGATGCCCTGGCGGGCGGGCCACATGCCGTTCAGCCGGAACCAGCCGGCGGCGGTCAGGCCCTGGAGCACGACGAGCGGCACCAGCAGGGCGTACGAGCCGACGGCGGCGGCGGCCGAGAGCAGCAGTCCGAGCAGCGCGGTGAGCGCGGCCGGCTGCATCCCGGGCTCGATGATCGGCGACCGGCCCTCCAGCCGGGCCCGCTGGGCGTCGGTGATCCGGGAGTTGCCGGCCAGGGTGGCGGGACCGTAGGCCGGGCCGCCGGGCGCGGCCGCGCCGGCGGGCGCGCCACCGGCGGTGGGTGCGGCTCCGGCCGCGGTCGGGCCCGGGGCTGCCGGCGCCCCGGCCGGGCCCTGCGCGGGCCCCGCCCCGGTCCCGGCGTCCTGACCGTATGAGGAGTAGGAGGAGTAGGGAGCGGCATGGCGGCCGGGCTCGCTGCCAGCCGGGGCGGCATGGCCGGGCTCGGCGCCCGACGGGGCGGCATGGCGCCCGGGCTCGGCGCCCGACGGGGCGGGCTGCCCATGGCCGGACGCGGCGGCGTGGCCCGTCGGGTCGTGGGCGGGGACGCCCTGCCCCGGGTGGCCTGCCGCCGCGTGGGCCGGTCCGGCCCACGCGTCCTGCTGCGGCGGCAGATAAGCGGTCTCGGTGGTGCTCGGCACGGGGGCGACCGGGGCCTGCATCTGGGTCTCCCAGGTCTGCCCCTGCCACTGCTGGGTGTACTGCGCCTCTTCGGAACCCTGTGGATACGGCTGCTGCTGTCCGGGCCACTGCTGCCCGGACTGCTGCGCATAGGGGTCGTGGGAGCCGTCGTACGGCCCCTGGTACGGCTGGTTGGTCATGCTCCGGTCACCCTCCTGCGAACGGCGGGAGCACCTCGACCGTGCCGCCCTCGGCCAGCCGTACCGTCTCATGCGCGCGCGTCCCGACGGGATCACCGTCGACGAGGAACGAACAGCGCAGCAGGACCCGGGTGAGCTCGCCCGGGTGGAGCGAGCGCACCGCTTCGAGCGCCTCGGCGAGCGTCGCGGCCTCGAACGGCTCCTCGGCGACCCCGGCCGCGGACTTGGCGGCGGCCCAGTAGCGGACCGTGACCTTTGCCATCTCGTCCCTCAAGTCGGTTCGGCAGTGAACAGGCCCAGGCTAGCCCGCCCGGGACAGCGCCCAGTCCCCGATCCTGGCCAGCAGGGAGTCGTCGGCGGCGTTCTCGGCGTGCCCCATGCCGGGCTCCAGCCACAGCTCACCGTGTTCCCCGGCGGCCTCGGCCAGCATCCGGGGGTGATCGAGGGGGAAGTAGCAGTCGCGGTCGCCGTGGACGATCAGCAGCGGGGTCGGCGCGATCCGCGGCACCGCCTCGACGGGCGACAGCGGGACCGGGTCCCACTCCTTGTGACCGATACGGGTGCGGAAGCCGTAGCGGCCCACCAGCCGGCCCTCGGGCCGGGTGATCAGCCAGTGCACGCGCCGCATCGGGGCGGTGCCCCGGTAGTACCAGCGGGCGGGCGCGCTGACGGACACCACGGCGTCGGCCGTGCCGGGCCGCAGGGCCGCGTGCCGCAGGACGACGGAGCCGCCCATGGAGAAGCCGACGGTGACCACCCGGGTGTGCCCGTGGCCGCGCGCGCAGTCGACCGCGGCGGCCAGATCGAGGACCTCCCGGTCGCCGACCGTGGAACGGCCACCCGAACGGCCGTGCCCGCGGAAGGAGAAGGTGAGAACGGCCCCGTACCGCCGCAGCGCGGCGGCCACCCGCCGGACATGGGGCTTGTCCACGTCGCCCGTGAAACCGTGCGCGACGACGAACGCGAGGTCGACGACAGGTGACACGGAGAAGTCGTATACAGCGGACCCCGGATCGTATACGGAATCGAGGGTGATTCCGTCTGCCGTGCGGAGATACGTCCGCAATGGTGCGCTTCCACTCGTCTCGGCATGCGGACGAACGGTGGATCGTGCCACATGACCTGCCGGACCGTCGCTCATGTCGGCTATTCTGCTGGGCAGAGGACTCGGGCAGCGTTGCCCCCGGGTCCTTTTGTGCTTTCGGAAGCGTTGTATACGAAGCGGGAAACCTCAGGTGACCGCCGGTTGTACGGGGCCCCGGGATCGCAGAGCAGTTCCGTACCGCAATGTCCTCGCAGGGACCGAGGAGGAACCAGACGTATGAGTTCTCTGCTGCTCCTGACCAACGCCCTCCAGCCGTCGACGGAGGTGCTGCCCGCGCTCGGCCTGCTCCTGCACAACGTGCGGGTCGCCCCGGCCGAGGGGCCCGCGCTCGTCGACACCCCCGGCGCCGACGTGATCCTCGTCGACGGCCGCCGCGACCTGCCCCAGGTCCGCAGCCTCTGCCAGCTGCTGCGCTCCACGGGCCCCGGCTGCCCGCTCGTCCTCGTCGTCACCGAGGGCGGCCTGGCCGCCGTCACCGCCGACTGGGGCATCGACGACGTCCTGCTGGACACGGCAGGACCCGCCGAGGTCGAGGCCCGGCTGCGCCTGGCGATGGGCCGGCAGCAGATCGTCAACGACGACTCCCCGATGGAGATCCGCAACGGCGACCTCTCGGTCGACGAGGCGACGTACTCCGCCAAGCTCAAGGGCCGGGTCCTGGACCTGACCTTCAAGGAGTTCGAGCTCCTGAAGTACCTCGCGCAGCACCCGGGCCGCGTCTTCACCCGCGCCCAGCTGCTCCAGGAGGTCTGGGGCTACGACTACTTCGGCGGCACCCGGACCGTGGACGTGCACGTACGGCGGCTTCGAGCCAAGCTCGGCCCCGAGCACGAGTCGCTGATCGGGACCGTCCGGAACGTCGGTTATCGATTCGTTACTCCCGAAAAGGGCGACCGTCACTCGGACGAGGCGAAGGCCAAGGCCGGGCGGGCAAAGGCGGAAGATGCGGACAACGAGGCCGTCCTCGAGGCCTCCGAGGTCACGGCCGACGCGTGACGGACGCACGGGCGGGGCGTCACGACCGCACTCCGGGACCTCTGCCGGGCTCCTTCACGCCCTGCCCAGAGGCGTTCCATCCGCGTAGACTCCGCGCGTGGCCAAGGTGACTCGGGATGACGTGGCACGACTGGCGGGGACCTCCACCGCGGTCGTCAGCTACGTCATCAACAACGGACCCCGGCCGGTCGCCCCGGCCACGCGCGAGCGTGTCCTCGCCGCCATCAAGGAGCTGGGCTACCGGCCCGACCGGGTGGCCCAGGCGATGGCCTCGCGGCGCACCGACCTCATAGGCCTGATCATCCCGGACGCCCGTCAGCCCTTCTTCGGGGAGATGGCGCACGCGGTCGAGCAGGCCGCCTCCGAGCGCGGAAAGATGGTCCTGGTCGGCAACACCGACTATGTGGCCGAGCGCGAGGTCCACTATCTGCGCGCCTTCCTCGGCATGCGGGTCTCGGGCCTCATCCTCGTCTCCCACGCGCTGAACGACCTGGCCGCCGCCGAGATCGAGGCCTGGGACGCCCGGGTGGTGCTGCTGCACGAGCGGCCCGAGTCCATCGACGACGTCGCCGTCGTCACGGACGACCTCGGCGGCGCCGAGCTCGCCGTCCGCCATCTGCTGGAGCACGGCTACGAGTACGTCGCCTGTATGGGCGGCACCGCCGACACCCCGGCCGTCGGCGACCCGGTCTCCGACCACGTCGAGGGCTGGAAGCGCGCGATGGACGAGGCGGGCCTGTCCACCGAGGGCCGCCTGTTCGAGGCGCCGTACAACCGCTACGACGCCTACCGGATCGCGCTCGACGTGCTGTCCGGGCCGGACCGTCCGCCCGCGTTCTTCTGCTCCACCGACGACCAGGCGATAGGCCTGCTGCGCGCGGCGCGCGAACTGCGGATCGACGTTCCCGGTGAGCTGGCCGTGGCCGGCTTCGACGACATCAAGGAAGCGGCGCTGGCCGACCCGCCGCTCACCACGGTCGCCTCGGACCGCTCGGCGATGGCCCGTGCGGCGGTCGACCTCGTGCTCGACGACGGACTGCGCGTCGCGGGCTCCCGCCGCGAGCGGCTGAAGGTGTTCCCCTCACGGCTGACGCCACGGCGGTCCTGCGGCTGCAAGTAGCCCCGCCCCCGCGGACCGGGTCTTTATATCGGGCATACGAGGTTCTGCCGGGCTTCTCAGACAGCACTCAGGGAGCTCTCATGGACGGGCGCCAAGCTCATGTCCATGACCGAGAGCAACCGCCGAGACGGCGAGTACGAGACCACGTACCAGGGCGGCGCGCACCCCTACGCGGGTGGCGGGCACCCGCGTCCGGGCGGCACCGACGGCGGGCGGTACCCCGCCGCGCCTCCCGCCGCTCCTTCAGGAAGCTTCGCGGGCCCGGCGCACCCGGCCGAGCCGGTCACCGCCGTGCACCCCGCGGCCCCGGTGAACCCGGTGAACCCCGAGTGGCCGCCCCCGCCGCCGTACGCGCCGGAGACGGCCGCCGTCGTCCCCGGGCCGAGGCCGCGCAGGCGCGACCGCGGTCCGCTCGCGCTGCTGGCCGCGGTCGCGATCGTCGCGGCCGCCATCGGCGGCGGCACGGCCTACGGCATCCAGGAGCTGACCGGCGGCTCCGACACGGTCTCCTCGAGCGCGACCAGCACCAACGTGGTCCCCTCCAGCCAGAAGGGCACGGTCTCCGGGGTCGCCAGGGCGGTCAGCCCGAGCATCGTGGAGATCAGCGCGACGGGGAACGGCGGGGCCTCCACCGGTTCCGGCGTGATCATCACCGATGACGGCGAGATCGTCACCAACAACCACGTCGTCGCCGGCGCCTCCGAGATCAAGGCCAGGACCAGCGACGGCAAGGAGTACACCGCCGAGCTCGTCGGCACCGACAGCGGCAAGGACCTCGCGCTGATCAGGCTGACCGGCGCCTCCGGCCTCAAGGCGGCCACCCTCGGCGACTCCGACGGCGTCCAGGTCGGCGACCAGGTCGTCGCGATCGGCTCGCCCGAGGGCCTGACCGGCACGGTGACCAGCGGAATCGTCTCCGCCCTCGACCGCGACGTCACCGTCTCCACCGGGGAGGGCGAGCAGCCGCAGCAGCAGGGCGGCGGCTGGCCCTTCGAGTTCGGCGGCCGCGAGTTCAACGGCGACACCGGCTCGTCCACGACGACGTACAAGGCGCTCCAGACGGACGCGTCCCTCAACCCGGGCAACTCCGGCGGCGCGCTGATCGACATGAACGGCAACATCATCGGGATCAACTCGGCGATGTACTCGTCCGGTTCGGGCTCGGGTTCGGGTGCGTCCGACGCGGGCAGCGTCGGCCTCGGCTTCGCGATCCCCGTCAACACCGTCAAGGCCGACCTCGACACGCTGCGGTCGGGCTCCACCGACTGACCCCGGCAGCCGGTCGCCGCGCCGGGCCGACTCCGTACGGCACGGAACGTGCGAGGCTGAGAATCGAGAGCGGTCCCCGGCGGGCGGCTCCGCCGGGGACCCGCCGCAGTCGCCGGGCCCGTCGCGAGACGCCCCCGTGGGCAGCACTCCCCGTCCCCGTCCGAGGAACCAGAGGAACCCGACACCCATGAGCCCCGTCGAAGGCGACCGTGACCCCCAGCGCATCCTCATCGTCGACGACGAGCCGGCGGTGCGCGAGGCACTCCAGCGCAGCCTCGCCTTCGAGGGGTACGACACCCAGGTCGCCGTCGACGGCATCGACGCGCTGGAGAAGGCCACCGCGTACCGTCCTGACCTGGTGGTCCTCGACATCCAGATGCCCCGCATGGACGGCCTGACCGCCGCCCGCCGCATCCGGGGCGCGGGCGACACCACCCCGATCCTGATGCTCACCGCCCGCGACACCGTCGGCGACCGGGTCACCGGCCTGGACGCCGGGGCCGACGACTACCTGGTCAAGCCCTTCGAGCTGGACGAGCTGTTCGCCCGGATCCGCGCGCTGCTGCGCCGCAGCTCGTACGCGGTGGCGGTGGCGGGCGCCGACGCCCCGCAGGACGAGGCGCTGACCTTCGCCGACCTGCGCATGGACCTGGCGACCCGGGAGGTCACCCGGCGCGGGCGCACCGTGGAGCTGACCCGTACGGAGTTCACGCTGCTGGAGATGTTCATGGCGCACCCGCGCCAGGTCCTCACCCGTGAGCAGATCCTGAAGGCGGTCTGGGGCTTCGACTTCGAGCCCTCGTCGAACTCCCTCGACGTCTACGTCATGTACCTGCGCCGCAAGACCGAGGCGGGCGGCGAACCGCGCCTGGTCCACACCGTGCGCGGGGTGGGGTACGTGCTCCGGCAGGGCGGCGCGGAGTGAACAAGGCGGTACGGCGGCTGCGCTCCCTGCCCCTGCGCTCCCGGCTGGCGCTGCTGGTGGCGGCGGCGGTGGCGTTCGCCGTGGCGGCGGTGTCGGTGACGTGCTGGTTCCTGGTGAAGGGACAGCTTTACCACCAGCTCGACGACGAGCTGCGCAGCGAGGAGGTCTCCGGCCTGCTGCTCAGCACCATGCTGGCCAACTGCCGGCAGCCCGAGCCTCGGCAGCTCGGCCTGCCGCCGGGCTCCCCCACCGTCACGATTCTCTACTCGGACGGCTCCACCTGCGCCATCCCCGACGCGCCGGAGGTCAAGGTCCAGTCCGTCGACCTGGCGGTGGCCGACGGTGAGAAGGAGGAGGCGCTGCACTCGGGCCGTACCACCGACGGCACCGCCGTACGCGTCCTCACCCGGCCGGTCTTCGACCGTGAGACCCGCGCGGTGCAGCGCGGTGTCGCGGTGTCGGTGGCCAAGCCGCTCTCGGAGGTCACCGAGCCGCTGAGCTCCCTGGCCTGGATCCTGCTGGCCGTCTCCGGCATCGGCGTGGTCGGCGCGGGGGCTGCGGGCCTGGCCGTCGCGCGGTCGGGCCTGCGGCCGGTGGACCGACTGGCCGAGGTCGTGGAACACGTGGCGCGCACCGAGGACCTGACGGTCCGTATCCCCGTGGCGGACGACGACGAGGACGAGATCGCCCGTCTCAGCCGCTCCTTCAACGCGATGACCACGGCCCTGGCCAGTTCGCGGGACCTCCAGCAGCAGCTGATCGCCGACGCCGGCCACGAGCTGCGCACCCCGCTCACCTCGCTGCGCACCAACATCGAGCTGCTCACCCGCAGCGAGGAGACCGGACGCCCGCTGCCGGAGGCGGACCGCAAGGCGCTGCTGGCCTCGGTCAAGGCGCAGATGACGGAGCTGGCCGCGCTGATCGGCGATCTTCAGGAGCTGTCCCGGGCGGAGGGCCAGCGGGGCGAGCGGGTCCAGGTCGTGTCCCTGGAGGACACCGTCGGGACCGCGGTGCGCCGGGCCCGGCTGCGCGGCCCCGAGCTGACGATCACGGCCGACCTGTCCCCCTGGTACGTCCGCGCGGAGCCCTCAGCGCTGGAACGAGCCCTGGTCAACATCCTCGACAACGCGGTGAAGTTCAGCCCCGGGGCGGGCACGGTCGAGGTGGCCCTGCACCAGGGCGTCCTGACGGTCCGGGACCACGGCCCCGGCATCCCCGCGGACGAACTCCCCCATGTCTTCGACCGCTTCTGGCGCTCCCCCTCGGCCCGCTCCCTGCCCGGCTCGGGCCTCGGCCTCTCGATCGTCGCCCGCACGGTCCACCGCTCCGGCGGTGAGGTGACCCTCTCCCCGGCCCCGGGCGGCGGCACGGTGGCGACGGTCCGGCTCCCGGGGGCGCCGACGCCGCCTCCGACGGAGGCTGTCTAGGGCGTGCGTGCCAGGCGTCGTGGGGGGGCAGGCCCGATTTCAGGGCCCCTCCGGCGCGATGCCACAGAGGTCCGTCAGGGCTCCGGCCGCCGGCTGGGGTCAGCCCCGCCCCACCACGCCCCGCAGCTCCCCGGGCAGGGTCGCGCCGGACTCCGACGCCACCAGCACCACGTCCGGCGCGACCGGGTCCAGCACGACGGCCAGGTCCGGGTCCACCCCCTCGATCGCATAGGCGGTCACCCGCTCGTCCGGCGCACCGGGATCGTCGGAGTCACCTCCCGTGTCGTCACAGCCCGCCAGGACGGCGCCGCCGAGCCGCTCCCCGACCTCGAAGTCCTCCGGCGCACCGCCCACGTACCGACGCCCCTCGAACGTCACGAGGTACACGCAGGACCCCTCGCCCGAGACCTCCTCACCCCCCACCCCACACCCGGCGAGCGCCAACGCCAGCAGAGGACTCCACGCACTCATCGCAGTCCGCTTCACATGAACGGGACGGGGTGTGCGCGGTTTCGTTCGTCACCAGTCCCGCATCGCGTCCGTCGGCGCCATGGTGGCGGCCCGGCGGGCGGGAAGCAGCGCCCCCGCCGCGACGACCAGCACCGTCAGGGCGAGAAGCAGCACGAACGTGCCCGGCGAGGGCAGCGGCAGTCGGCTCACGGCGTACGGCGCCAGATCGGGGCTGCCACGCAGCAGCGCCGCCCCGGCGCCGCCGAGGAGCATGCCGAGGACGGCACCGAACAGGGCGGCGACCGCCCCGGCCAGGGCCATCTCGGTGACCAACAGGGTCAGGACGGCCCCGGTGCGGAAACCGACCGCCTTGAGGATGCCGATCTCCTGGGCGCGCCGGCGCGCGAGCGCCCCCGTCACCGTCACCGCTCCGGTGAAAGCCAGCACGCCGAGGACGCCGAGCAGCAGCCGGCCTGACACCTCGACGAGCTCCAGGACCGCGGGAAGCGTGGTGAGTTGCTGGCGGAGGGTGACAGCCGGGTAGCCCAGGTCCTGGACCGACTCGAGCACGGCAGGGACGTCGTCGGCACTGCGGGCGACGACGGTCAGCTGGTCGTAACCGACGGTGGCCGGGTAGCGGTCCGCGGGTTGTCCGGTCCGTGCGGCGGCCCAGGCAACCACATCCGTGTCCGCCGCATAGGCGGCGTCCGGGCCGTCCATCTGCCACGACGGGTCGTACACGGCGACGAGCCGGGCCTCGCGCCTGACCCCGGTGCCCTCGCCGGGGCGTACATAGCGGATCGTCTCCAGCTCGATCCGCTGTCCCAGCAGCTTGCGCAGGTCGAGGCCCTGGGACCTGGCCGGGGCGACGATCTCGCCGGGGCGCAGGGGGAAGACCCGCGCGCGGACGGAGCGGGTGACCGGCGGGGCCAGCGCGGGGCGGTACGTCGTGGCGTACAGCAGGGCGGTGTCGCCCTCCGGTGCGACGATGCCGAAGGACACCTGGGCGCGATGCTGCACGGACTCGACGTGGGGCAGCCCGGCGAGCCGGTCCTCGGTGCGGTCCGTCAACGGGGCGGTGTCCGGTCGGTCGTCGGGGCGGTCGACGGTGACGCTGCGGTTGGCCACGCTCTCCCGGACGCCTGAGTCGGCCGCACTCTGCGCGTGGTCGGCGATGCCCAGCGCGGCCGTGCACACGGCACCGGCCAGGGCGACCATGGTCACCAGGCCGTACAGCCGTCGGCGTAAGGCACGGACGTTGGCGAAGGCCAGGGCCAGGACGCTCATGCGGCGCTCCGCTCTGTCTCCACGAGGCCGTTCTTCAACCGGTGGACCACATCGGCCGCTTCGGACACGACCGGGTTGTGCGTCACCAGCAGCACCGCCCGTCCTTCGTCGGCGAGCCCCCGGAACAACGCGAGCAGCGCCGCCTCACTGTCGGTGTCCAGGTTCCCGGTCGGCTCGTCCGCCAGCACCACAGGCGGGTCGTTGACCAGCGCGCGTGCGAGCGCGACGCGCTGCTGCTCGCCTCCTGACAGCTCACCGGGACGGTGCCCGTGCCGCTCCCCGAGCCCGACCCGGTCCAGCAGCGACCGGGCCCGTTCCTCTCCCTCGGCGCGGCGGCCGGCATGCGGCACCAGGACATTGCGCAGGGCCGAGTGCTGAGGCAGCAGGTTGAAGGACTGGAACACGAACCCCAGCCGACTCCGCCGCAGGTCGGCACGCCCTCTGTCCCCGAGCGCCGACGTGTCCACGTCCTCGACGAACACCCGGCCCCGGTCCGGTGGGCTGAGCAGGCCGAGAATGTGCAGCAACGTGCTCTTCCCGGAACCGGAGTGCCCCACCAGAGCGGTGACCTGCCCTGCTGCGACCTCCAGGTCGACGCCGTCCAGCACCTCGACTCTTCTCCCCCGCGTCCGATGGGTCTTGCCCACACCGTCGGCCCGCAACAGCACAGTCATGGCTCCTCCGCTCGCTCTCCGGTCTCGATGGCGGCGTCCGTGCGACCGGGCAGCCAGCCCAGGGCGCCGTGCGCCTGCCGGTCCAACGTCCAGACACCCCAGGTGGTCTTGAGGTCGCAGGCGGGATCCCCGCCGCCGACCCGGAACAGGTCGGGCAGTCCCGGGCAGCCCCGATGCGGTGTCACGACCCGGCCGAGGGCCGCACGCAGCGGCGCGTCCAGGTCTCCACCGAGCAGCAGGTGGGCTCGTACGACGAGGCTGTAGTCGTAGACGGACGCGAACCGGCCCGGCTCGTGGGACCGGCGCTCCAGAACACGCGGCGTGATCCATGGGGGGATCCGGTGCCGTTGGCCCGTGTCGGCCAGCCCGACGGCCAGGGTGGCGGCCGCGGCCACGGCGTCCGGGTCGTCCAGGGCCCATGGCCGTACTTCAGGAGTGCCGACCGCGGCACCCGCGTCGACGCAGTCGAGGGCGGTGCGCTGCCAGCGGGTGACGTCGTGCTCGGTGACGGCACCGGGCAGCACCTCGGGATCGGCGCACAGCCGCGCGGCCCGGCCGTCCGTTCCGCCGCCGGCCGCCTTCGCCAGGGCCGCCCGGCTCAGGCGCTCGGCGCTGTCCTGCGGCGTGCCGCTCCGGTCCTTCTCCCGGTCGAGAGCGTCGAGCAGACCGGGGTCTCGGCGGGGCCAGCCGGCGAGACCCCGCAGTCGCTCGACGAAGAGCGAGCTCTGCGGGTCACCGAGGTAGGAGTCCGGGTCCCGTACGGTTCCGTCGCCCAGGCGCGCCCTCTCCAGCCGGGCGATCACCGGCACGAACACCTTTTCGGGAGATCCAGCCGCCTTCAGGATGTGCACCAGCGGCTGGAGCTGCTCGTACGGCAGTGAGAGCGCCCCTCGGGTCAGGACCGCTTCCCAGTGCGCGCGGTCGATCTCGGGCCGCTGCCCGGCGGCTTCGCGAACCAGGACATCGTCGTGGACCTGACCCAGCAGGTCCGCCCTCTCGTCCGGGGTGAGCGCCTGCCAGTCGTCGGTGCGCGGCGGAGCCGCGTCGGAGAGAGCGGCGGGCACGGGTTGCCGGAGCAGATGCAAGGAGTGGGCCAGCGCGGCGCGTTCGGCGACCGGGCGCGGTGAGCCGGCCAGCGAGCGGAGCCAGCCGACGGTGGCGGCGCGGTGCGGGGACGGCAGGTCGTCGAGCTCACCGAGTGCGCCGAGCACGTCGAGGGCTGCCCATGTCCCGCCGAGCCGCGCCGCGTCGCTTTCGTCGCCGAGGGCGGGATCCACGTACCAGCCGCCCTCGGCCCGCAGTCTGTCCACGGCTCTCGTGTCGTCCGGGCCGAGCGCCCCCTCGACGCCCGCGCGCCGCAGCGGGATCAGCCAAGTCCGTCCCCACAGCGGGGACGAGGCCAGGGCGTCCCGGCGCATCGACGCGACGCGTGTCGCGGCCGGCCGGACCCTGGGGGCCCGGTCCAGTTCTGTCAGCGTCCGCAGCGCGTGGGACTGCGCCTCGGGAGGAGCCGGGCGTTCCCGCAGGAACGGCGGATAGTGGTAGCCGTTCTGGCTGCTGACCAGCAGGTCGAACTGGCGGGCGGCGGCGGGGGCGGCGGCCGCAGCGGGCCTGGCCGGTGCCCCGCAGGCGCTCAGCACCGCACCGCACACCACCGCCGTCGCGGCGGTCAGGAAGCGCCCGCGTAGGCGCACTTCTCGCTCACCTTGATCGCACCGTTGACCTGGGCGGAGCCACAGCTGCGGGTGGACACGTAGACCGTGCCCCTGCTGGGCCGCATCTGGCCATAGGTGTCAGAGATGCTCGCGTTGGTGTTCCGCCAGCGCACCACGCCCAGGGACCTGCTGACCATCGTGAGAGTGGCCTCGGGGTTCTTGGACACGGCGAGCGAGACGCTGACCCCGTGGGCCTCGAGCTCGGCACGGTTCTGGATCCAGCGCGCCGTTCTGGGCCGCTCGCCCGACATCTTGGTGGACGCTTTCCAGTCGCAGGCGTTGACGTAGACGCCGCAGTGCCAGGCGTTGATCGTGATCCGGTTGCCGCCCGGGAGTCCGACGGTGTGGGAGGAGGAGGTCGCTCCAGCCGTTGTCGTCGTCAGGGCGAGGGCCAGTGCGGCGAGCGCGGCAGAAGTACTGCGCTCCGCGCGGGTGCGTGTCGCCTTCTTCATGGTGATCGTCTCCTGTGAGGGCTGTTCCGCGACGGCGGGCGTCCTTCATACCGGGCGACGATCCCGGGGCGAGCGGGATGATCACTACTAAGAGTGATCGCCGCGCGAATATGCCACCGGAAGGGGCAATCGCGCGACGGAAGGTGACAAAGGGCCCGGGAGGCGCGGCGTCGCGTGCCTCCCGGGCCCTTTCGGGGTCAGACCGGAGTCACTTCACGATCGTGATCCGGTTCGCTGCCGGCGGGGCCAGCGGGGTGGTGGGGGTGGAGTTGGCCAGGAGGTACTTCTCCAGGGCCGTGAGGTCGTCGGCGCCGAGGAGGTCGTTGGTGCCGAGCGCGATGGTCGGGAAGCCGTCGCCGCCGCCGGAGAGGAAGTTGTTGGTGGCGACGCGGTAGGTGGCGGTCAGGTCGACCGGGGCACCGTTGAGCTTGACGGAGTCGGTGACGACGCGGTCGGCGCCGGTCTTCGTCAGGTCCAGGGTGTAGGTGAGGCCCGAGGAGATCTGGAGGATCTTCGGGGAGGCCGCGTTGGTACCGCTGACCTGCTCCTTGAGGACCTGGATCAGCTGGGCGCCGGTGAGGTCCTGGAGGTTGACCAGGTTGGCGAACGGCTGGACGGTGAAGCCCTCGGCGTAGGTGACGACGCCGTCGCCCTCGGAGCCCTTGGCCGCGTAGGTCAGGGGCGCGCGGATGCCGCCGGGGTTCATCAGGGCCAGGTCGGTCTCCGGGTCCAGCTCCTTGCCGTAGGCGAGCTGGGCGTCGGCGATGAGGTCGCCGAGCGGGGACTCGGTGCCGGTGTTGTTGATGTCGGCGGAGATGTAGCCGATGGCACGGTTGCCGATGGGCGCGGCGAGCACGTTCCACTTGCCGATCAGCGTGGTCAGGTCGGCCGCCTTGGCGACGTCCCGGGTGACCACGTGGTTCGCCGACTTCACCGACGTACGGGCGATGTCACCCGTCCAGCGGTCGTAGGTCAGGGTGGTGTCGGTGTAGAGGCGGCCGAAGGACGCGGCGGAGGTGACCATGCGCGGGTTGCCCGCCGGGTCGTTGACCGTGCACACGTAGGCCGCGTGGGTGTGGCCGGTGACCAGCGCGTCGACCTTCGGCGAGATGTTCTTCGCGATGTCGACGATCGGGCCGGAGATCCCGTCGCCGGCGCCCGGGGAGTCACAGTTGTAGTTGTACGAGGCGGAGGCCGGCGCGCCGCCCTCGTGGATCAGCGCGACGATCGACTTCACACCCTGCTTCTGCAGGATGTTGGCGTACTTGTTGATCGTCTCGACCTCGTCCTTGAACTTGAGGCCCTTCACGCCCTCGGCGGTGACGACACCCGGGGTGCCCTCCAGGGTCACGCCGATGAAGCCGATCCGCACGCCGTTCTTCTGCCAGACGGAGTACGGCTTGAGGATCGGGCGGCCGGTCTTCTCGTTCAGGACGTTCGCGGCGAGGTAGGGGAAGTCGGCCCCCTGGAACTCCTCGTCCCCGTAGCAGCCGTCGGTGGCGTGGCAGCCGCCGTACTGCAGGCGCTTGAGCTCGGCCGGGCCCTCGTCGAACTCGTGGTTGCCGACCGAGGTGACGTCGAGCTCGAGCTTGTTCAGCGCCTCGATGGTGGGCTCGTCGTGGAACAGGCCGGAGAGCAGCGGGGAGGCGCCGACCATGTCACCGCCGGCCGCGGTCACGGAGTACTTGTGGCCCTCGCGCGCCTTGCGCAGGTGCGTGGCGAGGTACTCGACGCCGCCGACGTCGTTGATGGTCTTCACGGTGCCGTCCGGCTGGACCTCGGTGACCCGGCCGGAGGAGCCGGCCGGCGGCTCCAGGTTGCCGTGCAGGTCGTTGAAGGACAGCAGCTGCACGTCCTGGTAGCGGCCAGGGTGCTTGCCGGTCCGCTGCGCCTCGTCGGCGTTCGCGGTACCGGGCAGCGCGGCGGCGAGGGCGCCGACGGTCGCGACTGCGGCGGCCGCGGCGAGGAGCCGGTGCGTACGGCGTCTGCGGTGGTGCGGCTGAGGTGTGGCAGGCATGCGCCCCCCTGTGGTGCATGTGAAGGTATGTCTCGGTCCGGGCGCAGCCTAGAGTCAACGCGCGTAGCGCGACAGGGGGTTCATGGTTACATCTGGGTTTCCCTTTGCCGACGTTTCGCGAGTGCGGGCCTTTACCCTCGTAGGCATGACCAGCGACGACTTGGCACGGCCCGGCCGCTCCCGTTCCATCGAGACCTTCGCCGCGCTCGACGCGGAGCAGACCGACGCCGTGCTCGCACTGCTCGCGGAGGCCGCCCGCAACGACGGCCAGCAGGCGGTCTCCGAACAGGGCAGGCTCCAGCTGCGCGGCGGCGAGCGGGACGGCGTGTCCCATCTGCTGCTCGCCGCGGGCGCCGAACTCGTCGGCTACGCCCAGCTGGAGGACACCGACCCGGTGGAGGCGCCGGCCGCCGAGCTGGTAGTCCACCCCTCGCACCGCGGGCACGGGCACGGCCGCGCGCTCGGCTCCGCGCTGCTCGCCGCCTCCGGCAAGCGGCTGCGGGTGTGGGCGCACGGCGGCCACCCGGCCGCCCGCCATCTCGCGCAGGTGCTGGGGCTGACCCTGTTCCGCGAACTGCGGCAGATGCGAAGGCCGTTGACCGGCCTGGAGCTGCCGGAGCCGGTGCTGCCCGAGGGCGTGACGGTCCGTACGTTCGTGCCGGGCGAGGACGACGCCGCCTGGCTCGCGGTGAACGCGGCCGCCTTCGCCCACCACCCCGAGCAGGGCTCACTGACCCAGCGCGACCTGGACGACCGCAAGGCCGAGCCGTGGTTCGACCCGGCCGGGTTCTTCCTCGCGGTCCGCGGCGGGGAGCTGATCGGCTTCCACTGGACCAAGGTCCACGCCGAGGAGCAGATCGGCGAGGTGTACGTCCTCGGCGTCTCGCCCGACGCCCAGGGCGGCGGCCTGGGCAGGTCCCTCACCACGATCGGCCTGAATCACCTGGCGGCCCAGACGCTGCCGACCGCGATGCTCTACGTCGACGCCGACAACAAGGCGGCCGTGGCGGTGTACGAGGGGCTGGGGTTCGCGACCCACGAGGTGGATCTGATGTACCGGACGGAGACGTGAGGCGACGGGGCGGAGGCCTTCGCGCCTGGCGTAGATCTTTCCGCACCTGGGCGGAGGTCTTTCGCGCCTGAGCGGCGGCTGAGACGCCTGGGCGGAGACGCGGGAAGCCTGGCGGAGACGCGGGAAGCCTGGCGGAGGCGGGATGCGTCCGGGCGCAGGCGGGATGCGTCTGAGCGCAGGCCTGAGACGGCTGCGCCCAGGCGTGAGACGCCTGGGCGCGCAGGCGTGCGGCACCCCCGTCGGCGGCCCGAGACTCCTGGGCGCAGGCGTGCATCCGTCGGCAGCCTGAGACGCCCGGGCGCAGCCCGGTGGCGCTCGCGTCGGGGCGTCAACACCTGAGGCCTGCTTCACCCCCAAGGGGCGGTGACCTTGACACCGCCCCTTCTCTTCCATCACCCTTTAACTAATCAAGTAGTGAAAGGGTGATTCGAACGTGGCCGGACGACCAGTGACCGGACAGTGATCGAGTACCGCATCGACCGGCGCAGCGGCATCGCCACCTACGTCCAGATCGTCCAGCAGACCAAACAGGCCCTGCGCCTCGGCCTGCTGGAACCCGGCGACAAGCTCCCCACGGCCCGCGAGGTCGTGGAAGCCACCGCCATCAACCCGAACACCGTGCTCAAGGCCTACCGCGAACTGGAACGCGAGGGACTGGTCGAGGCCCGGCGCGGACTCGGCACCTTCGTGCGGCGCTCCCTGGGCGCCGCCCCCGCCGACTCCCCGCTGCGCACCGAGCTGGAGGACTGGGCACGGCGGGCCCGCGCGGCCGGGCTGGAGCGCGACGACGTGGCCGCGCTCTTCACATCCGTACTGGAGCAGCACTTCGAGGGGGAGAGGGAATGAACGCCATCGGGGGACCGCCCGCGCTGCGGGCACCGCGCGCGGGGCGAGGGGGCAGGCGATGACCGGCACCGCCATCGAGGCGGCCGGGCTGGGCAGAGGGTTCGGACGCCGCGCCCGGCCCGCGCTCCGGGACTGCGCCTTCCGCCTCCCGGCGGGCCGCATCTGCGCCCTCGTCGGCCCGAACGGCGCCGGCAAGTCCACCCTGCTCGCCCTGGCGGCCGGGCTGCTCGGCCCGACCCACGGCACCCTCACCGTCCTCGGCACCACCCCGGCCGCCGCCCGCGAGCGCCTGGCGTACGTCGCCCAGGACAAGCCCCTGCACCCGCAGCTCACCGTGGCCGAGACCCTGCGCCTGGGCCGCGAGCTCAACCCGCGTCGCTGGGATGCGGCCGTCGCCGAGGCGGTCGTCGGCCAGGGCGACCTCGACCCCGGCGCCAGGATCCGTACCCTGTCCGGCGGCCAGCGCACCCGTGTGGCACTGGCCCTGGCCCTCGGCAAGCGGCCCGAGCTGCTGCTGCTCGACGAGCCGACGGCCGACCTCGACCCGCTCGCCCGGCACCAGCTGATGGGCACGCTGATGGCCGATGTCGCCGACCACGGCACCACCGTCGTGATGTCCTCGCACGTCGTCGCCGAGCTGGAAGGCTCCTGCGACCACCTGCTGCTGCTCGGCGGCGGCCGCGTCCGGCTGGCCGGACCGCTGGAGGACCTGCTCGCCGCGCACCGCGTGGTCACGGGCCGCATCGGCGACCTCGCGCCGCACACCGTCGTCGAGTCCCGCACCGGCGGCCGCCTGCTCACCGCGCTGGTGCGGCCGAGCGGGCCCGTCGACACCGGCTGGGAGACCGCCGAGCCGTCCCTGGAGGAGCTGGTCCTCGCCCATCTGCGGGCCCCCGAGGCGCCCGCACTGCTGCTCGACGAGACGCGGGAGGCCGCCGCATGACCACCACCGCGACCCCCCAGGCGCCCTCACCCGCCGACGCCGGGCACCGGCGCCGTGGCCCGCGCGGCATGGTGTGGGCCGTGCTGCGGCTGCACCGCGTGGCCCTGCGCTTCTGGATCCTGCTGTTCGCCCTGGCCGCCGCCGCGCTGCTGTGGGCGTACGGCCCGGGCGGCGACGCCGCCTGGCGCCAGTACACCGGGATGGCCTGCGGCGCCCGCTGGGACCTGGCCTGCGACTATGTCGGCGGCCCCGAGTACGTGCGCTACGAACTGGCCGTGTCCCTGTCGGCGGCACTGCTCGGTGTCCTGCCGCCCATCATCGCGGGCTGGGCGGGCGGCGTGCTGATCGGCCGCGAGCTGGAGAGCGGCACCGCGCGGCTGGCCTGGGTGCAGTCCGTCTCCCCCACCCGCTGGCTGGCGGCCAGGCTGGTGGTGCCCGCCGCCCTGCTGATCCCGGGCACCCTGCTGCTCACCCTGCTGCACCGCGCCGTCTGGGAGTCGGACGCGCCCCTGCTGTCCGACCTCGGCTGGTACGCCTGGCACGACCCGGTCACCTTCCAGGCCAACGGCCCTCTCGCCACCGTCTACCCGCTCCTCGGCCTGGCCGTCGGCGCTCTCGCCGGACTGATCGCCGGACGCGCGGTGCCGGCCATCGGCGGCGCGGTCCTCGCCCAGTTCGGCCTGACGCTCGCCCTGGGCACGCTTCGCCCGTATCTGTGGCCGTCGGTGACGATCACGACGCCGGTCGACGAGTATCCCTCCTACGACGGTATGAGGGTCGACGAGGGCGCCTTCGGAGCCGACGGCTCGCGGGTGCACGGCTCCTGCGTCGAGGAGCCCGGCTGCATCGCCCGGCACGACATCGTGGGCCACTACGCCGACCACCACCCCTCCTCGCACTTCTGGCCCCTCCAGCTCGTGGAGACCGGCATCGTCCTGGCCCTGACCGCCGCGACGGCCGCGGCCGCCTTCTGGCTGATACGCCGCCGCACGGGCTGACCTCTGCCGGGGCCACACGCGAGGCCCGTCGCCGTATCCCCGCCCGCCCGGCATCGCCCGCCCCGCGGCGTCCGACCCGTGTCGCCCGCCCCACGGCACCCCGGCGGGCGGAAACCGGTCAAACGGGTCCTCGCCCGGACGGCGTACTCCCTCGCGGGGGCGAAGAGGGGCCGTACGTACCTCCACCCGGCTTCTCGCACGCCGGGCGGAGGTACGCAGACGCCCGCGATCCGTTCCCCGCTATCCCGTACGCCATGTCGCCGTAACCATTGGTTCAGACGCTCTTGCGACGCTCGGCCAATGAACCCAGCCGCCGAGCCCGAGCACTCGCCGCACCCGTTCAGGGCCGCCGCCGCGCTCCCGCCCGCGTCGTCCGACGCGCCCGTATCGCTCATGGCGCGGAAGAATGGGTCCATGAGTCAGCAGAACGCCCAGGCAGAGGTCCAGCACGTACAGCCCCCCGTGGGCTCCATAGCCGCGCACCGCCCGCACACCGTGGCGGCCACGGTCTCCGATCTGGAACCCGACCTCGACGCGGATCTCGACGCGTACGAGGAGTCGCAGGACGACAGGGTCCAGCTGCCGCAGGGCCGGTTCCTGGACCGGGAGCGCAGCTGGCTCGCGTTCAACGAGCGGGTTCTGGAACTCGCCGAGGACCCGAACACGCCCCTGCTGGAGCGTGCGAACTTCCTCGCGATCTTCGCCAGCAACCTCGACGAGTTCTTCATGGTCCGGGTGGCCGGTCTGAAGCGCCGTATCGCCACCGGTGTCGCCACCCGCTCCGCCTCCGGACTGCAGCCCGGCCAGGTGCTGGAGATGATCTGGGCGCGCTCGCGCGAGCTCATGGCACGGCACGCCGCCTGCTTCCACGAGGACGTCGCCCCCGGACTGGCGGAGGAGGGCATCCACCTGGTCCGCTGGAGCGAGCTGACGGAGAAGGAGCAGGCCCGCCTGTTCACCCTGTTCCGGCACCAGATCTTCCCCGTGCTCACCCCGCTGGCGGTCGACCCGGCGCACCCCTTCCCGTACATCTCGGGCCTGTCCCTGAACCTGGCCGTCGTGGTGCGCAACCCGGTCAGCGGCCACAAGCACTTCGCCCGGGTGAAGGTGCCGCCGCTGCTCTCCCGCTTCCTGGAGTCCAGCCCCGGCCGCTACGTCCCCATCGAGGACGTCATCGGGGCGCACCTGGAGGAACTGTTCCCCGGCATGGAGGTGCTGGAGCACCACGCCTTCCGCATCACCCGCAACGAGGACCTCGAGGTCGAGGAGGACGACGCCGAGAACCTCCTCCAGGCCCTCGAGAAGGAGCTCATGCGGCGCCGCTTCGGGCCGCCGGTGCGCCTGGAGGTCGAGGAGTCCATCGACCGCGAGGTCCTGGACCTGCTGGTGCGCGAGCTGAAGATCAGCGAGGCCGAGGTCTACCCGCTGCCCGGCCCGCTCGACCTGACCGGCCTGTTCCGCATCCACGGCCTGGACCGGCCGGAGCTGAAGTACCCCAAGTTCATCGCGGGCACCCACCGCGACCTCGCCGAGGTGGAGTCGGCCTCCCCGCCGGACATCTTCGCCGCGCTGCGCAGCCGGGACGTGCTGCTGCACCACCCCTACGACTCGTTCTCCACGTCGGTGCAGGCCTTCCTGGAGCAGGCGGCCGAGGACCCCGACGTCCTCGCGATCAAGCAGACGCTGTACCGCACCTCCGGCGACTCCCCGATAGTCAACGCGCTCATCGACGCCGCCGAGGCCGGCAAGCAGGTCCTGGTCCTGGTCGAGATCAAGGCCCGCTTCGACGAGCACGCCAACATCAAGTGGGCGCGCAAGCTGGAGGAGGCCGGCTGCCACGTGGTCTACGGCCTGGTCGGCCTGAAGACGCACTGCAAGCTGTCGCTGGTGGTCCGCCAGGAGGGCGACACCCTGCGCCGCTACTGCCACGTCGGCACCGGCAACTACCACCCCAAGACGGCCCGCCTCTACGAGGACCTGGGCCTGCTGACGGCGGACCCGCAGGTCGGCGCGGACCTGTCGGACCTGTTCAACCGGCTCTCGGGCTACTCCCGCCGCGAGACCTACCGCAGGCTGCTCGTCGCGCCCAAGTCGCTGCGCGACGGCCTGATCTCGCGGATCAACAAGGAGGTCCAGCACCACCGTGCCGGACGTCCCGCGTACGTCCGTATCAAGGTCAACTCGATGGTCGACGAGGCCATCGTCGACGCGCTGTACCGGGCGTCCCAGGCGGGGGTGCCGGTCGACGTGTGGGTGCGCGGCATCTGCGCGCTGCGCCCCGGGGTCGCCGGACTGTCGGAGAACATCCGCGTCCGCTCGGTGCTCGGCCGTTTCCTGGAGCACTCGCGGGTCTTCGCCTTCGGCAACGGCGGCGAGCCCGAGGTGTGGATCGGCAGCGCCGACATGATGCACCGCAACCTCGACCGCCGTATCGAGGCCCTGGTCAGGGTCGTCGACCCGGCCCACCGCGCCGCGCTCAACCGGCTGCTGGAGACCGGCATGTCCGACACCACCGTCTCCTGGCACCTGGGCTCGGACGGCGAGTGGACCCGGCACGCGACGGACGCCGAGGGCCAGCCGCTGAGGAACGTCCAGGAGATGCTCATAGACGCCCGGAGGCGCCGGCGTGGCACAGCAACACCTTGAACCGACGGACCCCCTGGCCCAGCCGGTGACCGGAGAGTCCCTCGCGGACCATCTCCGGTCCCAGGCCACGGAGTTCCTGCGCGCCCTGCGCCAGCACCGGGAGACAGGTGTCGGCGGGGGCGCCCCCGCGCGGGCCCGGCCGGGCGTGGGGGACAGCGGCCCGCAGGAGTCCGTCGGAGCGGCGCGCTCGCTGCGCCGCTCGGCCCGCCGCATCAGCGCCAGCCTGCACACGTACCGTCCGCTGCTGGACGCCGACTGGTCGGAGGGCATGCGACCCGAACTCGCCTGGCTGTCGGGCACGCTGGCGGCCGAGCACGCCTGCGCGGCCCGGCTGGAGCGGCTGCTGACCGCGCTGCACCGGCTGTCCGGCTCGGCGACGCTGCCCGCCCAGACGGCGGGCACCCCGGGCGGGGCGCCACCGCTGCCGGAGCGCGGCAACCTCACCGTGGGCGCGGCGAAGGCGGGCGCGCTGCTCGACCGCCAGCTGACGCTGGCCCGCACCCGGGCGCACTCCACCGCGCTCCAGGCGCTCGGCAGCAGCCGTTTCCACGCGGTCGCGGACAAGGTCGCCGTACTGGCCAGCGAGGTGCCGCTGACCCCGGCGGCCCGGGACGCCGATCTGCGCACGCACGCGACGGCCGCCGAGGAGCGGCTCTACGACGCGATCGCCGGGCTGCCGCTGGTCACCGCGGGCAGCCCGTACAACGCCGAGGCGCTGATCCACGGCCTGTCCCCGGACCCGGCCCCGCACCCGCAGGACGGACCCTGGCACCAGGTCCGCCTGCTGCTGCGCCTGCACCGGTACGCCCTGGAGGTGCTGCACGGACGCGGCCGGGACGCCCCGGCGGACGTACGGCTGCTCACGGCCGGGCAGGCGCTGAACCGGCACCGGGACGCCTCGGAGGCGGCCGCCGCCGCGGCCCACGCGGCGCGCACCCCGCGCATCGCCCCGGCGACGGCGTACGCCCTCGGAGTGCTGCACGCCGACCAGCGCCATGAGGTCGAGGCGGCGCGTTTCTCGTTCCAGCAGTCCTGGCAGAAGCAGACGGTGAGCACGTCCTGAGCGCTGACGAGGGCGGTGAATCACGGGTGACACCCCAGACGACGAGCGCCACTCCGATCCAGGCGGCCGGGTGTGTGCTCTGGCGCCTCTCCCCGTTCGGCGGGGAGCTGGAGATCTGCCTGGTGCACCGGCCCAAGTACGACGACTGGTCCCATCCCAAGGGCAAGCTGAAGCGCGGCGAGGACGCCCTCACGGGCGCTCTGCGCGAGGTCGTGGAGGAGACGGGCTACACCGCCCGTCCGGGCGCAGAGCTCTCCACCCTCCACTACTTCGCCAACGGGCGTCCCAAGCGGGTGCGTTACTGGGCGGCCGAGGCCACCGGCGGCGGCTTCGTGCCGAACCTCGAGGTGGACCGCATCCTCTGGCTGCGCCCGGCCACGGCCCGCGAACGCCTGACCCAGCCACGCGACGGCGACCTCGTGGAGCAGCTGCTCCGCTCGTTCGAACGCCGGTAGCGGAAGGGTGAACGCCGGAGGAACGACCACGCTCCTGTGGCTCAGTGACCTTCGAGCCCCGCTCGACGCGGGCACCGATCCGCCCACGGCCCGGGCACCCGCACCCGGGGGAAGAAGGTCGCGCGGGCGGACATGGCCTGCAGGCACGAGACCGCACTGATCCGCGTCTGGTCGGCCGCGGAGGCGCGGTACGAGAAGGCGGCGACGGCCCGGCGCCAGGACGACATCGCGGCCGAGACCGCCCGCAGGAAGCGGATGGCCGCCAACGCCCTGCGGATCATCGGCCCGACCGAGGGCGCCGGCCGCTGACTCACGGAGCGGCCGCGTGGCCCTCCGCGTCCGTGCGGGCCAGGCTGCGGGCGCGGCGGGCGGGGCCGCGCCAGCCACAGGTGCAACGGGCCACGCAGAACGGCCCCTGTTCGACGGTGGTCGTACGGTGCTCGGCGTGGTCCTGAGTGGGCGCGAGGCGCTCCTGCTGCGTCACACGGACAACGGTACCCAGACCGGATGAACGGTGGGTCATGGCCTTCCCCGGCTCACCCCGCCAACCGCGTGACGGCGCCCCCTACCCGTCGTTAACCGTCACGACAGGGGCCCGTGACGGACCTACGGCTGGGGGTCGGCAGGCGATGGCGGAGAGGCAGCACGGCAGGGCGGGCGGGACGGTCGTGGCGGCGGGTCTGATGGCCTGCGTCTGCCTGTCCGCCTCCGGCTGCGGAGACAGCGGCGAGGCCGCCGAGGACCCGGTGCACACGCTGCACGAGGCAGCCGACGCCCTGGTGGACGCCAAGAGCTCCCGGGCGCGCACGTCGATGGAGATGGCGACCGGCGGCACCCGGGTCACGATCCGCGGCGAGGGCGTGTACGACTACACCCGCCGGCTGGGCCGGCTGAAGGTGCTGCTGCCGCAGGACCCGGCGGGCCGCGTCGAGCACCGCCCGATCACCGAGCTGCTGGCGCCGGGGGCGCTGTTCATGAAGAACCGGGGCGCGGGCGTCCCGGCCGACAAATGGGTGCGGGTGGAGACGGCGACCCTGTCCGACGGCAATCTGGTCACCGGCGGGGCGACCGACCCCTTCGCCGCGGCGGAGGTGCTGCGCGGGACGCGTACGGCGAGGTTCGTCGGCCTCACGGACCTCGCGGGCACCGAGGTCCGGCACTACAGGGGCACGGCGGATCTGAAGGTGGCGGCGAGAACGGCCTCCGAGGGCGGCCGGGAGGCCCTCGCGGCGGCGGCGAAAGGGTTCGCCACGGCGGTCGTCCCCTTCGACGTGTTCCTCGACGAGGAGGGCCGGATCCGCAAGGTCAGACACCGTTTCAGCTTCGTCAACGGCCACCGGGAGAACACCGTCGCGGTCGCCTCGACGACCCTGCTGTACGACTTCGGAACCCCGGCCGACGTGCGCCTGCCGGCCGACGAGGACATCTACGCGGGACGGATCGCGGAGGAGTAGAGAGCCGCCGGACCGGTATGAGAACTAGCCCGTCCGTGCCATGCGCGGGCCGTGGACGGCTCCCTACTCTAGAGAGTCGGTGACGGCGGAGGAGAGGTGATGCGCGTGGCTCCGGTCGGCGGTACGGCGGTGCAGGACCACGTGGCCCTCGCCGAGATCGAACTGTGCGGTGAGCTGATCATCGCCGCGTCGGCGGCCGACGAGGACAGGCTCAGCCTGGAGAGCATCGACGAGGTGCTGCGGGTGGCCGAACTGAGAGAGGGCACGGGCGGCTGAGAACAGCCGCCCGCCCCCGGGGACTCACGGCCCGGCGCGTCAGGTGCGCAGCATCCGCGCGATGGCCTTGGTGGCTTCCTCGACCTTCGCGTCGATCTCGTCGCCGCCCTTGAGGGCCGCGTCGGCGACGCAGTGCCGCAGATGCTCGTCGAGCAGCTGGAGGGCGAAGGACTGGAGGGCCTTGGTGGAGGCGGACACCTGCGTGAGTATGTCGATGCAGTAGACGTCCTCGTCGACCATGCGCTGCAGGCCGCGGATCTGGCCCTCGATCCGGCGCAGCCGCTTGAGGTGCTCGTCCTTCTGCTTGTGGTAGCCGTGCACTCCGTGGTCGTGGTCGCCGGCCGCGGCCTCGGCGGCCGCCTCTGCTCCGGCCTCGGTGGTCGTCATCACGGCCTCCCAATCAAGACGAGCTCTCCAGTATATACCCCCGGCGGGTATATGATACCGAATTTCGCGGGTATGACGCCCTGTGGCCGACACCATCCCGAACAAGGCTTGCCCCGCCCACCTGCCGACAACTCTGCCCGATGGGCGACACTGGGGGACGGCCCGTTAGCCGTGGCCGAATGATGCGCCTAGCATCAGCCTGACCGAAACCGAAGCACCCCGAGGACCACACGTGCGCTTTCGTCTGACCCCCAGGGAGACGAGCTTCTACGACATGTTCGCCGCGTCCGCGGACAACATCGTCACGGGCTCGAAACTCCTGATGGAACTGCTCGGGGCGGACACCTCCGCCCGGGCTGAGATCGCGGAGCGTATGCGGGCAGCGGAACACGCCGGTGACGACGCCACACACGCGATCTTCCATCAGCTGAACTCCTCGTTCATCACGCCCTTCGACCGCGAGGACATCTACGCCCTCGCTTCGTCCCTCGACGACATCATGGACTTCATGGAGGAGGCCGTCGACCTGGTCGTCCTCTACAACATCGAGGAACTGCCCAAGGGCGTCGAGCAGCAGATCGAGGTCCTGGCACGCGCGGCCGAGCTGACGGCCGAGGCGATGCCCAACCTGCGCACGATGAACAACCTCACCGAGTACTGGATCGAGGTCAACCGGCTGGAGAACCAGGCCGACCAGATCCACCGCAAGCTGCTGGCCCACCTCTTCAACGGCAAGTACGACGCCATCGAGGTGCTCAAGCTCAAGCAGATCGTGGACGTCCTCGAAGAGGCGGCGGACGCATTCGAACACGTGGCGAACACGGTGGAGACCATCGCGGTCAAGGAGTCCTGAGACACGTCCATGGACACCTTCGCTCTGGTCGTGACCATCGGGGTCGCGCTCTTCTTCACGTACACCAACGGCTTCCACGACTCGGCGAACGCGATCGCGACGTCCGTCTCGACCCGGGCCCTGACCCCCCGCGCGGCGCTCGCCATGGCCGCCGTGATGAACCTCGCGGGCGCCTTCCTCGGCTCCGGCGTGGCCAAGACGGTCTCCGAGGGCCTGATCCAGACGCCCGAGGGCTCCAAGGGCATGGGCATCCTCTTCGCCGCCCTCACCGGCGCGATCACCTGGAACCTCGTCACCTGGTACTTCGGTCTCCCCTCGTCCTCCTCGCACGCGCTGTTCGGCGGCATGGTCGGCGCGGCCCTGGCGGGCGGCACGACCGTCTACTGGAGCGGCGTCTTCGAGAAGGTCATCATCCCGATGTTCGTCTCCCCCCTGGTCGGCCTGCTGGCCGGTTACCTGGTGATGACGGCCATCATGTGGATCTTCCGCCGGGCCAACCCCCACAAGACCAAGCGCGGCTTCCGTATCGCCCAGACCGTCTCCGCGGCCGGCATGGCCCTCGGCCACGGCCTCCAGGACGCGCAGAAGACGATGGGCATCGTGGTGATGGCCCTCGTCATCGCCGACGTCGAGGACTACGGCGACCCGATCCCGGTCTGGGTCAAGATCGTCTGCGCCGTCATGCTCTCCCTGGGCACGTACGCCGGCGGCTGGCGCATCATGCGTACGCTCGGCCGCAAGATCATCGAGCTCGATCCCCCGCAGGGGTTCGCCGCGGAGACGACCGGCGCGTCGATCATGTTCACCACGGCCTTCCTCTTCAAGGCGCCCATCTCGACGACCCATGTCATCACCTCGGCGATCATGGGTGTCGGCGCGACGAAACGGGTGAACGCGGTGCGCTGGGGTGTCGCCAAGAACATCGTCCTCGGCTGGTTCATCACCATGCCGGCAGCGGCCCTGGTCGCCGCGGCCGCCTTCGGCGTGGTCAACCTGGCCTTCCTCTGACCCCGCCCCACCCCCACAGAGGGAACGTTTCTCCCCCGCCCCCGGCCCAACGACTACCGCCGGGGGCGCCCCCATACCCCCGGCGGCGGGGGCCGCACGCAGCCGCGTCAGGACGTGCCCCCGGTGGGGGCTGAGGCCGGGGCGGTGCGCAACTCGGCGCGACGAGGTGCCTCCCCCGGAGGGGGGACCCCCAGCGCCCACCCGTGCCGCCCCTGGCGGCACGCATACCCGCGGCTAGGCGCGGCGCGCAGCCCGCGGCCACGGGCAACGGGCGACGGGAAGCCGCGTACGGCGGCAAGGGGCCGGGGCGGGGGGTGTCCGCCCGCAGCGGCCGCCGTCAAACCCCAGAACCCCCGCAAGGGACCGTATCGGCGGACCGAGGACGGACACCCCCCGCCCCGGCCCCGCACCACCCACAAACCGCAGGCGTCACCGCCGACAGGCCACCGCAGGCACGACCACCGCTGACAGGCCACCGCCGACAGGCCACCGCAGGCACGACCACCGCCGACAGGCCATCGCAGGCACGACCACGGCAACAAGAAACGGGCCCGCCCCCCGGGAGCCGGGGGGCGGGCCCTCTTCTACCTCACGGTGGCACCGCCATGCAGCACCGCGAGGGGTCTGTCAGCCGAACCGGCCGGAGATGTAGTCCTCGGTCGCCTGAACCGACGGGTTGGAGAAGATCCGCTCCGTGTCGTCGATCTCGATCAGCCGCCCGGGCTGCCCGACCGCCGCGAGGTTGAAGAACGCCGTACGGTCCGACACCCGCGCCGCCTGCTGCATGTTGTGCGTCACGATGACGATCGTGAAGCGCTCCTTCAGCTCCCCGATCAGGTCCTCGATCGCCAGCGTCGAGATCGGGTCGAGCGCCGAGCACGGCTCGTCCATCAGCAGAACGTTCGGCTCCACCGCGATCGCCCGGGCGATGCACAGCCGCTGCTGCTGACCACCGGACAGCCCGGACCCCGGCTTCTGAAGCCGGTCCTTGACCTCGTTCCAGAGGTTCGCGCCCTTGAGCGACCTCTCGACGATGTCGCTCAGCTCGCTCTTCTTGTAGCTGCCGTTCAGCCGCAGCCCCGCCGCCACGTTGTCGTAGATCGACATCGTCGGGAACGGGTTCGGCCGCTGGAACACCATGCCGACCTCACGCCGCACGGACACCGGGTCGATACCCGTCCCGTAGAGGTCCTCGTCGTCGAGCAGCACCTTGCCCTCGACGCGGCCACCGGAGGTGACCTCGTGCATACGGTTCAGCGTGCGCAGGAACGTCGACTTGCCGCACCCGGACGGGCCGATGAAGGCCGTCACCGAGCGGGGCTCGACGGTCATCGAGATGTCCTCGATCGCCTTGTGGGAGCCGTAGTAGGCGGTCAGTCCGCTTACGTCGATTCGCTTGGCCATGTCTACTTCACTTCCAGAAATTCAGGCTCGGTCGCTGAGGGGGCCCCGCCCGGCGGAGCCGGAGATTGTCGCCTTAGCGACCGGTCTTCGGGGCCTTCCAGCGGGCAATGCCACGGGCCACGAGATTCAGGATCATCACGAAGGCGATCAGCGTCAGGGACGCCGCCCAGGCACGGTCGTACGCCGCCTCGGAGCCTGCGCTCTGCGAGTACTGCTGGTAGATGTACAGAGGCAGCGACGCCTGCGCACCCTCGAAGGGGTTGTTGTTGATGAACGGGTTACCGAACACCAGCAGCAGCACGGGCGCGGTCTCACCGGCGATACGCGCGACGGACAGCATGATGCCGGTCGTGATGCCGCCGATGGCCGTCGGCACGACGATCTTCAGGATGGTCCGCCACTTCGGTACGCCCAGCGCGAGGGAGGCCTCCCGAAGCTCGTTCGGCACGAGCTTGAGCATCTCCTCCGTGGAACGCACGACCACCGGCATCATCAGGATGGCGAGAGCGAGCGAGCCGGCGAAGCCGAAGGGCTGCAGGTCCCACATCAGCATCAGGCTGAGGATGAACAGACCGGCGACGATCGAGGGGATGCCGGTCATCACGTCGACGAAGAACGTGATCGCCTGGGCGAGCCTGCCCCGGCCGTACTCGACCAGATAGATCGCGGTGAGCACACCGATGGGCGCGGCGATGAGCGTGGCGAGACCGACCTGCTCCAGGGTGCCGATGATGGCGTGGTAGATACCGCCGCCGGGCTCACTGTCGGCCACGACCCCCATCGAGTGGGTCAGGAAGTAGACGTCGAGGACCTTCACGCCCCGCACGACCGTCTCCCAGATCAGGGAGACGAGCGGTACCAGGGCGAGGACGAACGCGACCCAGACCATGGAGGTCGCGACGCGGTCCTTGGCCTGACGCTTGCCCTCGACACGGGCGGCGATGACGTACGTGCCGAGGATGTAGACCAGAGCGGCGATCAGGCCCCACTGGACACTGCTCTCCAGGCCGGCGGCGAAGCTGATGCCCACACCGGCGGCGACGGAGCCCAGGGCGATCGCCCAGGGGGACCACTTGGGCAGGCTGGCGCCGCGCAGGGTGCTGGGGCGCTTGGCGCTGGAGACGGCTGCGTGGCTCATGCGTTGGCCCCCGAGTACTCCTTGCGGCGGGCGATGATCGCGCGGGCCGCGCCGTTGACCAGCAGGGTGATGACGAACAGCACTAGACCGGAGGCGATGAGCGCGTCACGGCCGAAGGGCGTCGCCTCGTTGAACTTGCTGGCGATGTTCTGGGCGAAGGTACCGCCGCCCGGGTCGAGCAGGCTGGTCTCGATGAGGAAGCTCGGGGAGAGCACGGTCGCGACGGCCATGGTCTCGCCGAGGGCGCGGCCGAGGCCGAGCATCGAGGCGGAGATCACTCCGGAGCGGCCGAAGGGCAGGACGGCCATCCGGATGACCTCCCAGCGCGTGGCGCCGAGGGCCAGGGCGGCCTCCTCGTGCATCTGCGGGACCTGCCGGAAGACCTCGCGGCTCACGTTGGTGATGATCGGCAGGATCATGATCGCGAGCAGGATGCCCACGGTGAGCATGGAGCGGGGCGCGCCGCCCTGCCACTCGAAGATGCCGGTCCAGCCGAGGTAGTCGTCCAGCCAGCCGTACAGGCCGTCCATGTGCGGGACGAGGACCAGGGCACCCCACAGGCCGTACACGATGGACGGCACGGCGGCGAGCAGGTCGATCACATAGGCGATGGGACCGCTCAGCTTGCGCGGGGCGTAGTGGGTGAGGAACAGCGCGATGGCGACGGCGATCGGAACCGCGATGACCATGGCGATGATCGAGGAGACGATCGTGCCGAAGGCCAGCACGGCGATACCGAAGACCGGCGGCTGGCTACTGGTGTTCCACTCGAAGGTCGTGAGGAAGTTGCCCTCGTCCTCGCTGATGGCGAGCACGGAGCGGTAGGTGAGGAAGGCCGCGATCGCGGCCATGATCAGCAGCAGGAAGACGCCCGAGCCGCGGGAGAGACCGAGGAAGATCCGGTCTCCGGGCCGCGTGGCGCCGCGCGCGGCGCGCTTGAGCTCCTTGCTGCCGGGCTGTGGGCTGAGGGGAGGCGCGTCGGTTTTCTTGGTGGTTATGTCCATCGGGTTCTCCGGTCTGCGGAGCCGTCCCCGGGAGGGCGGCTCGGTGGGACCGGCCTGTCGAGGACGGTCCCGGGCGGCGGTGCACCGGACGGTGCGGTCCGGTCCCGGGTGGGGACCGGACCGCACCGGGGTCAGCTCAGCTCGTCGACGGTCGTGCGGACCTTCGCGATGATGTCGGCCGGGATCGGCGCGTAGTCGATGCCGGAGAGGACGGCCTGGCCGTCCTCGCTCGCGATGTAGCGGAGGAACGCCTTGGTGGCGGGCAGGGTGTCGGCCTTGTTGCCCTTGTCGCAGACGATCTCGTACGTGACCAGGGTGATCGGGTAGGCACCGTCGGCCTTGGTGGCGTAGTTGATCTTGAGCGCGAGGTCCTTGCCCGTACCGACGACCTCGGCGTCCGCGATGGCCTTGGTGGCACCCTCGCTGGAGGCCTGGACCGGCGCGGAGGCACCGGTGTCGATGGCGACGACGCCCGCGTCCTTGGCGTAGGAGAGCTCCATGTAGCCGATGGCGCCGGAGGTCTGCTTCACCTGCTGGGCCACACCGGAGGAGCCGGAGGCCGCCTGGCCGCCCTTGGCCTGCCAGGCCTTGCCACCCTCGTACTTCCAGTTCTCCGGGGTGGTCGCGATCAGGTACTTGGTGAAGTTGTCCGTGGTGCCGGACTCGTCCGAGCGGTGGAACGCCTGGATCTTCAGGTCGGGCAGCTTGGCGTCGGGGTTGAGCGCCGCGATGGCCTTGTCGTTCCAGTTGGTGATCTTGCTGTCGAAGATCTTCGCGAGGGTCGGGGCGTCCAGGACGAGGTTGTCGACACCCGGGACGTTGAACGCGACAGCGATCGGGCCGCCGACCATCGGCAGGTCGATGCCCTGACCGCCCGTGCAGATCTCCTTGGAGGCCGTGACCTCTTCCGGCTTCAGCGCCGAGTCGGAACCGGCGAAGGCGACCTGCCCCTGGGTGAACGCGGTGACACCGGCGCCGGAGCCGCCGCCCTTGTAGTTGATCTGCACGCCGTCGCAGGCCTGCGTGAAGGCCTTGACCCAGGCGTCGATGGCGTTCTTCTGGGCGGACGAGCCGTCGGCCAGGAGCTGACCCTTGGCGTCGTCACACTTGATGTCACCGGCGGCGGCAGCACTGGTGGCAGCGCCGCTCTCGTTGGTCTTCGAGCCCGTGTCGTCGGAACCGCACGCCGTGAGGGCCAGGGCGCTGGAGACGGCGAGAGCACCGAGGGTGAGGGCCCGCCGGTTCATGCGCTGAAGCTTCACTTTCGGAATTTCCTTCCAGGAGCCGCCGTCCTGATTCGGCGGCGTGCGAGGTCTGGCCGGCGGGAGTGCGATCGAGGCGCGCTCGTCACCGGGTAAGGCCGAAATTAGGCAGAAGAGGTGAAGCCGCCTATGGCCGGAAGTTAACGGCGGGTGAACCCCTGTGGTCGGTGCGGTTAGGTCACGGAATGCTTACGGGGAGAACACGCAGAGGTTCCGGCGCGAGCCCGCCCTCCCGGGCCGCCGGACCTACTTATTGGGGCAAAACGGACACTGAATGCCGACGCTACACCACGCCCCAAGGCAAGAGGGAGCGGCTGTGCCTGAACCTCAGTCAGCGGGGGAACCCGGTGGCCCGCGAAGCCGTCTCGTTCCACAGAAGCGGCGTTAAGGGGAGACGGACATGGAGCGACGGACGTTGATCGGCGGCGTCGCGGCCGCACTCGCCGCGGCCGCCACCGCCGGGTGCACCGGGGCGGAGCCCTCCAGGCGCACGTCCGCGGCCCCCAGACTTTCCCCCGCGTCCTCTTCGTCTTCCTCGACTTCCTCCAAGACGACGATGACGGCCGCGGCGGGCCTCGGCGCGCTCGCCCTCGACCTCGACGGCCCGCTGGTCCGGCCGGGCGAACGGGCCTGGGCGGCGGCCCGGCAGCTCTACAACACCCGCTTCGACTCCCTCAAACCCTCCGCGGTCGCCTACGTCGCCCACTCCGCCGACATCCGCACGGTCCTGGCCTACGCGAAGGCCCACTCCGTGAAGGTGGCCATCCGCAACGGCGGGCACTCCTACGCGGGCTGGTCCTCGGGCAACGGCCGGCTGATCGTCGACGTCTCCAAGCTGAACCGGGTCCGCTCGAGCGGCGGCGAGGCCGTGATCGGCGCGGGCGCCAAGCTGATCGACGTCTACCGGGCGCTGGCCGCGAAGGGCGTGACCATCCCGGCGGGCTCCTGCCCCACGGTCGGCGTCTCCGGCCTCGTCCTCGGCGGCGGCCACGGCGTGGTCTCCCGCGCCTACGGCCTGACCTGCGACAGCCTCACCCAGGCCACCCTGATCACCGCCGACGGCCGGCAGCTCGTCGCGAACGCGCGGCAGAACAAGGACCTCTTCTGGGCGCTGCGCGGCGCGGGCAACGGCAACTTCGGCGTCGTCACCGAGCTGCGCTTCCGCACCCACGCCGCCCCGCAGGCCGTGTCCGCCTATATGAACTGGCCGTGGTCGAAGGCGGCCGCGGTGATACGGGCCTGGCAGGAGTGGGGGCCGGGTCAGCCCGACGAGATCTGGTCCTCCCTGCATCTGGCGAACGCGGCCGGGGGCACCCCGACCGTCTCCGTCGCCGCGTTCTCCCTCGGCACCTACCGCGAACTCCAGAACGCGGTGGACCGCCTGGCCGACCGCATCGGCGCCTCGGCGACGAACGTCTCGCTGCGCCGGCGCTCCTACGAGGAGGCCATGGAGGTGTACGCGGGCTGCTCGTCCTTCGCCACCGACGCCCAGTGCCATCTGCCGGGCAGCACGCCGGGCCGTTCCCCGCAGGGCGCGCTCGGCCGCGAGACGTACGCGGCACGCTCCGACTTCTTCGACCGCTCCCTGTCCTCGAACGGCATCCGCACCCTGATGGCCCAGATCGCGGCCGTGCGCGGCGGCTCCGGCAGCATCGCGCTGACCGCGCTGGGCGGGGCGGTCAACCGGGTCTCCCCCACGGCGACCGCGTTCGTGCACCGCCGCTCGCGGATGCTGGCCCAGTACATCGGCGCCTGGCGCGCGGGCACCTCCGGCACCACGGCCCAGTCCTGGCTCACCGCCGCCCATGACGCGATGCGCCCCTACGCGTCCGGCGCCGCCTACCAGAACTACACCGACCCGACCCTGACGAACTGGCGCAGGGCCTACTACGGCGACGCGGCTCCGAAACTCACACAGCTGAAGAAGCAGTACGACCCGGAGCGGATGTTCACCTTCCCCCAGGCGCTGTAGACGTCCGCGGCAGGTCTCAGGCCGCGAGGCCCCTCTCCGTGCCGGCGGTGGACTCGGCGCGGGCACCGGGGACCATCGGGTCACCGCCGGCGGAAGGGGACGTACGCCGCCGGATCAGCCTCCCCGCACGCGGCGAGTTCCCGACCGCACGGGTCAGCGGGGTGAGCAGCGCCATGGCGAGCGGGGAGAGCAGCAGGGCCACGGCCGTACCGAGCGCGAAGCCGCCGATGACGTCGGTCGGGTAGTGCACACCCATGTAGACACGGCAGAAGCCCTCGAGGAGGGCGAGTCCTATCCCGACGAGGCCGAAGCGGCGGTTGGCCACGAACAGACCGACGGCCATGGCCATGGTGATGGTGGCGTGGTCGCTGACGAAGGAGTAGTCGGTCTTGCCGGACACCAGGACGTCCAGCCCCTGGTGGTCGAGGAACGGCCGGGGCCGCTCCACGAAGCCTCTTATCGGCACGTTCACCAGAACCGCGATGCCGGCCGCGAGCGGCGCCCAGACCAGCGCGGCCACGGAGACGGGGGCCTCGTCGGCGGTGGCGCGCCGACGCACGGTCCACCAGCACCACAGCACGAGCAGCACCATGGCGAGCAGCAGTCCGTACTCGCCGACGTACTCGACGACCCGGTCGAACCAGTGCGGGGCGTCCTTGGCCAGGCCGTTGATGTCGTAGAGCAGCTCGACGTCGGGGTTCGACCCGGATTGCGCGAGTCCAGCCATGGTGCCGCGGCCCCTTCGTCGTCCTTCCGCTCGCGCACACGCGCGTGCCGAGCTCTGCCACCCCCGTGGTGTGTACGGACCCGTCGAGCGTTTCCGTCGAACGGATCCGTGAACAGGAACGCACGGCCCCTTCAGGTTCGTTCCACACTCCACTGAATGATCACTCAGACGTTATCGAAGAGAGACCCATCGCCGCAGCTCAGGGGATGGGTTCACGCTCCGTCCCGTCCGCTTCAGACACCTGTGGGCAGCGCTTTTGCGCCATCCTCGGTGACCCGGGTGGCACCGAAGTAGTCAGGGGTGTCGACCGGGTCGAACCGGATCACGGCGCCAGGCCGCGGCGCGTCGATCATGTACCCGCCACCGACGTAGATGCCCACATGCCGGATGGCCCTCGAGTTCGAGAGATCGTCCGAGAAGAACACCAGGTCACCGGGCAGCAGTTCGTCCCGGCGCGGATGCGGCCCCGCGTTGTACTGGTCGTTCGCCACGCGAGGCAGCGTGATCCCGACACTCTCGTAGGCCGCCTTCGTCAGCCCGGAGCAGTCGAACCGGCCACCCTGCTCGGCCGTTCCGTTCCCGCCCCACAGATAGAGGGTGCCGAGCTTCTTCTGCGCGTAGTGGATGGCCCCGGCGGCCTGCTCGGAGGGATCGACCCGGCTGGCGGGGGCGGCGAAACTGGCCTGGAGCGTGGTGATGCTCTTCACGTAGTTCTGCGTCTCCTTGTACGGCGGCACCCCGCCGTACTTGATGACCGCGTAGGCCCCCGCGTTGTACGCGGCGAGCATGTTGCGGGTGGCGTCGCCGGGCACGTCCTTGACGTACTTGGCGAGCGAGCAGTCGTACGAGGCCGCCGACGGGATCGCGTCCTGGGGGTCCCAGACGTCCCGGTCGCCGTCGCCGTCGCCGTCGAGGCCGTGGGTGGCCCAGGTGCCGGGGATGAACTGGGCGATGCCCTGCGCGGCGGCGGGGCTGCGGGCGTCGGGATTGAAGCCGCTCTCCTGGTAGAGCTGGGCGGCGAGCAGCGAGGGGCTGATGGCGGGGCAGAGGTTGCCCCAGCGCTGCACCAGCCCCTGGTACGCGGCCGGCACCGACCCCTTGGCCAGGGCACGGCCGCCGCCCCCGACGCCGTTCAGCACGTTCCCGGCGACGATGTACACCCCGATCACGAGCAGCATCACGAAGCTCAGGCCCATGCCGAGCGCGACGCCGCCGATCACCCACACTTTGCGCACGGCTCAACCCTCCCCCATCTCGGGCCTGTTCATGACGACTTCGGCGGCGTGGCCACCGAGTCGGCCATTATTTCGGCCTATTGGGGAGGGGGCCAGGAGGGATACGTCACGCGCGCGTGCGGGGCCGGTGGTCAGGAGGCGCCGACGCCCGTCGGGAAGCGGACGCCCGTCAGTTCCTCGGAGGCCGACCAGAGCCGGCGGGCCGCGTCCGGGTCGCTCGCCGCACGGGAGCGGCTGACCAGGGTGGGCGTGCCGCGCCACTCGCCGGAGCCGTCGGGGCCGACGTAGCAGGCGCCGGGCAGGTCCCGCGTGGCGGCGTAGAGCGTGGGCAGGGCCCCGGCGGTGTCGGACTGGGCGAGCAGTGCGTTGCCGAGCTGCATGACGACCCGGGCCACGGGGTTGCCCGCGTGGCTCTGGAGGTTGGTGGCGGACCAGCCGGGGTGCGCGGCGAGCGCGCGGACCGGGGAGCCGGCCTCGGCCAGCCGCCGCTGGAGCTCCAGCGTGAACAGCAGGTTGGCCAGCTTGGACTGCGCGTAGGCGGCCTGCGGGTTGTAGCCGGAGGCCCAGTTGAGGTCCTCGAAGCGGATGCGGGCGCCGCCCCACCGGTGGGCGAGGGAGGCGACGGTCACCACGCGGTCGGTGACGTACGGCAGCAGCAGGTTCGTCAGCGCGAAGTGGCCGAGATGGTTCGTGCCGAACTGCATCTCGAAGCCGTCCGCGGTCCGCTGCTCCGGCAGCATCATCACGCCCGCGTTGTTGATCAGCAGATCCAGCGGGCGGTCCCGCCAGTCCTCGGCGAAGGCGTGCACGGAGTCCAGGGCGGCGAGGTCGAGGCGGCGGACCTCGGTGCTGCCGCCGATCTCCACGGCCGCCTTCCGGCCGCGCTCGGGGTCGCGCACGGCGAGTACGACGTGCGCGCCCGCGCGCGCCAGCGCCTGTGCGGCGGTGCGGCCGATGCCGCTGTTCGCGCCCGTGACGACGGCCGTACGGCCGGACAGGTCCGGGAGCTGGGAGACGTTCCACTTGGCCGGCCGGGACGCCGGCGTACGCGATGAGGGCATGCCGCAAATGTAGGCAGCGACAACAATGCTGTCAATGACAACACCGGATCGGGCGGCTCCGATGCTGCCACTGACTACATAGAGCTACGATGCTGACCATGCCCGAGAGCCGGCCCTACCACCACGGAGACCTCCGCGCCGCCCTGCTCGCGAGCGCCGAGGACACCCTGCGGGAGAAGGGAGCCGGCGCGCTCTCGCTGCGCGAGCTCGCCCGCGCCACCGGCGTCAGCCACGCCGCCCCGGGCCGCCACTTCAAGGACAAGCAGGCCCTGCTCGACGCCCTCGCCCTCACCGGCTTCGAGCGCATGGCGGCCGCCATCGACCGCGCCGACGACCCGGCCCTGCCGCTGGAGACCCGCCTGGTCGCCCTGGCCCGCGCCTACCTGCGGTTCGCCGTCGACAACGCGGCCCTGCTGGAGCTGATGTACGCCCGCAAGCACGACCCGGACATCTCCGAGCAGCTGGCGGCGGCCGTGGCGAGCGCGATGACACCGCTGTTCCAGGTGTTCGCCGACGCCCAGGAGCGCGGCGAGATCGTCGCGGGCGACCCCGAGCACATCACCCTCCTGGCGGGCGCCGCCCTGCACGGCGTGGCCGCCTTCACCACGACCGGGCACCTCCCGGCCGAGGACGCCCTCGGCTCCCTCGACGAGCTCGTCCACCACCTGCTGCACGGCCTCGCACCCCGCCGGGGATAGCCTTCACTCCGACGGACCGTCACAAGCGGGACGCCGCACAGGACACGGCGATCGGCCGGCGACAACGGTAAAAGGGGACAACGACGGAACCGTCGACAGGTTCCGTTCAGGCCTCATTGCCCGGCGTGACCTGCCGTGATACACAGAGTGACCAAGCTTTCGCACGAAAACCGCCAACCAATGACGCCAAGTCGACATCCGACAGCGCATTTGTCGGCGAGAATGGGCCTGACCTCTGCGCACCGCAGGGGATAGCGGAACTACCCACCAGGGGCGGTGACTTACATGCTCTTTGCGGCCGACAAGGGAGACATCAACACCATCATCGGCGGGATCGCTCCGGACTGGGGCCCCTTCGGCAGCCTGGGCAACGAGGCGAAGATCATGATCGAGGTGGTGATGGCGGTGGCCATCCTGCTCTGCCTCGGCATCGCCATCTGGGGCGCGGCGAAGCAACGTATCGGCGCCACCGCCCTGCGCGACACCTTCAGCGCGGAACAGGGCAAGGGCCTGATCATCGCCGGCCTCACGGGCGTCTTCATCATCGGTTCGCTCGGCACGCTGTTCACGATCGTCTACGGCATGGCGGTCTAGCACCTCGTCCCCGGGCACACCCGGCCCGCACTCCCCACCCACCCGTCCGTCGTGCCCACCGACTGAGGTTGCTCTCCCTGATGTCGAGTCACCACACCACGCCCACGCGGGAACCAGCGCGGCTACCGTCGTACTCCTACGTGTTCCGGTACGAGGTGCACCCGTACGACGTCGAGGGGGCGTACGCCGCATGAGCCTGGGAGACGAACACGACACCGGCGGCTACCCGGGCACGCGCACCCGCCTGCCCGAGGACACCTCCTACTCCGGGGGCCCACGCCGCCGCGCCTCCTCCTCCCGCAGCCTCGTCACCGTCGTCGCCGTCGTCGTCCTCCTCATCGCCGCGATCGCCTTCGCGAACAGGGGAGGAGACGATTCGTCATCCGACGGGGGGAGCGGGGGCGGAGGCGGGAAGGGCCCGGAGGCGTCGGAGACGGCGGCCACGGGGACGAAGCCGGTGGAGTCGGGCAGCGGGGGGGTCCCTTCGGGGTTCGCCCACGACCAGCAGGGGGCGGAGAGCGCGGCGGCCAACTACGCGGTGGCGCTGGTCTCGGCCGACATCCTCAAGCCCGCTCGGCGTTCGGAGATCGTCCGGCAGGTCTTCGTCGCCGACAAGCAGGCCGCTCTGGAGCAGCAGCTCGACCAGGCGTACACCGAGGACTTTCTGAACAACATCGGCCTGGACAAGAACGGCACCTCCAAGGACGGCCAGACGTACGTCTCGCGCACCATGCCGATCGGCACCAAGGCCACCAGCTACTCGGACACCGCAGCAGCCGTCGAGGTGTGGTGCACCGGAGTGTTCGGGACTGCCGGTGAGACCTCGACCAACCCGGTCACCAGCGACTGGTTCACCATGACTCTCCGGCTCCGCTGGGCGGATGGCGACTGGAAGGTCGACAGCTTCGCGCAGAAGGACGGTCCGGCACCCGTCCCGGGTGACGACAAGGCGTCCAGCGCCGACGAAATGGCAAAGGCCGTCGAGGAGTACGGAGGCTTCAGCTATGCCCGGTAACACGCGCCGCGCGCTCAAGGCCACCGCCGCCGTCACTGTCGTACAGACCGCGCTCGTGCTGCTGGCCACCCGTGCCTCCGCAGCCCCCACACCGTCGCCCTCGCCCTCCGAGGACCGCTGTGACCTCATCGTCGGGCCTGCCAAGAGGTACTGCGAACGAAACGAAGGCGGCAGCGACGGAAACTCCCCCTCCGTAGACCCCACCTCCACCCTCGACCCCCTCTCGTCCCTCGCCCGCGGCTGTGCCGACGCCGCGTCCTGGACGATCGACAAGCTCAGCGGGGCCGTGAACGACACGGCGACCGTGGACTTCACGAACGCGAAGTTCCTCCAGCAGTACGCCGTCGTGTTCGCGGCGTCGACGATCCTCACCCTGCTGCTGTGGCTGCTGGCCGTGGCGAAGAGGGCCGTCCGGGGCGTGCCGCTCACCACGGCGGTCTCGGAGGCGATCGGGTTCCTCTGGCTCACCGTGCTCGCCTCCGCGTTCACCCCGCTGATCCTCTACACCGTCGTCTCCGCCACGGACGGCGTCAGCGAGGTCCTCGCCAACACCACCGGCGATCAGACGAACGTGTTCTTCGGCAACTTCTCCGGCGCCCTGAAGAAGGGCGAGGACATCGGCGGCGGCCCGATCATGCTGATCGTGGTCTCGCTGGTCAGCATCCTCGCCGCGGGCGTGCTCTGGCTGGAGCTCGTCATCAGGGCCGCCCTGCTCTACGTCGGCGCCCTGCTCGGCACCGTCGTCTACGCCGGCCTCGTCGACAAGAACCTGTGGGGCCACGTCCGCCGCTGGGCGGGCATCATGATCGCGGTCATCCTGGTCAAGCCGGTGATCGTCATCGTCCTCGGCCTCGCCGGAGCCCTGTCCGCCGAGGACGGCCCCGACGCCTTCTCCGCGGTCGTCTCCGGCCTCGCGATCATCCTGCTAGCCATCTTCGCGTCCGCGATGATCTACCGCTTCGTCCCCGGCTTCGGCGACGAGATCGCGAGCTCCCGCAACAACCGCATCATGCAGGGCGCCGAGGGCAAGGCCGCGGCCGTCATCAGCTCGCCCGCGACCCTCGTCGCCCAGGGCATCAAGACCCACAGCACCCGCGCCGACAGCAACGGCGGCCAGGGCGGGTCCTCCCACACGTCCCGCCCGGCCAACACGGCCGCCGGCGGTGTCGCCGCACACAGCTCGCGCACCTCGAACGGTGGCGGCGGATCTGTCCCCTCCGCCGCACCCTCACCCCGCTCGGGCAGCCCGGTGAACACGCCCCACGCCAGCAACACCCGCAACAGCAGTACCAACCGCACGGGAGGTGAAGGGCGTTGACGACCGAGTCCCATCTGTCCCATCCGGTCACGCCCCGCCGTACATATCTGATCGGCCGCGCCCGGCCGAACGCGATCGTCGGCCGGAACCGAGAGTCCGGCGAGATCGCGCTCATCATCGGCGGCGCGTTCCTCGGCATGATGTGCGGACTTCTCGTCCCGGTGCTGTCCCTGCGGATCGTGCTGCTCATGGGCTTTCCGCTGCTCGCCCTGGCCGCGGTCTACGTGCCGTACAAACAGCGCACGTTCTACCGGTGGTTCGAGATCAACCGCAGCTACAAGCGCACCCTGCGCAAGGGCACCGTCTACCGCTCGTCCGTGATGGAGGCCGGCACCCGGCTGGACGGGCGCGAGATCGAGATCGGGCCGCCGCCCGGCATCGGCCGGATCACCTGGCTGGCCGCCCCGTTCGGCCCCGACGAGATCGCCGTCCTGCTGCACGCCGACCGGCGTACGGTGACCGCGGCCATCGAGATCGAGGGCCCCGGCGTCGGCCTGCGCGACAGCGAGGACCAGGAGGCCCTGGTCGACCGCTTCGGCACGCTGCTCAAGCACGTGGCCAACGGCGACGGCTTCGTCACCCGCCTCCAGATGCTCGCCCGCACCCTCCCGGCCGACCCCGACGCGCACGCCAAGGACGTCGCCGTACGCGGCGACGACAAGGCCCTGCCCTGGCTGCAGCAGTCGTACGACCAGCTCCAGTCGATGGTGTCCACCAGCAGCGAGCAGCACCGCGCCTACCTCGTCGCCTGCATGCACTTCACACGCGAGCTGGCCGCCGAGGCCAACGCCATGGCCCGCGCCGCCCGCCCGCACGGCGGCGGCAAGGTGGACCGGGACGCGGGCCTCGCGGTCGTCATGGCCCGGGAGCTCACCGACATCTGCTCCCGCCTCCAGGAGGCGGACATCCGGGTACGCCAGCCGCTCGGCCAGGGCCGGCTCGCCTCGCTGATCCACTCCATGTACGACCCGGACCACCCCATCGACCACATCCAGGCGATGACCAAGCGCAACGCCTGGCCGGCCGAACTGGACGCGGTGGAGCCGACGTACCTCCAGGCCAAGACCCGCGAGTCCAGCACCCGCGCCCCCTGGTGCCACGCCACGGCCTGGGTCAAGGAGTGGCCGATGACGCCCGTCGGCGTCAACTTCCTCGCCCCGCTGCTCGTCCACACCCCGGACGTGATCCGCACGGTCGCCGTCACGATGGACCTCGAGCCCACCGAGATCGCCATCGAGCGCATGCTCACCGAGAAGACCAACGACGAGGCCGAGGCGTCCCGCGCCGCCAAGATGAACCGCACCGTCGACCCGCGCGACGTGGCCGCCCACTCCCGCCTCGACCAGCGCGGCGAAGACCTCGCCAGCGGCGCCGCCGGAGTGAACCTGGTCGGCTACATCACCGTCTCCTCGCGCAGTCCCGAGGCCCTGGCTCGCGACAAGCGCACGATAAGGGCGTCGGCCGGAAAGTCGTACCTGAAGCTGGAGTGGTGCGACCGCGAGCACCACCGCGCCTTCGTGAACACTCTTCCTTTCGCCACCGGCATCCGGAGGTAGGACCTGATGCGGGATCCGCTGTCCGTCCTCACCGACGCCTTCACCTCCTTCCTGTTCGGGAAGGTCGAGTCGACCCGGCAGCCCGTGCGGACCTCGACCGGGCAGGCCCAGGCGGTCTACCTGCCGACGGCCGCGCCCGGGCTGGGCGACTCTGGCGTGATCATCGGGCGGGAGGTCTACTCCGGCAAGGGCTACATCTACGACCCCTTCCAGCTCTACGGCCAGCAGCTCCCGGCCCCGCACTGGCTGGTACTCGGCGAGTCCGGCAACGGCAAGTCCGCGCTGGAGAAGACGTACGTCCTGCGCCAGCTGCGCTTCCGCGACCGGCAGGTCGTCGTCCTGGACGCCCAGGGCGAGGACGGCGTCGGCGAGTGGAACCTCATCGCGCAGGAGCTGGGGATAACCCCCATCCGGCTGGACCCGACCGCGGCGCTCGACCACGGCATCCGGCTCAACCCCCTGGACCCGGCGATCACCACGACCGGCCAGCTCGCCCTGCTCAGGACCATCATCGAAGTGGCCATGGGCCACGGCCTGGACGAGCGCTCCGGCTTCGCCCTCAAGGTCGCGCACGCCTACGTCAACGAGTCGATCGTGGAGCGCCAGCCCGTCCTGACCGACATCGTCGAGCAGCTACGGCACCCCGAGCCGGAGTCGGCCGAGGCGATGAACGTCGACATAGACGATGTCCGGGCGTGGGGCCTGGACGTGGCCCTGGTGCTGGACCGGCTGGTCGACGGTGACCTGCGCGGCATGTTCGACGGCCCGACCACGGTCGGCATCGACCTGGACGCGCCGCTGATCGTGTTCGACCTCTCCCACATCGACCGCAACTCCATCGCCATGCCCATCCTGATGGCGATCGTCGGCGTGTGGCTGGAGCACACCTGGATCCGCCCCGACCGCAAGAAGCGCATCTTCCTGGTGGAAGAGGCCTGGCACATCATCAACAGCCCGTTCGTGGCCCAGCTGTTCCAGCGGCTGCTGAAGTTCGGTCGGCGGCTCGGCCTGTCCTTCGTCGCGGTCGTCCACCACCTCTCCGACGTCGTGGACGGCGCCGCGGCCAAGGAGGCCGCGGCGATCCTGAAGATGGCGTCGACCCGGACGATCTACGCCCAGAAGGCCGACGAGGCGAGAGCCACGGGCCGGGTCCTGGGCCTGCCGCGCTGGGCGGTGGAGATCATCCCGACCCTCACCCCCGGTATCGCCGTCTGGGACGTCAACGGCAACGTCCAGGTCGTCAAACACCTGGTCACCGAGACGGAACGCCCGCTGGTCTTCACCGACCGGGCGATGACCGAGTCCTCCCGCGACCTCGACGACGCCCTGCACGCGGCCGAGCTGGAGGCGGAGGAACGGGCGGCGGCCTTCATGGAACAGCACCTCGGCGACTCCGAGTCGACGGTGGCGTAGGGAGCGGCGGCGTGAGACCGGAGACCCAGCGCCGGGACGCCCAGGGCGGCATCCCCGACGGCCTGCTGATCGGCATACTCGCGTTCCTCGTCGGGATGACCGTGCTGGTCTGGACGGCGACCGGCCTCGCCGCCTGGTTCACCCACGGCACCTGGCCCGGCACGGTCACCTTCACCCGTACGCCCCTGGCCATGCGCCACCTCGCCACCAGCCCCCACGACATCGCCGGCGCCTGGCCCGAGACCCCGGCGGCCGCCCTATCCGGCTACGGCCTCTTCTGGGGCCTGCTCATCGGCCAGGTGATGATCCTGGTGGTCCTCACGGTGTTCGTCCTGGGCACCTTCGCCCGCTGGCGGGCGGTCCGCGCGAGACGCAGGGCCGAGCGGGCACAGCCCCGCGGGAAACGGCCGCCATACGACGTCCCGCAGCCGAGAGCGGAACACCGGCCGGACACCCGCAGGCCCATGGAGGCGAGCCCCCTTCCCCAGCTCACCGAGGATCAGCCTCCGCCGACACTCGCGTCCGCCCACGAGGAGCCCGCGGCGGAAGTCCTGTCGACCCCGGCAGCCCTGTTCGGCCAGGACCCGGCGGGCAGTTGGGAACGCATTCTCGTGGCCCCCCGCGAAGGCCGCCACCAGACGGCCGCCCAGGCGGTACGGGACGCGGACGGCCCCACCCTGGTCGTCACCTCGAACCCCTCGCTCTGGCAGGACACCAAGGACGCACGGGCCAAGCTGGGCCCCACCCTCCTCTACGACCCCACCCACCGCTGCGACACCCCGGCCAGGCTCCACTGGTCGCCCACGGCAGGATGCGAGACCAAGTCGACCGCCGCGGAGAGAGCGACGGCGTTGCTCACGCCGGTCCGCCCCACCTCCCGGCTGGACCAGGCCGTCAGCGACACGGCCGAAACCCTGCTGCGCAGCTATCTGCACGCCGCGGCCCTCGACAAGGGCAGCGTCCGCCACGTCCACCGCTGGTCCCAGGGCACCCAGATCCAGGAAGCCGTACGCACCCTGCGTACTCATGTGAAGGCCGCGCCCGGCTCGGCCGGCGAGCTGGAGGCGGCCCTCACGGCCCATCCCGAACGCCGTGACATGGCACAGGAGTTGATCGGCAGGGCGCTGGCGGCACTGTCCACGGTCAACATCCGCGAGGCCTGCACACCCAATCGACCCGACGCCCTGGCACTGGATTCCTTCATCGCCGAAGGGGGAAGCCTCTATGTGGTCGGCGAGTCCATCGAGGACCCCCGGACCAACCCCGGCGCGATGCCCCTGCTGACGGCCCTCGTCGCAAGCGTGGTCGAGCGCGGCCGGCGCATGGCCGAACGGTCATCCTCCGGTCGCCTCGACCCACCACTGACCCTGGTCCTGGACGACATCGCCGCCGTGGCCCCGCTCCCCCAGCTCCCGGATCTGCTCACGACCGGAGCCGACCGCGGCCTGCGCACGCTGGCCCTGCTCCGCTCCCGGGAACAGGCCCGCTCCCGCTGGCCGCACGACGAGATGCCGGTCTGACGGCGGTCAGACCCGTCAGTCGGTGCCGGGTTCGATGACGAACTCCAGCTCCTTCTCGTCGGGGGCCGCGCTCAGCTGCACGATCACCCCGCTGGGCACGAAGCCGGTCTTCCGGTAGAAGGCCTGTGCCCGCGTGTTCTCCTCGTGCACGAGGAGCCGCACCCGCTCGGCGCCCTGCGCCCAGGCCCAGTCCAGGCCGGCGGAGAAGAGGACTTCGGTGAGCCCGATGCCCCGGCAGGCGGCCTCCACGAAGACGCCGACGACATGCCCCTGCTTCCGCTCCACCGGAAAACCGGCCCAGTCCGTCGAGCCGGCCTCCTCGATCAGCACGGTCAGCGTGCCGACCCATTCGCCGTCCGGCCCCTCGGCGATGATCTGCTGGGCCCCGGTCGCACCCTCGGCCGCACCGGCGGCCCGCTCCTGCCAGAAGGCGTCCGGCCGGGCCCTGGCCTGCTCGTAGGTCTCCAGAAAGGCGAGATGCGCCACGGGATCCTGCAACGACGTGAGCCGAAGCCTCCTGGCCGCCGGCCATTCGTCGGCACGTATGGAACGAACCTGGTAGCTCATGTCGGCCACAGTATCCGAAACGCAGAAAACCCCCGTACCGGTTTACGGTACGGGGGTTTTCTCCAATAATTGTTCGGCGGCGTCCTACTCTCCCACAGGGTCCCCCCTGCAGTACCATCGGCGCTGTAAGGCTTAGCTTCCGGGTTCGGAATGTAACCG